>CAZVTW010001121.1:0-1501 GCA_964629805.1 uncultured Bacteroidales bacterium | reverse complement strand
GTTGTATAAGTTATTTTATTGGGGTTTTTGGTGTTAAAAACCGGCAGTTCGGGTTCAGGTTCTGGTTTGGATACCGTTTTTTGTTCCGGTTTGGGTTCCGGTTCCTCCGCGCCCTCGCTTTTTTGTTCGCGGGGCGAAAGTTCAATTTCTTTTCTTTCATCAAGCAGGTGGATAAAATAATCCGGATTGTCATACATCTGGTGCAGGCTGTTGATATCCTCGCCATCGGGCAGGCTAAGGGTTGATATTTTTACATCCCGTAGCAGTTCTTTTAACATTGCCCCGTGTCCTTTCCTGAATTGTCCTTTGTCATTTGTGTAGCCATAAACAGCGTTTTGGCCTGCCTGGTCGCCGTCAAAGGCAAAAATAATTTCTTCTATGTTTTCAAGCTCCATCAGGGCCTTTGTGTGCTCACCGTTCAGCCCGTTGGTGCCAAAACAGGCAAGTACCTGGTAATCTTTTCTGATTTGTTCCATCTGCAGCAATGTGGCCGCGTCAATGATGGCCTCTGTCAGTATCAGTTTTTTTGACTCCGGCGGCGGATAGCAGGGGTAAAGGCCTTTCCTGCCAGCGTTGTAATAATGTTTGTTGGCGCTGCCGTTAATGCTGTTGCCGTAATAATCGACATTGTTTCCTGCGCTGTCTTTTAAAGGAAAGATAAGGCAGTTACGGGCATGGCTGTGGCTCTTGCCGCTGTTGTAGCCTATTTCCAGCAGTGAGGGTTTCAGACCGCGTTGTTTGCAGTATTCCATTGCTTTTGGGCTGCGTGGCAATGACTGCCTGAATTTTTGAAAAAGTTTTGCTTTGTCCATATTTGTGGGGTTTATAGATTTATAATTTGTTTCCTGTGAAGAAATACCTGTTATCATGCTTTCTGCTTTTTTGATTGCCTGGTGTTTGCTGCATTGTTCGAGAAGCTGGATAAATTCGATGACATCCCCTGATGCCTGGCATCCGAAGCAGTAAAAAGTACCGGTTTTGTGGTAGATTTTCAGGGACGCTTTGTTCTCGCTGTGAAACGGGCAGCGAAGCATACCGTTTTTGTCGGGCCTGAGGTTGTAATGAGCCAGAACCGCGGCGATGGGGAGACGTTGTTTTATGTCGGGGATGTGCATGTTGTAAAAAACAATAAAATATCGATTAGAACAAATACGGAACAAATATACCTAATTTGTTTTGTAATGCAAAATAAATTTGATTTGATTGTCTCTTATTTGTTTTTTAAATTTGTAGAATATTGAAAATAACTGTTTTATTTAGTAATTATGAGTTTCGGAAAAAGACTATTGGATGCAAGAAAGAACAAAAATATATCTCAAGATGAGTTAGCTAATAAAATTGGAACCAAAGGGCCTGCAATTGGGAGGTATGAACGAGATGAAATGAGGCCCTCTATTGAAATTGCGGCAAAATTAGCAAATGTCCTTGAAGTATCTTTAGATTATTTAGTTGGTAATTCTAATGTTGAATTGGATAAAAAAACAACGAAACGGATAATAGA
>CAZVTW010001120.1:0-1503 GCA_964629805.1 uncultured Bacteroidales bacterium | reverse complement strand
CTGGTATTTCTGATGGTTGTTTTACCGTGACAAACTTTAGGATTAATTGATATTCTTTTAATTAAATTTTTTTCCATTCTATTTATGACTTAATTCAAGTTTCCTTGTTGATAACTAATTGATAATTAAATGGATATAAAATAAAAAAATGTTGCATGTTTTAGCTTAAAAAGCTATATTTGAGTTAGTTACAAAACAAATACAACATGCAACACATTAAAGATACAAAAAAGGCCGGAGAATTTGAAAAATTTATTGACAGTGATAGTAAAACAGGCCTGTGCCTGGAAGACACATTAAAGTTCTTTGAAATACAGCGTATATTCAAGCAGTTTGAATCGGTTAAGCAAGGCGGCATCGATGTTGTGCTTGTGCTTACTGCTTTACTGGTAATGCTTTTCTATAATGGGCGGAACATCCACAACTTCTTTTCCCGGCAGTTTGGAAAACTGGCAGGTATTAAAGGGAGCAAGAATCCGTATTACGATTTGTTGGGGCATGAATACATCTGCTGGAGGTCTTTACTGTTCCTGTTTGCCATGCGGTATTTAAATCTTGCCAATCGCGTAAGGGACAATGCAGGACAAATCAGGGCATTGATATTTGATGATTCCCCGCTGGAAAAAAGAGGGAAAAAGATAGAAGGGGTCAGCAAAATCCATGACCATGTAACAGGACGGTTTATTTTTGGCTATAAGATTTTAGTATGTGGCTATTGGGACGGTGGAAATTTTATTCCTGTTGATTTTTCGCTTCACCGCGAGCGTGGCAAAGAATTAGACAAAGCGCGCACAAGGCGCAACCGGGCAAGGCAAAAGTTCAGAAAAGCCCGTTCAGCCTGGCAGGAGCACAAAAAACGGCATAATGAATCCAGGGGAAAGCTTAATGTGCTGCGCAATGAAAGAGAAAATGCAGGCAAACAAGATTTTGAAAGATTGGAAAACTATGTTGCCCGTTCTAAGAAAAAGCTCTCAAAGCTCAGGAGAAAAATGAAAGAAGCAGAAGCCAATTTAGAGAGTAAAGAAGAGCTGGTGAAGGAAAAACAAAAAACATCCCCTTTATATGGGCTTCCGCCATCAAAATACCGGAAGCAGTATAAAAAGGATAGGACTAAGGATAGTCCGGGATACCAGCGCAGAAAGGAAGCAGACCAAAGCAAATCAGGCAATGTTATCAATATGTTGCGCAGGGTGATAAGGAGAGGTTTTGTTTTTGATTATGTCTTGTTTGACAGTTGGTTTTTTTCAAAAGAAATACTTGAATGCATAGAGTCGTTCCATAGCAAGTGTATTAAGCTGATTGCCATGGTAAAGATGAACAAAACATTATACAAAGACTGTTTTGACAACCAGGAGGGGAAAGCCAGCGAATTGCGAAAAAAGTACCGCAAAAAATCGAAACGCAGCC
Source organism: uncultured Bacteroidales bacterium (assembly GCA_964629805.1). GTDB lineage: Bacteria > Bacteroidota > Bacteroidia > Bacteroidales > CAZVTW01 > CAZVTW01. Next base: position 96 of record CAZVTW010001120.1, on the reverse strand, counting down.
GAAAGTTCAACGCCACCTATATAAAAGTACCGGTCTGGTATGGCAACCGCAGGCTGAATATGTTTTTTATCCGTATTGGCAGCGGAACCAAATGGA
>CAZVTW010001119.1:0-1505 GCA_964629805.1 uncultured Bacteroidales bacterium | reverse complement strand
TTGCAGCGTCTGTATTCCATTTTCGCATCCTTAAGATTAGGGATGTGAAGCAATATCTGAGAGATAAAGGATTGCAGGTGAATTAGTGTTTTCTTGCTTGTTCAAGTTGTTGAATTTTTTGGTCGGTTTTTTCCCTCAAGGTTTTTAATATATCTTCATGTTGCGGATCACCGGCGAGGTTATTGATTTCCATGCTATCGTCTTCAAGGTCATACAAAAATTCATGGCCCGGGTGATGGCGGTAACGAAAATATTTCCATTTTTCTGTTCTATACCCCTCGCTCTGAGGTATTAATTTATGGTCAAAAAGGTGCTCGCAAAACATGTCGGTTCTCCATGGTAGCTCCTCGTTCTCAATTAATTTTTTCAGGCTTTTCCCCTGCATCTCAGATGGAACAGGAATGCCAGCATAATCAAGGATGGTTGGGGCAATATCAATATTAAGTGCCATTTTGTTTATGGTCAGATGGTTCTTCATTCGCGGGTCATATACAACCAATGGTACGCGCAAAGAATTTTCATACATCAACCATTTCCCTGCAAAACCCCTTTCTCCCATAAAATAACCATTATCTCCCATAAAAATGATGATGGTATTATCATCCACGCCTTTTTCTTTCAATGCCTCCCTTATCCATCCAATGGTACGGTCAATACCCGAAATCATGCGGTAATGGCCTTTCACCATACGCTGGTATTTCTCAGGACTATCAAAACGCCAGTGCCACCGCACACGGTTCAGTCCTTCTTTTACAAATTCCGGTTGTTCTTCAAAATATTTTTCTTCACCCAAAACAGGGCCGGGTATAGTAATATCATTATATAATGAATCCAGATCAGGTGGCCAGATATATTGTTCCGGCGAATTATCTTCTGCATGAGGGGCGTTATAACTTACTGATAAACAGAAAGGACGATCACCGGGGGCATCCTTGATAAAATCCACCGCTTTCTCGCCGGTAAGGTCTGTTAAATGCACATGCCCTTTACCCCTCTGCCGCCAATAAAATCCTGTCCCGTAGGGGTCATATACATCAAACAGGCCGGTGTCAAGTTTATTTTCTAACCACATACCAAACTTACCAATAAACCCATTGTAATAACCAGCTTCTTTTAACAACTGCGGATAAGATATATCTACATACTTTTTACTTAAAGGCGGTGTATTAAAGGTCATGCCATGTGTACGCTCATACATGCCTGACAGAATACTTGCCCTGCTGGCGGCACATATCGGGGTGGTAACAAAAGCATTCGGAAAGTACACCCCTTCCGCAGCCAGTTTATCCATCCCGGGTGTATGGATAATATCGTTTCCGGCATAACCCAAAGCATCCCAGCGCTGGTCATCAGTAAGTAAAAAAACAATGTTGGGTTTTTCTTCCAGGTTAGTGATTTTTTGATTTACAGGTTTTTGTTCATTTGTTTTACAACCATTAAAAATTAATGGTGTAAGACATCCTGCCAATAAAACGTTTTGATAATTTATACATGACATAATCCAG
>CAZVTW010001118.1:0-1509 GCA_964629805.1 uncultured Bacteroidales bacterium | reverse complement strand
TCCAACAATGTGTTGGTCAGGTGGGTGTAAATCTGTGTTGTTTTGATGTTTTCGTACCCGCCAACAATGTCATTCATGCTTTTTCCCGCAGAACTTTGTTGTGGCGGGTTGGTCTGTTCAGGCTGGTTGTGTTTGCAGTTTACTGTTTTGTCCTGTGGTTGGTTCAAATGCGATTTTTTAGCTTTCGGGCCGTTGGCGCTGTACATCCCGTCAGGAAACTGCCACTGAAAATCTTTCAGCAGTTCTGTGTCCGGTGGGATGTGCCGGCATTTCATTGTCCGGCTCCATTGCCTGCCGGGAATAGTCCTTACTTTTTCTGTTAGTTTCATATTGTAGGGAAATTCAAGTTTATACCTCTGTTGTCCGCGATGGACAGTTTCGTGAATTGTTATCGTTTTCATAGATGAGTCTACTCCTAAAAGTCCATTTGTTGCCGGACTCTTCGTTATTTTAATTTTTTGAATCCTCATTAACAGACAGTTAACTCCGGTTCAAAAATTTTAATTACCCCCGATATTTTATTTACGAGGGCAGGCTCAATTTTGACATAAATCATCCTTTAAGGAGGGGGCTCATTTTTTTTTATCGCCTGATTGATTTACCAGCGGTAAAAGAGCAAAAGCCATTGCCCCGAGAGGCAGATAAATCAGATTGGCCATTGCGTGAGCTACCAGAGAAAAGGCTTTACCTTGTTCTGGTTCAATATTAAACAATAGCAGGCATTGTATCACCACAAAATGCCAGGCGCCCATACCAGCCTGAATTGGCAGGAGAAAAGCCAGTGTTGCAAGCCCATAAATAAAAGCTGCATTTTTAAAGGTCAGGTGCCCGGTTGGCGGATAGGCAAATAACAACACATACACCACGAGAAACCAGGCAACATACACAAACAGTGAAACCAGGATATACCAAAATTTATTTTTTAGGTGACTAAAGCTGGTAATACCCTGATAAATATCATTTTTAGTCTGTTTGATTTTTTGTTGTATCCGATTTGAAAAGTGTATTCTTTTCAGAACAAACCAAAGTATTGCAAGTAATGCAATTGCAGCTCCTGTAATCATAAGTATTCTTTCAGGACTTATATCCCTGATATTGAATTGTGGTAAAGATAAGACATCACTGATAAGCCCGAATTGCCAGATAAGCAGGATGAGGAAAAGGATTATCAAAATGACAAAATCTGTTAATCTCTCAACCAGCGCTACACCAAAGAGTTTAGAAAACGGCACTTTTTCATATTTATTAACCACCCATAGCCTGGAAATTTCACCTCCCCTGGGTATTATCAAATTCGTAAAAACCAAAATCACACCAGACAGCAGTAAATTGTATGTTTTTGGTTGATATTGAATGGGTGCAAATAATAGTTTCCACCTGATTGCCCTAAGCGCCTGGCTTAAAAGATTAAAGAGTATCGATGCAACAAGCCAGAACCATTTAAATTTTTGAGATTCCTTATATAATTCGTCAATATTGGTGTCTTTGTAGACCAACCAAAAAAGAACA
>CAZVTW010001117.1:0-1510 GCA_964629805.1 uncultured Bacteroidales bacterium | reverse complement strand
ATATTGAATTAATTCGTTTTTATCCTTGAATCCATAATCTTTGTAATGATTAAGCATTTCAGCCTGTTGATCATCGAGTCTTATATTTTGTGAAGTCATATTCAGTAGATATTATTTATTCTGTTTTGTAAAATTAAGTAAAAATGTGATCAAAAAATAATTTCAATTACGTATTTCATGTTCATGAAATGCCCCATAACGTTGGCAATATGCGGAGGCCGGGATTTCAAGGCTCCAACTTATCAAACCGTTACTATTTTGAGTAAATGTACAAAAGTTTAAATTTACCACAATCCCCGGCTTACGTATATTGCGTGTTAAACTAAACCTACTGACGTAGGTAGGTTTTGCACAAATATAAAAAAATTCTTACTTTTGTTATCATATTACCTGTAATAGAGTAAGTCATCACAAAAATCGGACTGCATCTATTTTTATGTTCTTTCTCATATGTCATTTCTGAATAATGGTGAAAAATGGTATCCGGAGATTCGGAAATTATTGGCAAAGCACGGAAAACATTACCAAAGGTGCCCGGGTGAATTATATATCAGATGTATACTTTTTACAGGTTTTAGAAAAAAAAACGTCATTTTTTTTCATTTAGAAACCTAATAAATACCTAATAATCTACATGTTGTAATATCTTAAAAAAGCAATCCCCATATTGTCCCGCCAAAACCAGCCCGGTTCCGTTCAACAACGAATATAATTAACCGGTTCAGGCCTGACAGCCTGATTTCCGGCGTATTGGTATGACCGGTTAATCATATTCTAAATGTTGGCAATAGTACTTTTCAGATGTCAACCGATAATTTTAAATGTCCTCCTAGTCCTTCTCTTATTATTCTCATCAATGTTGATAAACGAATATCGCTCGCATTATTTTCAATCCGAGATATATAATTTTTAGTAGTGCCAACTTTATTAGCAAGTTGTGCCTGTGTCAAATGTTGTTTCTTTCTCGCCTCTTGAATCAGTACTCCAATTTTAAAGGCTTCAAACTCTTCCTCGTATTTATCACGTGTCGAAGTTCCAATTTCTCCATACTTCTTGTCAAGATGGTCATCCCAAGAAGTCAATCTGCTGTCATTTTGTTTTTCCATCGAAGTATTCTTTTTTTAATTGTTCCGCTTTTTCTATTTCCTTTTTGGGAGTCTTTTGAGTTTTTTTCTGAAATCCGCTAAAAAGTATCACCAAGTTACCTTCATCAAAACAGCAAAAAACTCTAAAAATGTTACTCCCTAGTTTTGCTTTTATTTCCCATAACCCATCTGTTCCTGTCATATGGTCAAAAAAGTTTTTGGGAACCACTTTCAAACTTCGTACTAATCCAATCGAGTGATCAACCTTATCTTGCACTTTCTTAGTTTGGGCATTATAGAAATCCCAGAAGTGATTTTCAAAAACTTGAATATTTCTTTTAAAATTGTCCAATTATTATACTTTTTATCAATCACAAAGTTACCTAATCAGATAACTATTTCCAAATCTTTTTTTTGAATCATCA
>CAZVTW010001116.1:0-1512 GCA_964629805.1 uncultured Bacteroidales bacterium | reverse complement strand
TTGAACATGGTGCTATCAAAGGTCGGTGCATATTTGGTGATGGTTGGAAACTTCTTTTTTATTGGTTTACCTGCCCGTTTCCTCTTCCGTTTCCATGACTTGAAACTATTCCATTTCTGGATGGCTTCAGTGATAGCGGTGTAATAATAATGGCTCTGTGGTAGGTGTACTGCTCCTTTGCAGTTGTATTTTGTTTCACGGTTCTTTGTTGGATAACAAAGTTTTTCAACGATATCCATGGCATGACGTGTGTTCATGCCACTGAAATCCAGTTGTTCCTTATGAAAAATGGTAAGGAACCATTGGACCATCTTCGGATAATTCCGATAAATATGTTCCAGTTCTGCCAGTTTGTGTTTGGTGATATGATCTAATACTGGCACCTGGAATGCTTTTCGGTGTTTAAGACTCATAATCTTGACTTCCGATCTCAACATCTTTATGTATGTCTTTTCTGTTTATAATTTTCACCTTGGACGTTTTGATTTCTGATCTCGACAATCAGATTTTTACGTCTCAGGGTTCTTATTAACAGGGGTGCTAACTCCGTGATGAATCACGGAGATTGCGCAGATCCTGGTTTTGATTCATTATACTTATCTAATCTTTCAATCATGTAGGATTCCTTTAATATGACGCAGTAGATGATCTTTAAAATCTGCATCTTCTAGCCATCCATAATTCGCATCCGGTTTCGCATCAAGGTCTTTGATATATGGCTTGATATCTAATAGTGGTGTACCGTCAAAAGCATCAATTCCTGAAATACGAATCTTATTTCCTTTGATTTCTTTAATTTTTACTACGCTTAATCCAATTGGATTGATTCGATTTGGAGATCTACTTGCAAAAAGACCAACGGTAGTATTTTTTGTCCATGGTGGATGAACCAAATGCTTTGGTTCTTTGCATGTTTGATCTAAATAATAAATCAAATAAATATAGGTGAACAAATCAAGTTTTTCAAGTCGTTTTACATGTTCAGGATAAACCTCAACTAAAAAGTCTTCTTTGTCATCTTCAACGCTTTGAAATGGCGTATTATTCTTCTTTTTCGTATACGGCGTATGAATAGTTCCAATAGGGGTAAATGTAATATTCATAATGAGCGGAATAATACTAAGTCTCCTTTATAGCATTAATTGTTAGGGCTAGTATGAATTTTAAATATTTGTTAGGAGAAATGAGGAAATATTAATAACATCAATTGAAAAATAAAGGTGAATCTAAAACTAGTGTTTTTTTTCATTTGGTAAATACCAAACTAGGTACCCAAGTATTTATAACCTAACTATTATAATCCTTGTTTGGTGAAGATTGTTTATGAAAAAAGGTATCGTGATATTTTCATTATGTTGTAGTATTTTATTGACCTCAACTCTGTTTTCTGGTTGTGTAGAAGAAAATCCATCTGGTTCTATTGGTGTTATTCAAATCCCTGGGTTACATGCTGAATCATTGAATGATCCTAATTATGCACTTGCTTCTTTTTATAAGGAGAACGATCTTACT
>CAZVTW010001115.1:0-1513 GCA_964629805.1 uncultured Bacteroidales bacterium | reverse complement strand
TGTAGTCAATCCTTTCAAGCGACCATCCTCCTCCGGATTTATAGGCAGGGTAATGCCAGTCCGGCATATAATCTACAAATGAAATGAGCTGCCCGGCTGAATCCTGCAATATGACTAAAGAATTACCATTTGGGAGCGCTGACAGGCCTGGTATTGACAATGTACGTCCGTACTCCTGAAAATATGCTTGTGCATCCTCATCACACATGATAACATATTCACCGGGATTTATATACACATCAGGCAAAAGTTCTAAGCTGCTGCCAATTGTTAATTTCCATGTATTGATATTAATTGGATAATCTGTGGTATTAACGAGTTCAATATACTCGTATTCAGGTAATCCGGCAGCAGGTTTCGGATCAGGCATTATTTCATTGATAACAACATCTCCGGTTTTTGGAAGATAGTACCAGAAGCTTTGCTGTAAATGTTTGGATACATTGTCACAAAGGTCTGCAATCGAATCAATTTCGAAATAGTATCTGGCGTTTTCTATGAATTCAGCGCCTGATTTAACACAAAAAGTTGAATCATTATACCGTTCAACTGTAACATCATTTAATGTGTTATCATTGAAATGAATATGCAAATCATCAGGGCTAATGTTTTCGACTGGCTCAGAAAACTGAATTTTAACACGCTTATTTGTTATTGCCGAAATTCCAATAATATCGGGCGGAACGGTATCTGTATTTCCGGCAAATGATGAATTTTTCCTGCCAGGCGTACCTCCCCCCTGATTGTTCGAAAAATAGAACATTCTTTGTTGATAGCATGTATTTTCAGGCATTCTTTCCAAAGACCAGCCCCCCTCTGTTTTGTTACTATTGGTATAGTTATCAGTAGAATACGACACACTGTCAATAAGGGTTTCGTTTTTATTTTTTAGTAGAATACGGGCGCCGGAATTCATTAAAGTATAACTTGTTAAAAGTCCGTAGCAATAATCATGTTGATATAAATCAGCAGAACCGGAATGGCAAATAATGGCATATCCCTTGCCGGGAATGAATAACGAGTCTGTTTGTATGATTCTATCATTGACTACAAGTATCCAGTCATGAAGATAAACAGCCTGAATGGTTGCATTATATAATTCAATATATTCTGATTCAGGCAGGTTGACCGGTGGCGAGGGATCGACCATGATTTCATTTATCACAATATCTCCTGGCATGAGTTGTGGTACAAGAGGAAATTTGATATCCAGGTTGGTATTTGAACATCCATGCAGGTCTGTTATCTCATCTATTTTCAATTGTAATGAATCCTGTGTTGGATGACGAACAGCCAGCAATAATGTGTTTGGTTTATTGGCAGGTTTGATGATGGTATCAATTGGAATATGCGCGCCCTCATTCGAAGTCAACCTGTAATTATCCTGCCATTTTGTCGAAATATCCGCCAAAGGTTCAGAGAAGTTTAATTGTATGGTATCCCGGGATAATACATGGACATTTTTGAGTAATGGTGGCATATTGATTTTTTTTATGTTGATATCATCAAATTT
>CAZVTW010001114.1:0-1514 GCA_964629805.1 uncultured Bacteroidales bacterium | reverse complement strand
TGAAGGGGTGTTTGTCTCATTCCCTATCCCGCATGTGAGAATATACAGCATCAAACATTCTGTCCTGTTCTACTAAAATAATTAAAGTTATGGCAAAAAGAAAACAAAAAGGTAATCCGAACGCAACGATTTCGATGCCAGTAGTAAATTCTAATGCAGCAGGGATTGATGCTGGAAGTAGAAGTCATTACGTATGTGTTGCACAAGACAATGTTAAAGCATTTAAAACCCACACTGCTGGTCTACATGAGATTTGCGAACATTTATTAACTCATGGGATAAAGACCGTAGCCTTAGAATCTACTGGGTTCTATTGGCAACAATTATTTACAATGCTTCAAAGTTACGGTTTTGAGGTCATTGTTGTTAATGCCCGTCATTTGAAAAATGTAAAAGGGCATAAAACAGATGTGGTCGACAGTAAATGGATACAGTTGCTACACAGTATCGGGCTTTTATCAAATAGTTTTCAGCCAGATAACTTTACAAAAGAGGTTCGCCAATATACCCGGCACCGTCGTTCATTAATAGAAACAAGTACAAAGTTCATTCAAAAGATGAACAAGTCTCTTGTTTTAATGAATATTCAGTTACGAACAGTTTTGAGGGATCTTACCGGAGAATCAGGGTTAAAAGTCATTAAAGCAATAGTAAATGGCGAGCGCGATCCTGAGGCACTTGCAAAACTCATTGGTTTAGGTGTTAAAGCCTCTCGAGATGAAATAAAAAAAGCATTAAAGGGAGATTGGCGTTCAGAGCATTTGTTTGAATTATCACAAAATTATGAGTTTTATCGGTTTACATGGAAACAAATCAGTGAAACTGACCGGCAAATAGAAAATTTGTTAAAAGACTGGGAAAAAAGAAATGGAGATGAACAAAAAAAAGAAGAGTACGCTAAAAAAACCGCTAAAAAACCCCGGCAAAAAAACGACCCGAAATTTGATGTTAAGTCTTATAGCTATCAGATGACAGGAGGTGTTGATTTATCTCAAATAGATGGGGTAAATATTAACACCATACTGACCATGATGACAGAAACAGGGTTTAATATTGTTGATAAGTTCAAAACACCTAAACATTTTGCTTCATGGTTAGGGTATGCGCCAAATCGAAAAATCACGGGTGGAAAGACATTGTCTTCAAATACTCCAAAGATTAGAAACCCCTTATCTTATGCAATCAGACAAGCTGCAAATAGTGCAGGTAACACTAAAGGCCGGTTAGGTGATTTTTTTCGACGAACAGCCTACAGAAAAGGCCGATCAGTAGCTATAATAGCTACAGCCAGAAAAATTGCTGTTATTATTTATCGAATGCTGGAAACAGGTTCGGATTATTCGTATGGATATTGCCAAGATGAAACCGAACGTATTAGAAAAGCCCAGGTAAAAAGTGTTACAAAAAAAATGAATCAATTTGGAATTAAAATCGAAGAATTAATACCTGCTTAATATTGCAGAAATTTTTGTGAAAATATACTGCTGCTTTATAAATCTTTATTTTGAGAGAAA
>CAZVTW010001113.1:0-1516 GCA_964629805.1 uncultured Bacteroidales bacterium | reverse complement strand
CAATTTCACCTTGTGCTTCATCTTTGTTATAAAGATAGATCAATACTTTATCCCTAAAATCTGTCCTAATGCTGTCCCTGATCCTGTAGTAATAAAATTGTTGATAGTCTACAATTGACCGGGCCTGTGTAAGGGTGGGGGATGGGGCAGAGGTGTAATTTTTTGGACGGAAATGCAGCACAATGGTATCATTATCAATTACTAACCATTCATTTTCCAGGTCTGGTTCCGCAATAAAATCAGTACAGGAACTCAATGAAATGATGATGAAAAGATATATCACTGTACTATTTAAATTTAACCTGGATGATATGGATTTTATTTGACTTTTCATTTCCTTCTAAAATTTATATTGCAAATAAATGTGAAGCAGGTTGTCCAGTTTAAAATGGACGATATCTTCAACACGAAAACGTGGTTTCCGGTTGGCAAAACCAACCAGGTCATTTTTTTTGATGCCTATTCCGGCTGTCCCCTGGTCGGGGATGTTATAATCCAGGCCTAATGAAAAAATTGCCTGGTAGTAAAATGCCCTGTAACCTGAAGTAAAAATTTTCTGACCTTGTGAATCATAAGACTGAATTGTTCCGTAATTGACATAGGGTATATAGAAACGGGCATCAAAAGCGCCCTCTATCACCCAGTCTTTCTCTAAATTATACTTTACCGTAAATCCCGGGCCGATATACAGGTTTATATCACTGGTGATTTCCTTTGCATCAGATTTATATTGGATTTTCCTGTATTCATATAACAATCCACTCAAAAAAGCATGCTTTGCATAAAGACCTTTCCACTGAAAAAGCGGAAAACTCACCCGGTAATGGATACCGGAGCGGAAATACCTGCTTCTCTTTTTTTGGGTAATGAGATTATCCCCGTTTCCATTCTCTGAACCAAGACGGGCTGGAATGGTTAAATGCACGTTAGCCTGATGTAATGTCTTTTTTTTCAGGAATCTGTATCCAATTCCTGCAGAAGGCATTTGTGAATACAGAAAGGGGTATCCTGCCTTCATTGGCAGGTCAGTTTTTTTCTGGCTGAATGAAAGATACCTGGTCCAGGCTACTGAAAATTTCCAGGTTGTGCTGTCTTTTTCATGCAAGGATTGAGAAAAAGCCAGGGTATTTATAATAAAAGTGAAAAGGATGAATAGAGCCGGGTATTTCGGGAGATTGTTGAACATGTGTATGTTATTCTATCAAATCATTTGCCAAAATTATAAAAGCAACAGTCGATTCACATATGACCGGTACAAAAATAATGTGATATCAACAAAAAATCAAATTCGTTAACAAAGATTCTATATGTTTTCTGTTATGCTGAAATGTTGTTGAATTCTGTCCACGATCTGTGTATTCCGTCTACATGATTTGTCCGGAATACCATTGAAAGCGAAATATTGATAAACCAAAGAAAGCCTTATTCAGGCCGAGCCAGGAGTCATGTTGAATATCTTAGCCATAATGCATTTTCACTGATTGTTTGTTGGTTTGGTAGTTGTAATAGAATGAAT
>CAZVTW010001112.1:0-1517 GCA_964629805.1 uncultured Bacteroidales bacterium | reverse complement strand
TCAAAGTCATGCATCAATCCGGCCCTGATAAGATTGGCGATGGCAATGATAGCACCTGCAAAACCAATACCTGCTGCCACATTGTCCTTTTCAATATGTTCATGTATATCATATGGCGTAATCCAGTTGTACACGTAAGCAGTAATGATGATAATGACCTGGCCGATGGCCCAGAAAGCCAGGGCAGTGTACCAGGTTCCTTCACCGGTAATTGAACCAAGGATGATTAAACCTGTTCCGATGGCATTCGCTGCTTCAACAATGCCGGTACCGGAATTCTGGTCACGTATAATCTCATCATGGACGCTAAATTTCCTGAGTATCACTTTATCATTGATTACCACCGAAATGTTTAGCAGGACGAGTCCCATGACACCATATATGCCAATGTTGATTAAATCCACAACAAGGCCCTGTGTAGGACCGACAATGGCAGCGCCAATGGCTAACAATAAACCAATATAATATCCGGTGTGTGCTATTGCAAACGCCACATTATCTTTTTCGACCAGCTCTTCTTTTACGTTAAACCTGGGATGTGTAAGCTGGTATAACAATTTGCCGATGTAAAACAACAAAAAGGTACTCACCAGATAAATGAGCCCTGTTAAAATTGTGTAAATTACTATATTCATTGTATTATTCATTGTATTTCAATTTTTGGGGTTAATTAAAAAAAACAATCATTATTTACCGAATCCGCCGCTTGACCGTGATCGTGACGAAGAAGACCTGTAACGGGAGCTTGATCTAGATGTTCTTGAACTGCTTCTTGAAACACCGCTTCTGACTCTTTGCCTGAAACTCCTGTTTGAAGCTTTTGAACTCCAGGAGGAGCGTGGATTATTTGTTCTGGTGTAGGCGCTGCCCGTGCCGTACATGTAAGAACCGGAACCTGTTCGTGGTCCGTAATACGTACGCGATGTGCCATAATAATTACTTCGATAATCATCATAATATGAGCGCCTGACAGGCATGGCCATCATACTGAACATAGAACTCATCATAGCATATTTCCCGTAAAATTCCCAGAAACTTGAACCATCGCTCCTGTTTCTCCAGCGACCGTAGCGTGAATTCCCGACATAGTTGGAATAACCGGGAGGAGCAACGTTTTTTGATACTTTTCCGTCTTTTTTTGAGGCAATTTCCATCCCCATGTGATTGATGTGTTTTTCAAAAAAATCTCTTTTTACTTCATACCAGGGTGTAATTGTCTCTTCAGGAACACTGTCGGACTGGGTAAGAACCCTGTACTGGTGCTTATACGTCTTTGAGATGGAGCCTTCAACATTCATGTCATGCAGAAGAATTGTGAATGTTGGAACATCTTTCATCTCCTTAATGATATCATCCACCGGGTTTTTGGTGAAGCCTGAACCCCCGCCACAACCTCTGGCAAAGATGATTAGTAATATAATACCTACGATAATGACCCATAAATACTTCATAATTTTCGATTTTGATTTTGTATTTGATTTATCTGAGGAACCTCTTAAACTTGCTTTTTTTTTTTT
>CAZVTW010001111.1:0-1519 GCA_964629805.1 uncultured Bacteroidales bacterium | reverse complement strand
GAGCCAACGTAATTAAAGCAGGTTCTATTCCTTTCACTGTATAGCAAATTGTTCTATAACTTGGTATATTCCAGTTCATTTTTTCTGCAATCTCAACTACTTTTCCGTGTATTATTGACAGGGGTATTTTAGGTGTTTTTAATGCCAATGCTTCTATGAAAGCTTTTAATTCGTTATTCACAACTCTTAATTTTCCCTGATCATTTCTTGATTTTCGTACTAGACCAACTAATCCGTCACTTCTATAATTCGAAATCCATCTTCTTATTGTCCTTAATTTTAGGTTATGGTGTTCGCATAAACTTACAAGTGAAACTTCCCCTTGTAAAAATGGTTTTATAACTTCATAACGAATTAATGCAATTTCACGTTGGATATCACTTAAATTGTTTAGATAGATTTCGTTTTCCATGATTAAAAACCCTCAACATAACCTGCTGCAACTTCCTCAGGCGGCTTGGTATACCGCTGAATATACCGACTTGATCGATGTCCCAGTCTTCTTTCCAGTTCATAGCTGTCAGCACCTGTTGTTTTTGCAAGCTGGAATGCAAATGTATGTCTTAAATCATGAGGACGAAGCGGAGAGATTTTTCGCTCTTTGTCTTTTACCTCGGCATCATGCCAGTTTCCAATCTGTTCCAATATTAGATTTATTGCCCTAACAGTAAGCTTTCCATTTTCTTTCCTTGCTGGAAGATTATAGGCACTTAAAAACAGATGCTCTGATTTATCACTTTCATCAACAGGACGCTCATATTCCAGATAATCAGCCAGAGCTATTCTGGCATCTTTTGAGAGAAATACTGTCCTTTCGGTTTTCCCTTTGCCTTTCACATTTATTATCTTTGCTCTTCTTACTTTCCGAAGTTCATCAGGTTTATTTGGAACGAGTTGATTTATCTCCAGCCTTATCAGTTCTTCTCTACGAAGACCTGTTGACAGAAATGTGAATATCATTGCCCTGTTGCGGATAGGCCTACAGCGTTTATGTATTTCACCTGCTTGTTTATTGTTCCTGCCCTTCTTTTCATAAAACTTTTCCAGCCTATCACAAATACTTTTAAGACTTCTAAGCTGAACATCATTTAATGTTCTTGGTTCCAGAGGGGGCAAAGGAAGTTCACCAATACCCTTTGTTGGAAGTCCTTTTTGAAACAAGTCTGGATACCTCGTATGAATAAAACTCATAAAACCAGAGATCGAGGCAATATGATTATTTACAGTTGAGCCTGATAGTCCTGTTTCCAGAAGCTTTTTTTGGAAACCATTGATATCCCGTTTAATACATACTGAAAGCTTTTTATTATTATAAATCTCAGTATAGTAATCTTTAAATCTTTTTAGATGCAGCATAATCTTCTTAATAACCTCAACCGGCCTGCCTTCTCTTCTTATCCATTCAATGTATTCTTCCATAAAAAGTGTAGTATCATCATTTATTTTTCTCATCAGATCCTCCTGAAAAACCTTTCGTGAAGTATAGTTTCTAAGATAATCGGATGAAAAAATAGCGTAA
>CAZVTW010001110.1:0-1519 GCA_964629805.1 uncultured Bacteroidales bacterium | reverse complement strand
CCGGAAGCTTCAACAACAATTGAACCTGTATTATCACCGATACATGTGGGGACATCATTAACTGTCACAATGTCAAAAACAATTGGTGGCGGGGATTGTATTTCAATCGAGTCAGCGGTGATAACACATTGGTTCGTATCTCTCACAATCAATGGATATTTTCCTGCTGGTAGATTCATAAAATGGTTTTCCTGCCGGAAAGGATAATCCTCCCCGAGTGAATAGGCGTGCTCTCCTTTCCCCCCCTGGCTCCAAATTTCCATTTCACCATTGTTGGAATTATAACATGTGAGATGTTCCAATTGGGTGGAATCTATTTTGATTTTTTCCGGTTGATCAATGAATAAACTGTCGGATGCTATTGTACAGCCATGAAAATCTTTTACTTCGGCAACATAATTATTAGAGCCCAGCGATTTAAAATGTCCGTTATCAGAATACAACAAGCTGTCTCCAAACAGACTATAGGAATAAGACAATGTGCCACCGGATATAAATATGTTTACTGCACCTGTTGTATCACCGTAACATCCAGTTATATCACTGATTTTGATTGAATCAATATTCAGCGGTAATGGTTCGGATAAAGATATTGTATCTAATTCACTCCTGCAGTTTTTTTTGTCCTTTGCCTGTAAATAGTATGTTTTTGAGGGAATATCATAAAAAATTCCGGAATCGTTTTGAAAGGTAGCACCTGTGTCAATGCTGTAGGTGTAGCCCCCTTGTCCACCTGAGGCTTCAAAAAAAATTTTCCCGTCAGAATATGCAAAACAGGAAGGAGGTATCATATCAATGGTATCAATGGTAACTTTCGAGGGTTGACTGATTATCACCGAATCAGCAAATGTTGTACATCCGTTAACATCTCTGGAGGCAGGATAATATATCCCGGCGCTCAAATTCCGGAATTTGCCCTTGTTATTCGTAAATGTGTATGATGAATCAAGAGAATAAATTATATTACCGGTTCCCCCGGATGCAAAAATTGAAATTGTTCCCGTGGAGTCACCAAAACAAGTATTCACAGGAGAAAAAAACACGGAATCAATTATTAAAGGAGCCGGTTGATTTAGGACAACCGTATCAGGATGAATGGTGCATCCGTTCTGGTCCTGGATAGCTATCCTGTAATTTCCGGCTGAGAGGTTGTAAAAATTCCCGTCATTTTCAAAATAGGTTTTACCATCATTTATTGAATATGATAAATCACCGGTACCACCGGAAGCCTGAATATCAATCCAGCCCGATGAACCTCCATGACATAATATGGTATCGCTGTATATTATATCTTCAGTAACAATAGGGTCCGGATCATTTAAGGTAACCGTTGTATCTTGAGCAAAGCAATCCCTGCGGTCTTTCACAACGATATCATAATTACCGGACGGGAGGTTTTCAAATTCTCCGTAATTGGTTCTGTAAAACGTTTCACCAC
Organism: uncultured Bacteroidales bacterium; assembly: GCA_964629805.1. Taxonomy (GTDB): domain Bacteria; phylum Bacteroidota; class Bacteroidia; order Bacteroidales; family CAZVTW01; genus CAZVTW01. The sequence continues at coordinate 81 of CAZVTW010001110.1, read as the reverse complement.
CATCAACTGAATAATAATATCCCGGGTTACCGCCGCTTGCATCAATAGTGATACTGCCGTTTTTGTCTCCATAACAGGTGG
>CAZVTW010001109.1:0-1519 GCA_964629805.1 uncultured Bacteroidales bacterium | reverse complement strand
ACTAAAGTTTCGCACATTTAAAAATGTGCTTATTATTAATGACTTACAAATTCATTATTCTTTTTAAAGCATTGATAATCTGCATCTTAAAGTTTTCCATTTTCGTGATTATGCTGCTATTCTTTTTTCGACAGGGTTTTGCAGGATTATTGATATTTTTTCAAATGCTTCATCGTTTTGAAATATTTTTTCAATCAGAATATCTGTATCAATTCCTTCAAACAATGTTTCAATCAGATTTAATATTTCAATAAACAAACCCCATAACCTTTGATTGAGCCGTTGATTATTTGTTTCGGTAAGAACCTGTTCAAATAGTTTACCTTTTGTCTCATAGTTATCAAACCTGTATCGAAGTGACAGGATAATATGTTGTATCATTGTTATGGTTAAATCAGCTATTTGTCCATCAAAATCATTTGATTGACTTTTTCCTAAGCCAAGCAATTGTTTGGCTTCCTTAAAAAACACCTCTATTGACCAGCGTATTTGATAAATTTCAATCATCTTGATAAATGAAAGACGTGTATCAGTGCATACAAATACTTTCCATTTACCATTTGCTCCCTGTTTACTGAAGAATAGCTTCATTTCATTTCCCTTGTGTACTACTGTTGCTTCTTTGTAGAACAGGCCAAGCTTTCTGCATCGTTTAGCTTTTCCTAAAATATTTCTAATCTGGCTATAAGTGAGCATTTTCCCGTTATATTCAAATTTTGCCTTAGCAACTTTGTACATGCCAATCAAATGAATGGTTTGTTTTTTAACTTTCAGTACTGCATCAATAAAAGCATCACATGTAAACCAACTATCCATTAAAACATAATCTACTTTCATCCCTGCCGATATAGCATGTTTAAACATCCTGATTGCACAAGTGATTTTATCCATATCTGCTTCTTTTGCCCTTTCAAAAGAATGACTCCCCTTATCCCGCTTCTTCTTGAATTGCTTTTTTAACTCCTTCTTTTTCAAACCAAAAGGTTTATCTTCTCTTTTTCCCTTTTCCCGGTGCAATGTGAAATCTGCGGGAATAAAAGAAGTTCCATCCCAATAGCCCATTAACAGCAATTTAAAGCCCAATACAAACTTGTTTGAAACATGGTCCCATACTCGTGACACATTCTCGATAAACCTACCCGTCTTATGTAACACAGTATCGTCAAATACCAGGCATTTGCATTGTCCTTCTGATTGAGCAAGTGATGATTTCTTTTTGACAATATCTACAAACTTGTTTGCAAATAACCATAAAATAAGACGCCAGCAAATATTTGGATTGTTTTTCATCCTGTAAAACACATCTTTCCCTGCTGTGACTTGGCGGTCAACATATTTACCAAACATTGAATGCACAGTAGAAATACCTTGAAATGGAAGAGAAATCAGAATGCTGATTACTAACTCTATCCCATAGCCCTTTTGCTTTAATGGCTTTAGGCAATTAGTTAAATTCGAAAACGAAAAACTTTTCAAAGAACTTTTTATAAAATCCGGTTCAACCCAACTATGGGTAAAT
>CAZVTW010001108.1:0-1521 GCA_964629805.1 uncultured Bacteroidales bacterium | reverse complement strand
TTGCCTCTGGTATATCTGGAAATAAATCTGCCATTTCCTGCGCAGATTTCAGGTACTCCTGCTTGGTATATCTGAGACGGTCAGGATCATCCAGGTCTTTACCGGTGTTGAGACAAATCAGCCTGTCGTGGGCCTCTGCATCTTCTGCATTCAGAAAATGAACATCATTGGTTGCTATAAGTTTAATGTCAAATTCTTTTGATAATTCAATAAGTGTTTTGTTAACAGCTATTTGGTTTTCATAAACATCCCTGTCAATGCGTGGATCGCCGGATTTATGCTTCATCATTTCAAGATAAAAATCTTCTCCAAAGTGTTCTTTAAACCAAAGAATACTTTTTTTGGCCTCTTTGATATACCCTTTCATAATAAGTTGGGGAATTTCGCCTCCCAGGCAGGCAGAGCTGACAATGAGGCCTTCTTTGTATTGTACCAGTATGTCTTTGTCTATCCTGGCTTTATAGTAAAACCCGTCTGTGTATGCTAATGAGATAAGTTTTGTGAGGTTTTTATAGCCTGTCTTGTTTTTAGCCAGGATAATGAGATGCGCACCGCTTCTGTCATCCTTATCTGTTTTGTCAAACCTTGTTTTGTCTGCGACATATGTCTCACAACCCAGAATTGGTTTTATACCTGCTTGTTTTGCCTCGTCAAAGAAGTGTTTTATGCCATACATATTGCCATGATCGGTCAGGGCAATAGCCGTCATTCCGAATTCTTTAGCTTTGTTGACTAAGCCTGAAACACTTGCCGCTCCGTCAAGAATTGAATATTGCGAATGAACATGCAGATGTGTAAAGTTCATATTATGTCAGTTTTGTAATAACTTAAATTGCTTTTTTTGAAACCCAACTGTTATTTAAAGAAGTATGTATGAGCTTGGTATAAAAAGCATCTTTATTGCCAAACTCGTCGTTGTCGAGAATTTTTGATTCCTCATTAACAGTCAGTTAACTGCGGTTCAAAAATTCTCTCCGCCTTGATTTTGACAAAAATATACCTTTTTATACTGGGCTCATGTATATTTTGTACAGTCCGGAGAATAGATTGTAAAATTAATAATAATCGTTCAGACATACATGGGATGTTAAAAAGTATTGAAAACTTGGATTTTTTATTTTGTAAGAATAAAATTTGTCTAATATAAATTTAACAACTATTTTTGCCCCGTTTTTGTAAATTTCTAAACATATATAAATTAAATCATTATGCCTGTTAGAATAAGATTAGCGAGACATGGAAAAAAGGCAAGACCTTATTACCACATTGTTGTGGCAGACACCAGGGCTCCGCGTGACGGGCGTTATATCGAACAAATCGGCTCGTATGATCCGGTCGCAGAACCGGCAAAAATCGACCTGGATTTCGATAAAGCGCTTGATTGGTTGCAAAAAGGTGCACAACCTTCGGATACCTGTCGTAATCTGCTTTCATACAAAGGGGTTTTGCTGAAGAATCACCTCTTGAAAGGTGTCGTAAAGGGCGCTTTAACAGAAGAAGAGGCAGAAGAAAAGTTTCAAA
>CAZVTW010001107.1:0-1524 GCA_964629805.1 uncultured Bacteroidales bacterium | reverse complement strand
ACCATAAATTATTTTCAATCAGGCATTAAATTTTAGACTTAATTTTAGTTACTCAAAAAATTACCAGAATTATGTCTAAAGTGAAAATATGCAAGAATTGCCAGAAATTTTTTGCTCCAAATCCCCGATTAAAAGGAAAACAGAACTATTGTGGCAAAAAAGCTTGTCAACGAAAAAGAAAAACTCAATGGGAACAAAATAAAAACAGGGAAGATAGTTCCTACCGTGAGCGCCAAAGGCAAAGTAAGAAACGTTGGCGTGATAATCACCCAGGTCATGAATATCAAAAACAATACAGAGAATCCCATCCGAAGTATGAAGAAAAAAACCGATTCCTTCAAAAAAAACGAAATGCCAAAAGGAGTTTGCCGGCTAAATCAGATAAAATCCTAACGAAAGATACGTATAGTGGCCACAAAGAGGAACATTTTTCATCTAAGGGAGATAATTGTAAAGATGGACACGTTATCTCTGAAACCCTTGTCAATTCTGGATTATATGCCATATTGCCATATAATAGCAAAACCAGGACAAAGATTGTAAAGATGGACGCGTTAATTGTTCAATTAATTAATTTACAATAACATAAAGATGAATTCAGACATGATTCAATTTGATTGTAAGGATGGACGCGATTGATTTTTACGATTCCATATGTTAGCTTTGATAAAAAAAGGATGGAAGAAAATTATCAACATATAGCCCTTGAAAATATAGATTTAAGTTTGTCAGACTTACGGATAATACATTCCGGACAAATAAATAGTATGGAACGCTCAATAAAGCAGTTTGGACAACAACAGCCCATAGTGTTGCGCCGACTAGATAACAAAGATTATCAACTGGTAGACGGCTTTAAACGGTATTATGCCTTTGAAAATTTAGGCAAACACAACATATATAGTCAATTGCTTGATGTTGAGGATTTATTGGCAACAGCCATGATGATTACCTATAATAAATCCTGTGATTCATTAAACCTTCTGGAAGAATCCCTGATAGTGCAAAGACTTCGTAAGGAGCATTTGATGGATCAGGATGCAATATCAAGAATTTTAGGTTACAGTCGCTCTTGGGTTTGCCGTCGTTTATCGCTGGTTGAAAAACTGGATGAAAATGTCCGGACACAAATCAGACTTGGAGTTCTCACCAGCAGTCATGGTCGTGAGTTGTTGCGGTTGCCACGTGGCAACCAGAATGAAGTAATGAAAACAATTGTTAACAATAATCTGACCACCAAACAAACACACGAATTAATCTCAAAGTACACTAAATCAGGCAATTTGAAAGAAAAAGAATATATACTGGCGGAACCATTTAAAGTGATTTCAGTATCAGAAACTGATGGTGCTGTCTATGATACCCGACTAAGTGAGTTTGGCAATAAATTATTAAAAACAAGCCATATCCTCCAGACACAACTACATATATTAACCGGGCAATTGAGCCATAACAAGGACACTTACCTGTTAAAAGACATTGAATTTACCATTTTATCGCCAAAACTGTCAGGTATAGTAAAAA
>CAZVTW010001106.1:0-1527 GCA_964629805.1 uncultured Bacteroidales bacterium | reverse complement strand
TCTTTATATAAATTCCAATTAAGTAAATAAAATTTCTATCATTCAAACCCTCAAAATCAATATAAATCTCATTTTCTAAACTTTTTATCTTTGGCTTTTCTATTATGAATGTATTATTTTCTCTTATTGCTAATGCTTTGAGTTCAGATATAAACTTTCTGTTTTTATTCCAGTTCTTTTTGGGTCTGAATAAATAGGACAATTGTGTAACTGAAAAGATTCCTCTGCTATTTTTCTTTTTGATTTCAGTCGGTATTAATGCTTCTATTAAACTTAAATCGTCCCTCTCTTTAAGTTTATTTATGCAGCTATTTTCATATTCACAAATTCGACAGTGCTTATTTCTGAAAAATTTTGGAGTATTAGGTGTTGATAATATTTTTTTTATATTTTCAATTTGTTTTCGAACTATTGTATTATAATTTTTAGTTTTGATTTTTGTTTGTTTTGAATTATCACCGTAGATGATTTTGCAATCCTCAATGATTAATTTAAACTCTTGTTGTATATAAAATGTTTGCAACGAGATATAATACTTATCTAAAATTGTAACTTTTTCATTGGGAGTGATGTAAAACGGAATGCATCTTTTTTTATTCGTGAATTCAATACAATCAATTGATAAATTAACATTTTTATTTAAGAAAAGCATATTTACTGCAAAATTGTTATTTTTGCTTTTTGAAAGATAACTCTTGTTTATTTGAGGAGTTATTTTTTTTTGTAATAAGGTTTGGTTGAAATTATCGTTTGCTTTCTGTTTTAGCTGATTATATAAATCCTCATATTCAGAAATACTACCTGTGATTTCTTTGCTTTTTAAAAAGCATTTAAAATCACAATTTATTGAAGCAAGTAATATCTCATTCGTAATTTTCATATTTTACATCGAATTGATTTTGCTGCTTTAATTGCACATAATTGAGATAGAATAGCGAATTAACTCCGCCTATCCCCTCGCAGACCCGGACGTACAGATGTATTCATTTATTATTTGTATTTGTATTCCCCAAATACATCGAGGGCAAGCCCCGATTATATCGAGGGCAAGCCCCGATATAATCGAGGGTAAACATGAGATCGCTTCGCTTAGTTCTGCTATCCTTACGGCCTCACCCATCTGGTTTGCTACTGTCCTGCTGGCGGGCATTGTCTGCCGACATGCGGCTTTGGACAGACAGGAATTTCATCCCGCGAATAGCGGGACAGGCTCTGCTGGAATCAATAGTTATTTTCGAGGACTTCTCCCCTATCCTGTCCCATAATACCGAACAGCTATCAACTAAGAGAAAATAAATTTTCTCAAGTTTCAGTCGTCCGGCATTAACTCAACCATACCATCAAAATTATATTCATAATCTTGATGGCGGTTTCGTATAACTTCCGGCTTACGAAGATGTTTCGCCATCGCCTGCTACAGTCTTTCTGTGTCGTTATTGTGAGACCACCCGATTCGCTTGGGCTTCCCCTGCGAGGTCACAGTAAGTTTCTGTAATGGTGTGATGGTTTCACCTTCTCCTGGCGTAC
>CAZVTW010001105.1:0-1528 GCA_964629805.1 uncultured Bacteroidales bacterium | reverse complement strand
CCCCCGGTTTCACTTCTTCTTTCAAATAGCCGCTTACATTACGCGCCTGTACATCAAAGCCAATACCCAAAAGTACAATTTGCCGCTTGTCGTCCATATATTTCAGGTGGTATTGTTTTGCTTTGATTTGTTGCATTGCTTTTTCTGCCGTCGTGGTTTTAAATTCAACAACTATTATCTGTGTCTTGGTTTTTATCACCACATCAATCCGTCCGGTTGCATCCATAACTTCCGAATCAACATAAAATCCTATCATTTTCACAATCAAATAAAAAATAGAATGATAATACCGTTCTTCATCGTCGATATGGGAATAAACGATTCCTTTGAACAGGATTTTCAGGAGTTCCATAAACCGGTCAATCTCGCCATTTCGCAAATGTGCTGTCATTTGATTTAAAGTCGTATCTGTTTTGTCGGTTCTGCCGCCGTTAAACTCGGCAATCAGGTTAAGTGAAAACAAGCGTTCCACTTCACGGTTCGGGAAATCAAGGAGGTATTGATTCGTAAATAAATCCCGTTTTTTAACGGTAAGATATCCGGTTTGAAACAGCAGCGGGATTAACGTCATGTTGCGAATCTGATATTTCTCAAGCAGTTCTTCATTTACCGTAATATCATCAAAATCATATCGGGTCAGTTTTATATCTTTAATCATTTTTATCAGGAAAGTGGGCGTACCGGTCTTAAACCAATGTGCGGAAAATTCAACATTGCCAAACAAATGAACAAGCGTGAAAGGATTGTAGACAAAATTATTTCCATCCCACGAGTATCCAAAATATTCATCGCGTATGGCTTTGATTATGTCTGTATGTACGTCTTTATATTCGTCGGCAAGCATAGATATATAAACGGGGAAAAATCGCTCCAGTTCTTCCTGATCAATACCGACCAGGGAATTAAACATTTTGTGCATTGTTATATCTTCCAAATGATTAAGGTCGGAGAATATCGAAACTTTGCTGAATTTGGATACTCCGGTGATAAACAAAAACTTTATATATTTATTGCATGGTTTGATTGCCGAATAAAAGTATTTCAGTACTTCCCGGTTTGTATCTGCCTGGTCTAAATCGTCAAGATAGTCAATTATCGGTTTGTCATACTCATCAATCAGGATAACTACTTTTTCGGTTTCCGATAAATTACGTACCAATTCCGTAAATTTGTCCTTTAAAGTATCCTTGGTAAGTATAATTGATTGCTCTTCTGCAATCTCGTCTAACTTAACTGATAATGCTTTCTTTAACGATTGTTCCCTGTAATCCAATCCGCTGAAATCAATATGTATAACCGGATGAGGTTTCCAGTCTATTTTATCATAAATCCAAAGTCCTTTGAACAGTTCTTTATTGCCCGAATAAATTTCTCTCAGAGTAGTTATCAACAACGACTTGCCAAACCTGCGGGGGCGAGAAAAAAAATATTGTTGAGCAAAGTTCATCAGGTTGTAAATCTGCTGTGTTTTATCAACATAAATACAATTGTCTTCAATCAGCACCTGAAATTCCTGTCGGTTTAGGGG
>CAZVTW010001104.1:0-1529 GCA_964629805.1 uncultured Bacteroidales bacterium | reverse complement strand
AATATGAAAACACATGTACAATTTATCATTTTTGCTTTAACGCTTGCATTGATCGGTTGTTCTGCGAGCAAACAAAGTTCAAAAAGTTTCTATAAACAGGGAGAAAAATATTACGAAGCTGGAACTTACAATGAAGCTGTTAATCAATATACTGAGGCATTGAAACTTGAACCTCAAAATGAAAAAGTATTACTTGCCAGGGCGAAAGCATATAAACAACTCGGGCAAACAGAAAAGGCGATAAAAGATTATGATCAATTGGTGAGTCTTGAGCCAAAAGATGCGGAAATATCTTACGAAGCAGGAAAGTTATATTATGAAGCAGGGGATTATGAAAAGGCTTCAAACCTGCTTATCAGGGCAACATCACTTGATCATAACATGGTGAAGGCCTACCAGATTAATGTTGTATCACTGGCAAAACTAAAAAAGTTTGAAATTGCATTGCAGGAGGCAGAACTTGCCCTCGACTATGAAAAAGATGCTTTGAATTACTATAATCGCGGATTTGTAGAAGACAGCCTTGGCATGCTTGACAAAGCTGAGGATGATTACCGTAAAGCAGTCAAAAAGGGTGATTCTTTTGAAGAAGCAATGGTTGCCCTGGCAGATTTACTCTACAGAAAGGGAGAACTTGAAGAAGCCCAGGAGTATTGTGAAAAAGCCATAGAGGTGAATAAAGAAAGTAAGGATGCATATATTGTCAGAGCCAAAATACACCGGAAAAAACTCGATTATCCAAACGCACTCAATGATTTGTCAAGGATACTGGTTTTTGCTCCTGAGGACCTTGAAGTGTATTTTCTCAGAGGACAGTATAATGAAGAATTCAAACAATTCCAGAATGCTATTTTTGATTATACCAAAGTCATAGCGCTTGATGAAGATAATCTTACAGCCTATTTCAAAAGAGCACAATGCTACGAAGAAATAAAAAATTATGAAGCAGCCATTCGTGATTACAAAATGCTGAATGACCTTGCTGAAGATAATGAACGTTATTCTGAAATGCTTGCCAATACAGAAAAAAGAATGTTTGAACTCAATCGTGAACATAATAAACCTGAAATCGTGCTCAAATCACCAATGGTTGATGAGGAGCACCTAATTAAAATTCGTGAAAATGCACAGGAAATAGTTTTAAAAGGTGAATTAAAAGATGAAAATATTATTGCTTCGTTTCAAATCAATGGCACTGAAGTAAAAGTAAATGAAAAGTCAAATCTAAAGGGTTACGTATTTGAACACACCTTGCAACTTATAGAAAAACCGGAAGAAATCAATTTCGTTGCTGTCGATGAATACGGAAATGAATCCAATGAAACGTATAAAGTTACCCTGACGGAAATAAATCCGCCGAAATTCCGCCTCAAAGCGCCTGTAGCATCTGATAATGGTGAAATTTACCTTTCAAACCTGGACCCGATTTTGTATATGGAAGGATATGTAAGAGACCAAAGCCCAATTAAATCAATCCTTATTGATGGCTCAACTGCAAGCTACCGAATTGATGATTTAAATCCTGATTT
>CAZVTW010001103.1:0-1530 GCA_964629805.1 uncultured Bacteroidales bacterium | reverse complement strand
TATTAAGCCTTAGATGACTGACAATAGATTCATATTCGCATATCACCATGGGCGCATGGGACATTTATGGGCCATGGAATACAAATGCAAAATGTCCCATGTGCCCATCGTACATGAAAAGGGAAGCTTGGAATCAATGCTGAAATTTATTATATTTACTGTTTCTGATGCTCCTGGTATGAAAAGAAAAATTCCGGTCGTCACTTTCTTCTTTCTATTTTTCCTTCATCTGGCATCCCAACCCGTGATCACCAGTGAAAACACCCCGGAAGCGGGACATGAATATTTTTTCCAGATGGCTGAAAAGCCGGGGATACAACCTCCCCCTACCGGTGAAAACATCATATGGGATTACAGTGATATAGAATTATTACAATCATTTGAATCGAAAGGGTACATGGTGCCCGCCCTATTGAAAGAGCAGGATGAAGAATATCTGGATCCTGTTGACCCGGATCTTTACGACTTTTCGAGCCTGGACACTAATCTGCTGTATTATCTGGATGATAATTCTTTCAAACTGGCTTTTTATTACGACACCTATGCCAGTTTGCATATTGGTTTCACCGGTTACCTGGACTGGGGGATTACACTCCTGCAATTTCCTTTTACTTATGGTGACAGTATCAGCGATGAAACTAATTTCGGAAATGACTCTGAATCCCTTACCTTAAAGGCAGTGGCTTATGGAAGGCTAATTCTGCCAGACACAACCTATAACCCGGTAATCATGCTCCACCGTGATGATTATTATCTTTGGGATCTTGGAATAACAGGCGCCCATCAAGTTTACTCCGAAAAATTCCTCGATGTTTATGAGTTTTATTCAGAGGATTCAGACCTGCCGGTTTTCACGATCGAATTTGACTTTTCATATTCTATTTGTGATGACCAGGAATTTTGGAAATATGATACCACTTTAATGGTTTATGATCATACAGAAATATTGAATTCTACAATGATCAGTGAGAACCAGATCGACTGCTCAGTAACACCCAACCCTTTCAGAGACCGGACCGTTTTTGAAATAAGCTGCCCGGTTTCAGCAAATGCATCACTTTTGATTTTCAACAGCTCCGGCTTAAAAGTTGATGAGATATACGGGATCAGCTTGTCGCATAAAAAGACCACGATTGAATATATCAGAAGTCCGGGCCTCAGTTCAGGAGTTTATTTTTACCTTCTGAGGGCCGGCAACAAATCAGCCAGCGGCAAGCTGGTTTTCATATAATCCCCTCTGTCATGTGCACATGAAATAAAGTGCTACCCGGTTCGATGATCTCCAGAAGGAGTTGATCCGGATCCTTTACTTATTCATTATCGAAAAAATACCAGTAGCCAATCGTAATGCTGAAATTCAGGTTATGATAAGGCTTGTATCCATCTGGTTTGGTGGTTCCTTCGGGGAATTTAGCCAGATCAAGCAGCCCGTATCCGAACCTGAGATCAAGTTCCAGCTTTCCCGGTCCCATGTGAACATGCGCCCATCGTACATGTATGTGGCATTTATTCCTTACTTTCGTTTTGGAG
>CAZVTW010001102.1:0-1532 GCA_964629805.1 uncultured Bacteroidales bacterium | reverse complement strand
TTTCAGTTTAAGATTGGTATTTTTATCTTATAATTTGTTCCACAATTATTTGTAGTCACCTCGATTGTGCTATGCGTCAGCTTGGTTACCTGCCCTACCAGCCATAGTCCGATATTTCCTTCTTGTGCATCAAACATATTCTCGATGATGTGATCTGGAATTCCCTCTCCATTATCTGATACATATAGATGAATCCATTGTTGGTCACGATAAACCTTTATTTGAACTTTTGCATCTTCGCTATCAACATATTTGATACTATTTACTAGCAGATTAGTTGTAATTGTTCGTAATGCTAATGGATATGTATCTACGCCTGAGAGATCTCTGTCGATATCTATTTTTACCTGTACTTTGGTCTGCCCTCTTGCAATACTGTCTAGTTGGGTTTGATACTCGTCTACATCAAATTTGCCGGGTTCTGCATAAAAGGCTTTCTGTAGCTGATTTGCATGAGCTTTCATTTCGGTTAAAATTTGATCGACGTTTTCATCAACCTCACGAGTCAATAGCGCTGTATTTGCGGCTTTCACAACTGAGCTAAATGATGCTGACATATGTGTTTTTGTATCTTGTATATACTGAGATGATAAGATCAGTCGTGGTTCTGCAATTCGTAGGAATTCTTTGATGGCTATTTCTCGTGTTTTTGGTTTGTTCGCTAATCTTATCAAGCCAATAAGTGGATTTAGCGCATTCTGGACTTCATGAGACATATCCTTCAAATAAGCATCCACATAAATTTGTAATTTTTGAAAAGATGCAAATACCTGTAGAAATGCCTTTTTTTGGCTGTCTAATTCTTCATTCAAGCTCGTTGTGTTATCTATTACGTTCTCAAATAAAAGTTCGTTTATCGTTACTGCAATGAACAGAATGATGAATGTATACCCATAAATGAATACATTAGTTTGAGCATCGGCCGGCACACCTTCTAGTAAAGGTTTGATTTGTAAAATAAATTCTTGTATTAAAGTTGGTATGCAATATGCAATCAGAAGTGATCCAAATAAAAGGTAGCGTAGCCATTGTAAACTTTTGCCACGTAGTAGAAAACTTTGGAGAAGAAAGGTTGTTACAAAGTTCATCCAAACCCACGGTTCCCAATGACCATCTATACTTAAAATCCAAATTCCGTTTGCATAGTTAATAGATAGTATGCCAAAAATAACGTATGGGACAGCTTTTTTTCCGATTATGACGAAGCATAAATATGCACATATACTAATGATTCCTGTTAATAATAATGAGTACTCTGTGTTTTCTATAAAGTCCGTATGCAGGATTGTTATGATAGCTTGTATGATAAACTGAATACCCATTGCCCCACCAAAGAAAAAAAGGTAACGGGCTACTGCTCGCTCTATTTGATCTGCAGCTGTTCCATGAGACTGAAATTTTCTTACAGGGATGAGGCGTTGCCAGAATGTCATACTAGAATGTGTAGCAATCATTTTGAGGATCCTAAATGGTCTTTGTTCGATATTTATTTATGTGGCAGTTTTGGTTTAAATCTCTCACACAAGATTTAC
>CAZVTW010001101.1:0-1533 GCA_964629805.1 uncultured Bacteroidales bacterium | reverse complement strand
ATAAGAAACAGGTTGAACCACTTATTGAAACTGCCATGGAAGGTGGTATCAGAGCCTTTGATACAGCTCATTTTTACGAAGAAGGAAAAAGTGAAGAACGTTTAGGGACATATCTGACACCCAAATACCGGGATTACATATTTCTTGCTTCAAAAACCACTGCAACAAATGCTGAGGAGGCAAAAGAACATTTGGAAACTTCTCTGAGAAGGCTGCAAACTGATTATCTTGACCTTTGGCAGGTACACAACATTTCGTCCCTTGATGATGTAAACCGAAGGAGAACAGGAAAAATATTCGATTTGATGCTGAAAGCCAAAGAGGAAGGGAAAGCCAGACATATCGGATTCACCGGACATACCACATATTTGGCTCATTTATATGTTCTCGACCAGACAGACGTGTTCGAAACCTGCATGATGCCTGTGAATGTAGCTGATCCTTCATATGAGAGTTTTACCTCAAATGTACTTCCTGAATTGCAAAAAAAGAATTACGGCATATTGGCCATGAAAAGTCTTGGCGGCGGTGGATTATTTGGCGGAAAAAGTATGGGAAGAATCAAATATGGCAGCAATCCTGCTGTTATCCCAAATAAAATATCAGTGAAAGAAGCTTTGCATTTTGTCTGGTCTTTGCCGGTTAGTTCTTTAGTTTTGGGAAATGATAATGCTGATATGCTCAGGGAAAATATCAAATATGCAAAAAACTTTGTGACATTAGGCCAGGACGAAAGAAATGAACTTATTAGCAAGGTAGCAGATATTGGTGTTACCGGTGAGATGGAATGGTATAAGAAAAAAGATTAAAATAACAAATGATGATTAAAAATAAACAAAAACGAATATCAAATACTTTTTGGATTTTGGCTGTGATTGCAGCCATTATTTTGATTCTGACTTTCACAGACGGCAGCCCGGTTTACGAAGCGTTTGCACTCTCTTTTATCGCAATTTTCCTGGTTATCTCCTTTGTTGTCATTGCCCTGGTTTTCAGAAACAGAGCAAAAAAAATGAGACGGCTTTTAGACGGGGGAGCCCTCATTGATAAGTGGACACTGGATAAACAACAACTGGCAGAATTTGTCAACACACTGTACAAAGAAAGACGTGAAAAAAGCAAAGCGCTGATTGTTGTTATTGGTATATTGTTTGTCATTGTCACCATCCCTTTTCTTTTTATACTTGAAGATGAAATTGGTTTATTCCTGCTTATCATTGGTTCAGCTTTTGCAATCATCCTCTTTTCATCAATTTTTTTTCCGTGGTATTACAAAGTCCGCAATCTTAAGGGAGACGGACAGGTACTTATAGGCGCTAAATATATCTATATCAACGGGTTTTTCCACAACTGGGACTACCCGCTTTCAGGGCTCAACAAAATTAAAACAATAAAAAAACCTTTTCATGGCATTCATCTGAGTTATTATTATACTGACAGGACACTCAGACATTCGCACGAAATAAAAATACCCGTACCTGAGGGGTTTAGTACAGAAGACTTGATAAGTAAGATAAAAAATGCAAACTAATC
>CAZVTW010001100.1:0-1535 GCA_964629805.1 uncultured Bacteroidales bacterium | reverse complement strand
TGTTTTGATTTCAAAACATGTAAACTTTCAACAGTATAATAAACAAAAACTCATTCCGGTTTTTATCGGTAAAATTACCGATAAATGACTATTATCGGTAATTTTACCGATAATAGTCATTTCAAAAACAAAATACCAAGAATAGCAGCAAAAGCGAAGCTTAATATGGTACCGGCGAATATATATTCATTTTTTTATTCTTTTTCCAAACCAACTACTTTTTCATAATTATTCATGGCAATGTAAAGGTTATATTCCGCTATAACCCGGTTCAGTTCGGCATTCATTTTTGAATTTCGGGCATCTAAATATTCAAGCATGTTGACCATACCTTCTTTAAATCGCTCATGAACATACTTAAAGGCTTTTTTTGATGATTCAGCTTCTGATTTTGCCGCCTTAACAGCTTTTTTTGCTGCTTCAACAGCGTACCAGGCATTTATCACCTGTAAGTGTATTTTATTTTTAAGCTCCTCAAGTTTAATTTGAGTCAGTTCCTGTTCAATTTTGGCCTTCCTGAGCTTGTGCTTATTGTGATAACCATGAAACAGGGGCCATTTTAGCATAACGGATGCCAGGAAATAATCATGCTCACCTGAAAAATGATAGTTTTTACCCTGAAAACCATAATCAATAACAGAATTGATGGTTGGCAATTTATTTGCCTTATTCATTTTCAGGGATAAATTTGTGATTTGATTGTATGTTTGTAGTTTTTTAATTTCTTCTCGTGAAGCAATTGCTTTAGTTCCTGCTTCTTCAATTGAGCCCGGCATAAACTGTAATCCTGATATGGTATCGGTGAGGATTTCTTCTTCTAAATCCCTGTTTAGTAGAAAATTGAAATAGGCCTTTGCAGATTTTTGTTCTTTAATGATTTCAGCTCCTTTTTGTTCAATTTTATCCAATTCGGTTTTTGCCATGTAAACTTTGTCTTTTGTTACTTTGTCATTTTGAAAAAGACGTTCCGTAACCCTGATATGCTCTTGAATAATCTCTTTATTTTTTTCAATAATTTCAAGTAGTTTATTTGTTTTGAGTACATTAAAATATGCCTGCTTCATTTCTGCAATGAGTTCCCGCTTATAAGTTTCTATATCATATTTTTCAATCTCAGTAAATTGTTTCTGAATTTTGGCATTATACCAGATGTTGGTATTAAAAACAGGTTGCGTCAGTCTGAATTTCGTATCATGTTCTGTTGGTCTTAAAAAGTGTATTTCCTCATTGTCAATTTGCGGAAAACGAATAGGTAGTCCGGTTTCCGGGTCTTTCATACTATGAAGTGCAGTCAGTGCATTCAGGGTTGAATATACCCCGTTAAGCATATCCCCCACCGGCAGGTCAATCACCCTGCCGCCTTGTGCTATCGAGTACCTGGCCTGGAAGGAAATTTCCGGGAAAAAAAGAGATTTCGCTTCTCTTAGCGCATACAGGCTTTTCTGATAGGATGCCTTTTTCTGTTGTAATGCCAGGTTTTCTGTCAGTCCTTGTTTAACATATTGATCTAATATCCCTTCTTGCCCAAATGTTAA
>CAZVTW010001099.1:0-1545 GCA_964629805.1 uncultured Bacteroidales bacterium | reverse complement strand
CCAACAGGGATGGAACAAAAGGTCGCGGGGGATGTATCTATTGTTATAATAAAACCTTCAATCCCGGTTACTGCAAACCGGAAAAGTCCATCACAGAGCAAATTGACCAGGGCGTAGCCTTCTTTAAAAAAAAATATCCGGCGATGAAGTATTTTGCCTATTTCCAGGCATATACGAACACATACGAAAAGATGGATGTTTTATCAGCCCGGTACCATGAGGCTTTGTCACATCCTGAGGTCATTGGTCTCATTATCGGGACAAGACCTGATTGTGTCAATGATGAAGTATTTGATCTCATCAAAGACCTCGACAAGGAGCATTATGTTGTTATTGAATATGGTGTTGAATCATGCCTGGATAAAACTCTTGAATTACTCAATCGCGGCCATTCCTATAAGGATGCAGCAGATGCCATTTTAAAAGCAAATGCATGGAGAATTAAATGTGGTGTCCACATGATAATCGGGTTACCCGGTGAATCAAGGACTGATATTCTGAATCATGCTACAAAACTGTCCGGGTTGCCGGTTCATACCATTAAACTTCATCAGCTTCAGGTCATAAAAGGAACAAAACTGGGTGAGATGTTTCAACAAAATCCTGAAATCATCAATAAACCGAATCTTGACGAATACATTGAACTTGTCATTGATTTTGTTGAGCGTTTAAATCCTGCCTTCATCATCGAACGTTTTATCAGCTTCTCACCACCTGATTTGATACTGGCGCCAAGATGGAATAAATTGAAGAATTTTGAAATAGTAGACAAAATTGAAAAACGAATGGAGGAGCGAGGTACCTGGCAGGGGCGATTATTTAAAGAGAATATTTGACTCTGTAAATCAGCTCCAGGTTTCCCCCCTTTGTTTTTGAAACTCCAGGGGAAAACCTGACTGAAGACGTTTAATTCAGGTTTCTGTGAATAACGGGGACAAGATAATTAACAAAACACAGTCCAACAAGTGCAGTACCGTATTTTTTGTCCGGTTTAAAACTTTCTGTCATCATTTCAATATCTGAAAGTTCATATTCATCGGAAAAACCATTGAAATAGAGTTCATCAAGACTGGCCCTGAGTAACCTTGTAATTTCACTGACAGGATAGTTTCCCTGGTGTTCACAAACCAGCCCACCGTATTTTTCGTGGTTTTTTTTGTTATACAACCAGCCATATATGACTCCGGCAGTCGCAATGTTGCCTTTTTCGGCAGTACTGACAGATAAAATGCTTTCCATAACTGATCCGTGAGTTAACTGCTCCGGTCTGTCAATTTTTTTCGCAATACCCGGAAGGATCGAAGAATATGTCATGATATTACACATCTCTATACCAGCAGATCGAAGAGCCAGGTGGTAGGAACCTGCATGAATGGCAATATCACTTTGACCAATACCTTTGGTAACAAAATAGTCCCTGGGAATTCTGTTACCGGTTAAGACCCCCTCTGTCAAGCCATCGACTTTAGGGAACACACTGTAGTTTAAATTTTGATAAATCATTTCGACACATACAATTATTTTTGGTTAATACTCGGGTTATTT
>CAZVTW010001098.1:0-1553 GCA_964629805.1 uncultured Bacteroidales bacterium | reverse complement strand
ACAAACAACAACATATCGGCAACAATTACAGACTGCACCCGGCAGGAGAGGCAGGCATGAGTATCTGTTACAGGTGGTACGTGTTTGCAACGCGTTTTCCCGGTGTTTGCTTGCTCCAGATAGTAATCGGGATGCAAAGTTTGGCATTGCCCCCACCAGGCCTGCCTGCTTTATAAAAATAGTATTATTTAAGGTGCTTTTCGTATTGGCTATTTTTCTTCCTATAACACAAAAGTCCCCCGCCCAAATCAACATGATGCTTTGTTTTGATTTAAAAACAGGAGATATCGACACAGTAGTCCTGGTTAATTTTGGAAACATAAAAGACAAGGATAACACAACTTTTTCACCAGGTTTTGTAGACAGCAATTATTGCGAACTATCCCAGGTACCGCCAATTGAGAACAAATATAAACATTCCGGTTTTAGTTATCGCAGACAAGTCTCACTTGATTATAACATCAATGACTTTCCAATCCGGACTACAATAAAGCTATTTGGTTTCAGGGATGGAAGGTTAAGACCAAAATGTACCGGCAGCGTCATTAGCCGAAGACATGTTTTAACTGCAGCGCATTGCGTTGCATGGATGAAAGATGACACGCAAGGACTCAATGAAATTGCTTATGACTCAATATTTGTATGTCCGGCATATGACAATGGAAGGTTTAACAAAATATACCCCTGCAGTTGGGTATCAAAAATCTATATTTTTAACAATTGGTCAATTAAATGGACTGATTATGCAATTCTTAAATTGGAGAAAAACATTGGTGACAAAACAGGATGGTTAGGTATTGGATATAATAACAATGATACGATATTTACTAATGGTATATACCATAAATTTACTTACCCTCATATTGGTAAATGGGATGAAAGGTTCCGCGCCCCATATAATGGTGATACTTTATATTATAGTTATGGTCAGGCAGACAATGTGCTCAATGATGCTTTGATAGTAGGTGATGGTTCAATAGTTGGTGAAAGCGGAAGCCCGTACCTTAAAACCAAAAATAAAGTTGAATATATAATATATGGGGTTACCTCATTTAAGGTATATCCATTATCGGTAACTTTTCATCAAAGAATAAACTATTGGAAATATCTGAACTTTTTGAATGTGATTGAAAATGACCTGAAAATACCTGACATGCCAAAACCTGAGGAGAATATTTTTACTGTCTATCCAAATCCGGCGAATAATAAAATATTCATTGATGGGAGTATATATCATGAAATTACAGGTTTATCGCTATATGACAATTGGGGAAACAAATTTCTTGATGTGCCAAAATATGAATATAACCAGGCAATTAATTTATCAGGAATTTCTGCAGGATATTACATTCTAATTGTAAAAACAATTGATAAAACAGAAATATTAAAAGTTATTAAGAATGGAGAATGATCCTTTAAATTACTGAATTGAAAAATAATCCGGCGGTTAGAAAAATGTATCATACTATGAATATGAAAATATATGTACAAATAGTATCACTTGTTTTATTTTTTTGTTATGCCTGCGAAAATAGCAGGCATGTTAATCAACA
>CAZVTW010001097.1:0-1556 GCA_964629805.1 uncultured Bacteroidales bacterium | reverse complement strand
TTTATTTCATGTCATTATTTTCTCCCACTCAAACCCGGAAATATTTTTTTCTTCTTCATCAAATTCAATGCCTACAAGGAAAATATCTTTATTGTCTGAAAGATATTTTTCATGGTATTTCTTTTCTTTTATTTGTGATAAGGCATTTTGTTGTATCCGTTTCATCTTTATTTCGAAGATATAAATGCCGTCGTTTGTTGTGACTGTAAAGTCTATCCTGCCTTTGTTGGTTGTGTCTTCGTTTTTGATATTCAGACCAACAGAAGCAAAAATGGCATAAAACATTGAACAATAAAAACCTTCAAATTCGGCAATATTATTTTTGCGATACCAGTCTGAAGGTATTCCGGCAAAAAATGAAATAAATGCCTTCTTCAAATCATGTAATTGTTTATTGTGTATAGCAAAATAGATATTTTCTGCCAATATGGTTCTTTCATTCGAATTTGCCCCTGACCCGTAGAACATGCGTAATAAGTAGTCATTAAATCCCATCTTCACTTCGAGGTTCGGGAATCTCAGGTTATAGATGTATTTTGAACCAACCTGGTAATAATTTTTGATTGTCAGATATCCGGTTTGAAATAATAATACATCCAGCTCTACTTTGTCAATATCAAAATCTTCCATTTGTGATTCTGATATTTTTATGTCTTCTAAAGTTGGGATATAAAACTTTCTTTTTTTTATGAGTTCTAAAAGAAAGGTGGGTGTACCTGTTTTAAACCAATAGGCTTTGTATTCTTTTTCCCACAGAAACATGAGCAGGTCATATGGATTGTATAAATCATTTCCCCTGAAATTGTAACCATCATACCAATTTTTTAAAGCTGCTTTATCTACATCAATTAAATACTCAGCAAAAACAGTATCCAGGTCTTTTTGTGTTATCCCGCAAATATCAGCATATTTTGCCACCAGTGAAATATCTGTCAGGTTATTGAGTTTGCTGAACAGGCTTGTTTTGCTGAACTTTGAAACACCTGTCAGGAAAACAAATTTAATGAATTTGCTTGCTTCTTTGAGAACTGAGTAAAAGCTGCTCAATTCATCCCGTAATTCTTCTGCAACATCCTTTGTAAGGTTATCAAGCAGCGGTTTGTCATATTCGTCAATAAGGATAACAACCGGCTTATTCTCTTTTTTAAAAAGGAGAATAATCAGTTCCTTAAACCTATTAGGGATAAAATTTTCAGTAAGGGCGATGTTGTAATTTTCTGCAGCTATTCTGACAGAAAAAGAGATACTTTCTTTCAGTTCTTGTTTATTTGAGACTGTACCACCCCCAAAACTTATTTTCACAACCGGGTACTTTATATCCCAGTCCCAGTTGTGTTCAAGGTAAAGTCCTTTAAAAAGCTTTTTTTCACCGGCAAAAGCTGCCCTGAGTGTGTCAACAAACAATGATTTTCCAAAACGGCGGGGCCGGGAGAGAAAGTAATATTCGTGGCCATCATCAACCAATTCCCTAATATAATGTGTTTTATCAACATACAGGAAATTTCCTTCTACAATTTTGTGAAGTTCTGTTTTGGCTATGGGTAAATGTTTCATGG
>CAZVTW010001096.1:0-1557 GCA_964629805.1 uncultured Bacteroidales bacterium | reverse complement strand
TTTAACACATTCATATCAAACCATTCATAGTCACTCACAAACTCTTGAAGAAATCCTATCAGATCATTGGTTAATTCCTTCATGACCTCTGGTTCTACTTTCATTTCAGAGAGCTCATATTTTGCAATTTCAAAATCTTCGTCCGTAATTTTACTATGAAATTGTGAGCCTCGATCCTTCAAAATTAATGATAACATAACCTCTCTCCTTATTGTGGGTTCATGAAACGAATCTTTTTCAATATGTCTTTTTCACTCTCATTACAATTGGATTAAGCAACCACCTCCTGATAATATGATTGACAATAGGTTGATGTTGTAATCGACGAGCAAGAGAAGGGGAAAACATGTAGTAAAGTTCAATACACATTTTTCCAAACAGAGAATGTGATAATTTCTCATCTCGATATTGTTGTAAGATCAACACTTCAGGTGCATCAGAAGAACCATAACACACTGTTGCAATATAACAGCCTTTCTGCTTTTTTGATAGCTGTTTTAGGAAAGTAATCACTTCATAGTTTTTGAACATACATGCAATATCTAATGCAGTATGTCCATATTCACGGTCTTGAAGTGTGATATCGGCTCCTTTTGCCACAAGAAGTTTTACTGTTTGTAAGCAACGTGGAATTTCCTCATCTGAAATCGCATTCATCATTGGGGTACTTCCGTCATGAGACTGAATATTGATATCAGCACCATGCTGAACAAGCAACTCGATACAGGCGTCAAAATGGAAAAACGCGGCTTTGTGAAGTGCTGTTTCTCCTTTGTTCTCCATCTCATTTACATCTGCTCCTTGTTCGATAAGGAGTCGTGCGATTTTTAAATAATCCTCCTCAGTTCCGTCAGTATCAAGCGTTTTTCCACTACAAATAGCCATTAATGGGGTGTGACCGTCATTGTCTTTTGTATGAATATCTGCGCCTTTTTCTAAAAGTAGAGTAACAACTTTAAGACGCCCTCTCCTACAGGCCAGATCAAGGACAGTTGAACCATTTGAGTTTCGTAAAGAAATATCGGCTCCTTTGTCCAAAAGATAATTAACGATCTCTAGCGTATTGGAAGCTGTTGCCGCCATAAGAGGAGTCCATCCAGGATTTCCATAATCTTCATATTTTTCAAGTTGAGCATTGATATTTGCCCCTTGATTTATCGCGTTTTTTACCTCATTGAGATCATTTTCGTTAATGGCTTTGAAAATGTTTTCATCGATTTTTTTCATAAATCTTTTAGAACATGTTTTAAAAGCCGTATTTCCGAGAAAATACTGGCAACGATTCTATTGTATTCTTGAACCCGATTCATCCTGTCGGAAAAATAAAGCTGTCCTTGTATCGTCTGACTTTTAAAACTTCCTCTTGTATTCCCTTTATAATTTAAGACGGAAAATTTAAAATTTTTTCCGGTAATATTTGAAAAATTTTAAAAAAAATATTCGACACATTATGAATTAATGAAATCTGACGTAAGATATTGAGTAACCTCAACCCAACTTCCAGATGGGAACGATCTAGAATGCCCAGGGATATACGGAGTAAATTTATGCTAACGC
>CAZVTW010001095.1:0-1557 GCA_964629805.1 uncultured Bacteroidales bacterium | reverse complement strand
GTTATCCGCAGGCTCTATTCACAATTGCCAGGGGGCGTCAGCTACCCGATCCTGTTTGTGAACCAGCCGGACGATGATACCAACAAACCGCTTGCCATCTACCAGTTGAATGCCAATGTATCACCCTGGGAAATACAACAATATGCAGCGGATTATATCAGCCCAAAGCTATCGGCAATAAAGGGCGTATACAAGGTTGATATTTACGGGGCCGGGCCCTATGAATGGTTGATAGAATATGACAGGGAGCTTATGAAATCTTATCATCTCAAAACAGAAGACATCAGAAGCGCTATACGCTGTTCTATGGAAGATGAATACATTGGCATGGCGCCTGCTAAAACGTCAAACCCGGACACAATAAGCCTTGGGGTTAAAATACCGGGACTTTCAGGTAAAAAGCCCAGGTGGGAGCATATACCGGTGAAAATGTCATCAGGACGGATAATCTACCTGTCAGACATTGCCAAAATAACGCGAAGGCAAAAACCCCCGGGCTCATATTACCGGATAAACGGGCTAAACTCAATCAACATGCTTGTATATGCAGAAGCAGGGACAAACCAGCTCCGCTTGTCCAAAGAAATTGATAATGTACTTACAAATGTGAAAAATGGTTTACCTTCTGGTTTTCTGTTGACCGAATCATATAATTCAACTGTTTACATTGCCGGGGAATTGAACAAGATAATTGTCCGCACAGTCCTCACTGTTTTTATCCTGTTGTTGTTTGTTTTTTTGATAAGCAGGCAGTGGAGATATTTACTGTTGATACTCATAAGCCTTGCGGCAAATATTGCCATCGCGTTTTTCTTTTACTACATGCTGCGTATCGAAATCCATTTATATTCGCTTGCAGGCATCACTGTTTCACTGGGGCTGCTCATCGACAACAGCATTGTGATGATTGACCACCTGAAACACAAAGGCGACAGACGGGTTTTTTTGGCTGTTTTTGCTTCAACGCTCACAACAATTGCATCATTAACGGTTATTTATTTTCTCCCCGAAGAGCACAGGCTGAACCTGCTGGATTTTGCAAAGGTCATGATCGTCAACCTTGGCGTTTCTCTCGCCATTGCCTTGTTTTTTATCCCGGCGCTGTTTGACAGGTTTCCCCTCAAAACAGTAAACAGGAAAATAAAAAAATCGTGGGTTAGATTAAACAGCAAGCATGTATTGGTTTGGTTTAACGGCTTGTACGGAAAAATCATTTTATTTTTGGTACAATACCGTATCGCTTTTTTTGTCCTGGCAATTCTTGGGTTTGGCCTGCCTGTGTTTTGGCTCCCCGGCCCGCTGCAAGGGGATGAATGGTACGTAAAACTCTATAACAACACCATTGGCAATGAAACATACAAAGAGGAAGTAAAACCAGTTATAAACAAAATCCTGGGCGGCAGCCTCCGGCTGTTTGCATATTATGTGTTTGAATCGTCATATTATTCAAAAAAGCAGGAAACAATCCTTTACATCAGGGGCAATCTGCCGGAAGGAACAACCATAACGCAAACAAATGAAATATTTATCAGGCTCGAAAACTTTTTGTCACATTAT
>CAZVTW010001094.1:0-1557 GCA_964629805.1 uncultured Bacteroidales bacterium | reverse complement strand
CATTACCCTGCCTATAAATCCGGAGGAGGATGGTCGCTTGAAAGGATTGACTACAGCAATCCTTCATCGTCAGGCAAGAACTGGGTATCATCATCAAACAATCAGGGAGGAACGCCAGGTCAGAAAAATGCAGTTTATTCGGATAATCCTGACCTGGACAATCCGGAAATAGAAAATGTGTTCCCGGTGACAAATAATACTTTAAAGGTGGATTTCAATGAACCTCTTACCAGCGAGTCAATCAAAAAAACAGGAAATTTTTTGCTGGAGCCAAACATCCAAATCAACGACATTTTGTCTGGTGATATGCTCAATACCTCATTTTTTTTGAGCTATAAAAATAATTTCATACGCAACCAAATGTACACATTATGCATCAATACAATGACAGACCTGAACGGAAATAGCGTCGAAGATGCCAAAGCAGACTTTGCCCTTCCGGATACGGTTGTCTATAATGATGTCATTATCAATGAAGTTATGTTTAATCCTCTGCCATCAGGAACAGATTTTGTGGAAATCTATAACCGCAGTGACAAGGTTGTCGATATTGCCGGTCTGCAGCTGGCAAATAAGGATGAAAAGGGTGAAATAAAAGATGCTTACCGAATTTCCACAGTCGGAAAACTTATGTTTCCTGGTGATTACATTATTTTAACTGAGAATAAAAGGCAATTGGAAAATGCTCATCAGTTGACTGACAATGCCAAAATCCGGGAATTAACAGGATTTCCCTCATTTCCGGATGATGAGGGATACGTCATTTTAATGAATCTTACCGGCCAACTCATTGATGAGTTTTCATATCATGAGGACATGCATCATGAATTGTTGCAAATCCATGAAGGTGTCTCGCTGGAACGAATCAATTATGACTCCCCGGCCTCCAACCCTGATAACTGGCAATCTGCGGCTTCCTCTGACGGATATTCAACACCAGGCTTTGAGAATTCACAATATTCGGATATTCCTGTAATAAACTCAAAAATTGCTGTTGAACCCGAGATTTTTTCGCCTGACAATGACGGCATACATGATGTACTAAAAATACATTACCATTTTCAGGAGACAGGCAACCTGTTGACAATACAAATTTTTGACCGCTATGGCAGGCTACAGAGGGAAGTTGCGAAAAACGAACTGTGCGGTCACGAAGGATTTTTCATATGGGATGGTACGACGGAAGAACAAGCATTGGCAAAGCAAGGCATTTACATTGTTTTTGCTGAGATTGTAAAAGCGAGCGGCAAAACTGAGCACGATAAAAAAACATGCGTTTTGGCAAAAAATTTTAAATAAATTAAACAATCAGAAGAATTATTTGTCTAACATGGTTAAGGGAAAATAGTTCTTTATTATTCTCTGCGTTTTTATATTACCTAAGTTGAGCGGTTTGAACGAAGTGAAAAAGCGCTTTACTTAGGTTTAACCCCGACTTAGAAATTGTTGGTTTTCACCGAATAGGTGAAGGTGAAAACCTTACAATTTGTTTGTCCCCGACACTTCGTGCACGGGGCAGGCAGTGAGCGAAAATCGCTCAATTTGGGTATTATTAAC
>CAZVTW010001093.1:0-1559 GCA_964629805.1 uncultured Bacteroidales bacterium | reverse complement strand
GCCCGGCGGAATGTGAAGCCTACCTTATAACCGTGCGGGTCGGCCAGTTCCTGCAATTACAAATGAAAATTAAATAATGATATAATTGCAGGGACAAAATAGACAGATAGCGGGGGGATTGTGTGAGAAGGGTTAAAAATTAATCGGGTATCTCTTTGATTAAATTACGAATTTCATCATCTGACAGATCATCTTTTTCTCCTTTATTGTAGATTGAAAAAAGATAAACTATTTCCTTTATTACTTTAACCTGTGTCATTACCCGGGCACCCCCTCTTTTACCTTTTCCTTTAGATCTTATTCCAAGCCGGATTTTGTAAACATTATTGCCCATAGGTTCACCAATGGTTGGATTGCTCTCAAGAATCGACCCTAATTCATCAAGTTCACCATCTAATGAAGGATACTTATTTATTAATCTTTTAGCCTCTCTCTTGAAATTATTAGTAAGTATAATTTTATAGCTCATTTAAAAAGTCTTTTAAGGTTGTTGCTTCCATTTGGCCATTTTCTATGAGTTTGACCTCTTTTAAGCCTTGTTTTATACTCTGAATAATTTCTTCTTTACTGGGTTCTGTATATACTTCTTCATCAAATTTTACAAAATCAAAATTTCTCATTAATTCAATAATGAATGAATATTTGTTGTCGGGAATATTTATTGTTAATTGTTTCATAACTGGAATAAATTTTACTTTAAGCGCCTAATGTACAGATAAGTGTTGCTGATATGCTGTATTTTGTGCATCTTTTATTAATGCATCCATAACATAATAGATACGTTCTCTTTCTTGCTTTCCAATTTGTTGAAGTACTTCAAGTCTATATAGCAATTGCCTGTCTTTGATTACCGTTTTGCTTGAACCTACCAAATAATCTATGGTAACATCTAATGCATCAGCAATTTTTTTTGCCATTTCAACAGAGGGGACCATCTCATTTCTTTCATATTTACCAATCATAGCTCCTGAAGTACCAACAATTTTAGCTAATTCTTCACGACTAAGATTTCTTATCTTTCGTAAATCAATAATGTTTTCACCTAAAGCCATAAAATAATGCCTATTTTTTACTAATAATACTACAATTGCAAATATAATACAAATTAAGAGTAAAAAAAATCACTTAAAATTTGCAACAATTAAATTATTAGGTATATTTGTGACTAATTAGTAAAAATACATTTATTTATTGTGTTATATAACAACATATGCAAATTCCCGACATAAAACAACGCCTCCCCATCGTCAGGGTACTGACTCATTACAACCTCAGTCCCGACAAAAACGGTATGCTCCGCTGCCCGTTTCACAGCGAGAACAAAGCATCCATGAAAATCTACCACAAGACAAATACTTTTTACTGCTTCGGATGCCAGGCATCAGGCGATGTTATCGAATTTATACAATTGATGGAAAAGTGCAGCAAACACCAAGCAATCATAAAAGCCAAAGAAATAATCGGAATATCATTAACTGAAATACAAACCCAAAAACAACCTGTAATGAAAAATAAAACACCCATGTACACCCGCGGGGAAATACTCACTTTCCTGATGG
>CAZVTW010001092.1:0-1562 GCA_964629805.1 uncultured Bacteroidales bacterium | reverse complement strand
GGAATATAATTTGGAAGCCTTTCGTGACTTTGATGGAAATTTATTTGAAGGTGAAGATGTAGATGAACTTTTAGCACTCTTGCGGAAATAATATGAAATACCTGCTTGATACCAATATTGTTCTCCTCTATCAATCGGGAGTTCAATCTGTTTGTGAAGAACTAAAGAAACTTCATATTTTAGAAAAAAGGAGTTCCGCGATTTCTATTGTAACTGTTGGAGAATTGGAATTTATAATACTTCAACGCAATTGGGGCAAACAGCGTCTCAATAAATTAGAAAAGGTTATGCGTTATCTTGCACAAGTGCCAATTGCTCAAGAAGATTTGGTGAAGCGATATGCAGAAATAGATGCCTTCAGTCAGGGGAAACTTAAAGACCGTCCTCTCAATAATTCAGCTCGAAATATGGGAAAGAATGATCTATGGATTGCGGCGACGGCTTCTGTAACCGATGCTACATTGGTGACAACGGATAATGATTTTGACCACTTGGATGGAGAGTTTGTGAAGCTTTTGAAACTACCGATTGCATAATTACCTCCTGGCTCAATTGACTCATTCTTCAAAAAATGTATAACAAGAACATAAGGAAAAAGTATCAAAGGTAACTCAATGATAACATCACGGTATCAAAATTTTGTAATTCTTTGTTAAGGAACGAATAGACAATAACTTATAAACTTAAACCCGGTTTTATGATGAGACCTTTTTGAATCCAGGCTAAATTCCGCTTGCAAATAGCTTGCAAACGCTCTTTGATTGCAAAACCTGTTAAAAGAAAAAGCCCTTCGATCATCTGACCGAGAGGGCTTTATTTTAGTAGCGAGACCGGGACTTGAACCCGGGACCTCATGATTATGAATCATGCGCTCTAACCAGCTGAGCTATCTCGCCAGTTTAAACTCAGAATGTCATCTCTTAATCTTTGCATATGACCTGTTGTTTTTGCGGCTGCAAAGATAATATTTTTATGAGATATGCAAATATGCTATTGCGATTTTTTTTCGCTTTTTATCTGTTTTATGAGATATTTTTACTATTTTGCAAGTTTACTAAATTTCTAACATTGTGAATATGAAAAAAATCGAATTGGAATACATTCTAAATACATCCCCGAAAATTTTATATT
The DNA here is from genome assembly GCA_964629805.1 of uncultured Bacteroidales bacterium. GTDB lineage: Bacteria > Bacteroidota > Bacteroidia > Bacteroidales > CAZVTW01 > CAZVTW01. The sequence continues at coordinate 431 of CAZVTW010001092.1, read as the reverse complement.
CGCGTCTATCTACACCAAGTGGACTTGCCGAATGGTTTGCTGATGATGTCAATCTCCATGAAAATGTTTTTACTTTCCATTGGAACAGATCAGAACAGCAGGCCGAACTTCTCGGAAGAAAACGAAATGAATATGTGAAGTTTAAGTGGCTTGAAGATGAGGACCCCGAGGCATATTTCGAGTTCAGACTGACAAAGCATGAATTAACCGGTGAATTGGCCCTTATTATAACAGATTTTATTGAAGAAGATGAAGTAGAAGATGCCAGTGAACTATGGAATAAGCAAATAGACGAACTAAAACATACACTTGGTATTTAGACAATAAAAATCCTTTCGTTGAGTTTTTCATTGAGCAGACTGAGATGATTGAATATTTTTCAGTTTCTGTTTCTTATGCCTTAATTTTTGTTTAGTTTTGCGAAATTATTT
>CAZVTW010001091.1:0-1566 GCA_964629805.1 uncultured Bacteroidales bacterium | reverse complement strand
ATGAAAACAATTATTCCGCATTTAATTGTACTGGTAGTTTTTACAATTTCCTGTAATACTGAAACAGAAAAAAACATTACTTCAATACCTGCAAGCAAAGGCATAACAGTTGATGGAAAATTAGGCGACTGGAATGGCAAAGGATTAAACATTCCTTTATACGCGGATAAATATGGAGCAGTTGACACAAATAATTTTTTTGCCAATTGTAAGCTCGGGTGGAATGATGAAGGTTTACTGTTTGCCGTTAGTGTACAGGATGATACTTTGTTTGAAGGCAGTGGTGGATACCATCAAAATGATGGACTGGAATTTTTTATTTCCACCAAAGCCGGTACTGATAAAATTTTACAGTACCTTGTATCGGCCGGTATTACAAAAAAATATAACAAACCACAGGTTAAAAAAAATAATTTTGCCCTTCATAAGATTGAAGACAAGTATCAAAAAGTCACCTGTGCCTCGCAAGTAACAAAAAACGGTTATGACCTTGAGTTAATGATCCCCTTCACGGAATTGCCTGATTCTTTTAAACAAGAAGACCCTCTGTTTATCCAGTTTTATGTTAATGATAAAGATAAGCAATATGGCAGCAGATTCAAATCTTCCTGGCATTATTTTTCCGATACGTACAGGGATCACTTTGCATTGAAAAAAACGCAATTATCACCGCTTGAAAAACAAATGGATGCCCATTCTTTTGCCAGGGCTTTTACTGTTGACAATGAAGATTTGTTCATTATTTGTTTTGCCGGCAAAGCAAAAGCCAATACCGAAGCTGTTGTGCAACTTGCAGGTCTCACAAAAAATGCGGTATTAAAAGATATGGGGAAATATGCATCATGTACGGTTACTTTTAAAAACATGGATAAAAACCATATCGAATCAGATGCAAAGGTTTACATTGACGGCCAACTGGTTGATATTGTGTCTGTTTATGGCACACACCAAAAATATGTCAATAAAACACCTGATAATCGTTTTGAGATGGATATACGTGCATTTGAAAAAGAGGACAGGAATAACCCGAAACCCAAAGATGCAGTTTTGTTCTTGGGCAGTTCCAGTATTCGCATGTGGAAATCTTTAGAAGATGATTTTCCTGGTATTGATATCATCAACCGGGGTTTTGGAGGGTCAACGAATGCGGATGCCCTGCATTTTTTCGACCGGATCGTTAAACCGTACGAACCGGCAAAAATAGTTTATTTTGAAGGCAGCAATGACCTGGCGAGACTATCGCCACAACAGGTAACAGACAGCACCGAAAAATTCATTAATCTTGTAAAAAAGGAACTCCCCGGAACCGAAGTAATCCTGTTAAGCGTAAAAGTAAGCGTCTCCAGGAAATATAACGTTCCAAAAGTGCTGGAAACCAATAAGCTGTTGAAAAAAATGGCAGCAAAATATGATTTTGTCACTTACGTGGATATTTGTCCGCCGCTGCTTGACGAAAACAATAAGGTTAAACATGATCTTTTTTCTGCCGACAGCACACATATGAACAAGAAAGGTTATGAAACCTGGGTTGAAATATTACGGCCTGTGCTTTTAGACAACAATTGA
>CAZVTW010001090.1:0-1570 GCA_964629805.1 uncultured Bacteroidales bacterium | reverse complement strand
ACTTTTAATTTACACCAAACCGCGTGCCACTGGCACAATAACGTTTGGCGGTATGGTTAGTTGCCGATTTCGAAGCACTTTCCTATCAAGTTACAACTACTTTTGATACGAGTTGTGCCGCTCGAATACCTACTGCACCGGCAATTAACTATACCGCGTGTTATGGCTCGTTTATATTTCATTATCAGTCAAATATAGGTTTTAATTCTTTGTCTTTATACAATTCATGCATTTTTAGAATCTGTTCTTTTGTTACTCTGCGCACTGATAATTCTGGTAATTCAGTAATTTCAAAGAATCCAACATCACTTGTCTCAATTCCTGTTTGGGCTTGTCCACCTATAATTTCGCATTCCATAAATATTTGATAAAGGTCAAACGGAAATGGTTTTTCTTGATATTTATTGTAATCTATTAATCCCAAAATTCTTGTCGGTTTTACATCAAATCCTGATTCTTCCTTTACTTCATTTACAGCTATTTCACATGGTAACATCCCTGTGTCTGCATATCCACCTGGTAAGCACCATTTGTCATCCATTTTTTCCTTTACTAACAAGATTTTATTGTCTTTGAAGACAACTGCACGAATCCCGACTTTGGGCGTTTGATATCCTATATCACGATTAAAAACAAAATCAAGCTTTTTAGTATCAATCTGGGTGATATTATTTAAAATCGTAATACTCAATTCCTGTAATTCGGAATATCTTTCTCTATCAAATTTGTCTTTTGTGAAGGTTAATCCTGTTTGTGCTAAAGAATTGATTCGTTTCGCAATCTCAAGCCAGTGCTTTGGTACCGATTTTTTATTTTCCATTATTCGACCATTCTACTTTATTAATTCGATAAATATTCACTGGCATTTCTTTAAAAACTGTCTGTTTTGTCTTTGACATACCATTTTTTTGTGCTACTTTCTCTGATTTACTATTCTCAATATGTACAATAGATATCAGTGTATCTGTGTAAAAATTGGAAAAGGCAAAATCACGGCATTTTTTTGCGGCTTCAGTTGCGTAGCCCATGTTCCAAAATTTTGGTAAAATTGAGTATCCAATTTCCAGTTCTTTAACGCCATCTATGTCTTGAATCAATAATCCACATTGTCCAACTAATTGATTTGATGACTTATCAATCAATACATTCATGCCTCCAAGGTCATTCTTGTATCTATTTTCGCATAATTCAAACCATTTTTCGCATTGTTCTTGTGGAGTTGAAAGATTAACCATTCCCAAAAATCCACCTACAGTTTTATCTTTGAATAGATCTATCCAAGTGTTGAAATCATTTTGGGTTAGTAATCGGAACTTTAATCGTTTGGTTTCCTGTCCAGTTAACAAATATTTCATTTTTGTTCTATATGTGTGTGATGTCTGTTTAAATGAGCCATAACGGATGGCAATATGCGTAGGCCGGGATTTCGAAGTACAAACTTATCAAACCGTTACAATTTTGAGTAAATTTACAAAAGTTTAAATTACCCAAATCCCCCGGCTTACGTATATTGCGTGTTGTGTGGTCGTACATTTATTAATCTATCAAATAAATCTGTCTTTGTAATATA
>CAZVTW010001089.1:0-1570 GCA_964629805.1 uncultured Bacteroidales bacterium | reverse complement strand
TAAGGTGGGTCTAAGTAGGCTATATCAACCTCATTAATGCAATCAGCAATAATATTTGAATCTCCGCGGTGTATATCAACATCATAATCAAAATTACTGAAGACGGGGAATGGCAATTGTATATCCCCTAGGATCCTGAATAATGCATCCCCATTTTTACCACCAAATTTTCCAATACCTGTGTTTTTATCTTTGTAAAACCCTTTAAATACTCCTGAAGTGTTGGCATGTATTGAAGATTCGGATAATAAAGGAGCAAGAAAATAATTACGAAATTTGATATCGATTTTTTCAATTAATTGCCTTGCAGTATCTATATATTTTGCATTTCTAGGGGTATAAAAAACTCGTTCACCTTCTTTTATTATTTTTTCATTTTTCGGAGCATATAATTCATATATAAATCCCGCATTTAGTTGATCCTCACTCAGCTTCTCTTGCAGGCCAAAATATATTTCTTTTAATTTCGCAGTATCAATTTCAGATTTATTTGCTAAATAACAATAATTTATTACTTCAGAATATTTTTCTAAATCATTAACAATAAGTAATTCGGAAAATTGCTTAAAATATCTGGAAACAATTCCTGAACCAGAAAAAACATCAAAAATTTTTAACTTTTTTTTATTTAGACGTTTTTTTACTATATTTAATCCATTTCCAATAAAATCGAGTAAAGCTCTTTTATTGCCTATGTAAGTTATAAGTTGTTTTGTCAAATATTCCGGATTTTCTGCCTCAAATAGTTCTTGTTGGCTATACAATTCAAGTTGGCTAGACAAATTTCAACCTCCGACACATTACATTCTATGTTTTTTGTAATAAGTTGTCCATATTTTATGGATTTTTTGCTGTATAACGACCGCATCACCTGCGCCCTCGCAGGAGCGGAGCGACGAGAAGGCGTCTGGTGCATGCGCCATGTTATGTTGAACTTTATTTTACCTTTTCTGAAGCATCAGTAACCTTTTCGCAGTAATACTCTATGTGGGTATACAAAATACTTCCGTACTGAAAAAGCAAAAGGCCGAATACCTTCCGCGGGGAAGAAACACCCTCCATGAGGTTTTCGAGCGTCATTTCACCGATTTCTGCGACAGGTATGATGAGGAGTATGCCGATACATTCGGGAAGTTTCGCCTCCCACGGATCCAGGCTGTTGGAGAGCACTTTCTCACCTGCGGTGACTACCGGCAAGGTATAGCTCGTATCCGCTGCAGCAATCCGGACTGCGGTCACGACTACTTCCGCCCTTTCTCCTGCAAGGGGTTTTATCTGTGTCCCTCCTGCAGCCAGAAAAGAACGCTCCTCTTTGCCGAACACCTGAATGAGGAAGTCTTGCTGCGTCTTCCACATCGACAGTTCGTCTTTACATTCCCGAAAGCCCTGCGAGTGTTCTTCCGCCACGACAGAAAGCTTTTCGCAGAGATATCAAAAATGATATTTACCATGATAAGCGATTTCTACAGGGAAGTTGCCGGTAAAGAGATAGACACCGGAATGGTTATTGCCCACCAGACTTTTGGGGATATGCTTCGTTTTAACCCACATTTTCATGCTATTATCCTCG
>CAZVTW010001088.1:0-1572 GCA_964629805.1 uncultured Bacteroidales bacterium | reverse complement strand
TCGAATATCTGGGGATTGGTTTCCTTAATATTCCGTATTTTAAGCGCTGAACCATCCGCAGTAAACTGATATCCAATTGCCTCAAAAACCTTTTCTGTCATAGCATCAATATTGTCGTAATCTTCCAGCAGAATTTCGAACCCGCTAATAGAATCCCCTGACCAGTTATTGTGTTTGTTTGACCAGTCATATAATCGTTGTATATGTTGAATGTCAACCAGTGCAAACATTTTATCGAATTCCTCCAACCCTGTTTCATAAATCCCGGAAATAAAAAACCGGCGCATTCTTGGTGGGTCCTGGGGAAAATAGACCCTGACTGCATCGCCAGTATCAAGTTTTAATAAAGAGGCAGTCTTTTGAGAAATAAGAATACTGTCGCTTCGCGTTGTATCTGTGATCCGAAAAGAGTGGCCTTTACGAATATTTTTCCGAAAGAAAGACCAGTCAAAATCATTTGCTATCCCTTTCAAAATAATTCCTTCAATGACATTTCCCTTTTTTATTATTCCGGGTTTAATAGCATAAACCTGTACATGTTTAATCCCTTCGATATCCTTTAAATAATCCTCGACAGGAAAATTCCTGTCTATGGGTGTAGTTTCGAAAGAGATGTTTGTATCAAAATTAGTTATTGTTATATGAGATCCAAATCCAATAACCTTTTCACGGATCTCTTTTTTAAATCCGGTTACTATTGCTACTGAAAGAATCATGACAATCATACCCAATGCCACACCGATAATGGCTATTCTGGTAACATGAACTGACATTTTTTTTCTGTCGTTACCTTCAGTAATAAGTCTTTTAGCTATGAAATATTCAAAATTCAAAATTCAAAATTCAAAATTCTATACAATAATATTAAAAAATCTTTGTTAAAACCTAAATAACGAAAAAACATACACTTCAAATATAATAAAAACAGAAGATTTATTTAAACAAGATAAAACATATGTAACAAACTGATTTGTATATTCAAGTTATTATCTTTAATTTTGCAGCGGCGTTGCAGAGAACTATTTAGTAGGGGACAAAAGTCCCCTATTTTGTTGGTATTTATCCTGAATTTCTTTGATGCATGTCAGTATAATAGTTTTACTAATGAACTTGTAGTTAATGATCAGCAAAGATTTGATATATGAGTTGGTAGAACAAAAAATACAAGGGACTGATAATTATATTGTTGATATCAAGATAAATAAAGACAATAGAATTCAGGTTATCCTTGACAGTGACTCTTCAATTACCATTGATGATTGTGTTGAAATAAACAGGCATATTGAAAATCAGCTTGACAGGGAAACAGAAGATTACGAACTTGAAGTCACATCTTTTGGTCTGAATATGCCTTTTAAATTGATACGTCAATATAAAAAACATATTGGCCAGGAAGTTGAGATAGTGCTCTTTAATGGATTAAAAAGAAAAGGAACGATAGTTGCAGTAGACGGTGATGGCGTTTTGATAAATGAAAAAACAAAAGGAAAGGGAAACAATCATAAAACTAAAGATATTAGATATTTATTCACGGATATTAAATCAACAAAAGTTATCATATCATTCAAATAA
>CAZVTW010001087.1:0-1574 GCA_964629805.1 uncultured Bacteroidales bacterium | reverse complement strand
CTCCTGAATCCAAAAAAAATCTCTCCTCAAATCAAATACGGTTTAATTTTTGATATAATTTAATTACATGGCAATAAGACTGTTTGTTGATATACTTCAACAAATCTTTATCGGATAAGGTTGGATCACTTATTGCTATATCTTTATAGGAAATATTATTTCTTCACAAAAAGCTTTATTATGTTTACTCAATTAGGAACATTTGGAATATCTGTTTTCAAAAATATGCAATTAACAGGTTTCACCGGAGATATCCGGGAAAGAATTTGTACGCATTTATTAGCTGTAACTGATATGTTTTGGCTTGAAATAATGCTTATTGTTATTGTTTCACTGCTGGTCATTGGCTTATATTTTTGGCGGATATCTTTGCTAAAAAGACAAAAAAAAGAACTTGAAGCGACGATAGATGACCACACCAAAGAACTCCGGAAAGCCAATGCCGAACTTGAAGAAAAACAAGAGGAAATTATAAAACAAAATGAAGAAATTTCGTCTATGAACGAACAGCTTACAAGCAAAAATAAAGAGATAGAATACAGAAATTCAGAAATAAGCGCTATTAACGAAAAACTGGTAGAAAAAAACAAAGAAATTGAAACTCACCGAAACGAGATAATAAAACAAAAGAATGAGCTGGAAAGATCATACGATAACCTGAAAATACTTGGAGAACTTGGACTTAAAATAACATCAACTCTGGATTTCGAAAAAATCAATGATATTCTGTTTGATTATGTTAATTCTCTCATGGATACAGTCGCTTTTGGGATTGGCATATGCGATGAAAAAAGAAACATTATTATCTATGAAGGATTTAAAGAACGGGGCAAAGTTGTTCCAACATTTTACAAAGAACTGGATGATAAACTCAGTCTTTCGGTTTGGTGTGTCAATAACAAAAAACGCGTATTTATCAGGAACATAGAAGAAGAGTATAAACAATACGTTGAAACACTTGTAGATTTTGAAATTGATTATGTACCCTACTCTATCATACAAATGCCGCTTGTAATTGAAGACAAAGTTATTGGTGTCATCACAATCAATACTGACAAAATAGGCGCCTATGGTGAAAATGATATTAACATTTTGCAATCCCTGGCCGGTTACGTTTCCATTGCGCTTTCAAATTCCAGGGCATATAAAGATTTACAAAAAAGGAGTCAACTCATAAAAGGCAGCATACGGGCAGCCAGGATTATACAAAATAGTATTCTGCCGCCGATGTCAAAAATCGAAAATTATTTTAAAGCATTTGTCATGTACAGGCCAAAAGACATAGTGAGTGGTGACTTTTACTGGTTGTCGGAGGTTAACGGAAAAGTATACTTTGCAGTTGTTGACTGTACAGGTCATGGAGTTCCCGGCGCCTTTATGACACTCATCGGCTCACGAATTCTTGATGAGATTGTCAGGGAGAGACAAATAAAGAATCCTGCTGACATACTTGAAATGCTTGATGATGAAATTGTCCGTGCTTTGCACAAAGAAGAAAAGTGGAATTATGAGGGCATGGACATATGCCTGGTACAATTTGAAGGACTTTTATCAAGAAAAGAACGCCGGGAAAA
>CAZVTW010001086.1:0-1577 GCA_964629805.1 uncultured Bacteroidales bacterium | reverse complement strand
TTTATACTTGGTGTAACCGTTAACATAAGAGATAACACAACCGTTCTGGTCACACTTAAAAACCTACCGGAATAGATTTATTATAAGTCTTAATAAATAGATATATAATTAATTACCAGATGATAAACAACTATCCATATGACTTATCAATACATCAAAAAAACTTTTGAAGCATCAACTTTTTTTAACTCAACTAACAGTATTAGCAAAAAGACATTCTCAACAAAACAATACTACGAAGTCGTATCGATGACCTTCTGAAGGATGACAGAATGGCGTGTTTTGTTTAACGTGTTTGTAACAATAAGTTATTCAGTGCTTTTCTATTTAACATAATGTAAAGAGTCTGATTTGGTTTTTCTATTGTCAAATAAAGATATTACATTAATTTTGCAGAATATACTGATATGTGTTTTTTAATTAAACTGTAAGTATTCATTTTAACTTTTATCTATGTACAAACATATCCTCAGGCCAATTCTTTTTCTTTTTGATCCTGAAAAAATTCACCACCTATTATTTCTATTCTTTCGTTTGTTGTCTTCATTTCCAGGTGTACTGAATTTTTTCATTAAAAGAATAAAGAAAAGAGATGAAAGATTAACCAGTCATTATTTTGGTCTTGATTTTCCCAATCCTGTTGGATTAGCTGCCGGTCTGGATAAAAATGCCATAGCTGCGCCATTTCTGGCCGCACTTGGCTTTGGATTTATTGAAATTGGTACAGTTACCCCTGTTGGACAAAAAGGAAATCCCAGACCCCGGCTTTTCCGTTTAAAAAGGGATGAAGCGCTTATTAACAGAATGGGTTTTAATAATGAGGGCCTCGAGGCTGTCAAAAAAAGGTTAAAGTATATCAAAAATAATTATCCTGATATCATAATTGGTTGTAATATTGGAAAAAACACCACAACTTCCAATACAAATGCAGTTGAAGATTATGTGGCATGTTTTAACGCGATGTATAGGTATGCAGATTATTTTACAGTGAATGTCAGCTGCCCTAACATTGCCAATATTTCTGATTTACAGGACAAGGATGCTCTTGAAGAAATTTTGACCAGGTTAACAAATCTGAATGAGCAGCATGAGATTAAAAGGCCAATTTTGCTGAAGATTTCACCGGATTTAACCTTTGAACAGATTGATGATATCATTGATATTGTGAAACTCACCGGTATTGACGGGATTGTCGCCACAAATACAACGAATTCAAGAAAAAAACTGGACTATAGTGAAACAGAAATTGAACAATTTGGTAAAGGAGGGTTAAGCGGCAAACCTCTTTGTGAGCGATCGACAGAAGTAATCAGGTATATCAGTCATAAAACCAATAAGCAGATACCCATAATCGGTGTTGGCGGAATATTTTCATATGATGATGTGAAAGAAAAACTGGACGCAGGCGCTTCTTTAGTTCAGCTATACACGGGATTTATCTATGAAGGACCTTTCCTGGTTTCGAAAATTAGAAAAGCTCTGCTGAAAGTAAAGTAAAATCTCAAAACATACACAAAATAAAAAAGCCCTTGTTCAGGGCTTCATATGTAGTGATTCAGCTGGGTCTCGAACCCAGG
>CAZVTW010001085.1:0-1580 GCA_964629805.1 uncultured Bacteroidales bacterium | reverse complement strand
CAGCGTTATTGTCTGCAATGGTATTGTTAAAAATATCAGGACTGGCATCCATAAGCGACAATCCACCTCCTTTAGAGGGTGTATTGTTTTGTATTATCAGGTTATTTAATAATTTTGTATTTGATGAATTTCCAATAAACATTCCTGCCCCTCCGTTAAAATAGCCGCCATGATTTTGAGCAAAAACGCTATTTTTAATAAGCGCATCAGAGCCATATACGTACAAGCCGCCGCCATCGCTGCCGGAAATATTGTTTTTTATCATGTTTTTGTTGAATCTAACATCGGAATTTGTAATAACAGCAATAGCGCCACCATCGCCTATGGCCTGGTTATTTTCAAACTCGCATCCGGCAACCACGAGGTTGTCAGTTTCACGAATAAACAAAGCGCCGCCGAGATCATCGTCTGTTTCAGGCGTATCAAAATCGCTTGCTTTGCCGTACTCAAATCTACAACCAATAAGTTTGGATGTATCTGACGAAGAAGGGAAAACAAAATCTATTCCTGCCCAGCCGCCATCAGGGACATTTATGTCATGCCAGCCGGTAGTATCTTTTACAGTAAAAGTAATGATATTAAACTCATCGCCTGTGGCCGTTATTTTCCCATACACAGTAATACCGCAATGTTTCAGGAACTGGACATAAGCGCCAGGCTGTACATCCAGATGTCCCAGACTGGAAATTTCCACCTGGTTAAACACCCTGATTGTGTCTGTCCCTTCAAATGGGGCCGGAAAAACCATATAATCATGAACATCCCTGTTAAAGTTGTAATACAAAGGCATCCCATCAAACTCAAGGGCCCCTATGTCTATAATTTTGGCAGAATCGTTGTTAATTCTTGGTTTCCAGTCAAAATCCATTGGTGGAATATTAAACCCGGTTGTGTCCGGCAAACCGGTATTAATACAGGGAGATTCTGGTCTCAAACGATAATCATGGTTAGTCGGGTTTTCAAAAAACGGGTCCCCATCAATATTATTTGAATAGAATCCGGAATAAGTAACCCCTGCATTCAGGCCGAATTTTTCCAATCCGCCGCTGATAAGATTAAAACCAAAATTTGGCTGGGATGTATTGTCATTAATATATATCTCACGACCATTGCTGCTGGTATTTGCAGAGTTTCCAAACAATATATTGTTCTTAAATTCAGGAGAAGAATTTACATTAAGATAAACCCCGCCTCCGTATGTAGCTGAATTTTCGGTTATGGTATTATTGAAAACAGCAGTTGTAAGCGAAACATCAGTATCAACATAAAATGCTCCTCCATTTGTTGCCTGGTTTTCATTCATTAAATTGTTCATAATTTCCGGATCTGAATGACTACAATATATTCCACCTCCGTTTTGCCCGGCTTCATTTTTAATAATAGCGTTTCCAAAAAAACCGCAATCAGACTGGTTCTCTATGTATACGCCACCTCCATGTCCGTTGATAGCTGTATTATCGAAAATATCATTTCCATTGAATTTTCCATTGAAATATGTACTGAGATGCACCGCGCCCCCGTTTGTCATGGCTTTGTTTTCAGATATTTTACAATCTTCTATGACTGGTATAGCATCCCTG
>CAZVTW010001084.1:0-1581 GCA_964629805.1 uncultured Bacteroidales bacterium | reverse complement strand
AGGCGCTATCAGGGGAGGGGCGTCCTGCAGCAATTCAACAAGTCCCCTGTCAATATCGAATAATGAAAATGACTCGTTGTAGAGCGGCTGAACTTCATTGTAAATATCATTTTTTTGTTGAATATACAAACCGGCTTTCAGATTATTTAAATTATTCAGGGCTGATTGTGAGCCAAGGACAAACAAAGAAGGAACCCGGTTTTGCATAATGTCAGAAAGAATCCTTGTACAGGGGGAGATAGCAGATGGTAGCTGATGAAATATCACCAGGTTATATTCCTTCACTTTCCCTCTGAAGCTGTTAACGAATTCTGAAACAACTTCCAGGTTTTTATTTTCGGCTAAAGCACTTTTTATAGCGCCAATATCGGGGTGTGGAGAATTTGACAGGATCAGCACCTTTTGTTTGCTGTCAATAACATCAATAACAATGGTTTTGGTGTTATTGTCCCTGTTCATTTCTTTGGGATGTCCTGACAATCTGACAACATATTTTTGAATGCCGGTTTCTTCGGCAGTAAGTTCAACATTAACTGTTTGTGAGTACTCAGAATTATCAATGTCTATTTTTTTTGAAAAAACAGATTCATTCTTATGAATAATGTTTAGTTCGGAAGAAGCGCCCTTCAGGTCAACAACTTCAACAAGAGCCTGCACGGGGAATTTATTGCCAAGAAATGCTATTTTATTGGTTTTGACATCTCTCAGAATAATATCTTTTTGAGGTGTTGTATCGCCAAGAGCCAGACTGTAAACTGGGAAACTGATGTCAGACGAGGCATACAGCGGACTTATTCCACGATTGAATATGCCGTCTGTGGCGAGGATGACAGCCCCGATGTTTCGGTTGGCATAATTACCTTCAATGACATTAAACAGGTTGGTGAAATTTGTCTCTTTTTCATTGTACTCAAATACAAGTTGGTTTGATACATCAGAGCCAAAGCTCATGTTATCAACGTCATATTCCCCTGAAACCCGGTCAATAAAATTGATTACCTGTTTGGGGTATTCATTTTTGTAATAGGATGAATCTTTATTTAAGATCACCGAACCGGAGTTATCCTGGACAAATAAAATAAGTGGTTTATCAATAATTCTTGTGACTGATTTGATAAGTGGCGAAAGCAGCAGAAATGCCAGGAAACTGATGAAAACAAAGCGCAAAAACATCAAAAACCAGACAGTGCGTTTACTTACTTCTCTGAGCTTATTGTCTTTGTAATATAAAAAACCAGATACTATGAATCCAAAAATCAAACAAAAAATAACAAACCAAAACGGATATTCAGTTACTATCCCTGTCCCCATGCAAATATATCTTTCTGTGTATATGAATAATACGTAATTTATGAATTGACTCAATTATTCAGGTCTATTTACCCGAGCATACTAACAATAACTATACAAATCCCGGAATATTGTGCAGACTCAGGCATCTTTAAAGGCTTCATAATATCTCCTGATGATAGCGCCATATCGTCTTTCCTGCCCGCTACCATTGTAATAAAGGGCAAAAGTTATAAAATCCTTTTTCTTCATGGCTTTTATCCTGACGGGATTTGCTTTGCAAAAATCAAA
>CAZVTW010001083.1:0-1584 GCA_964629805.1 uncultured Bacteroidales bacterium | reverse complement strand
GATTGAATGAATGGCTAGTCTTAAACAGAGGCACAAATGAATCAAGGGGCGTAGAACACTCTCGTGAGCGGGAGGTGCATGCTTTATATCAAAAAGGATAAAATTATGTGTCGATACAATTTTTTTTTAATGTCCGTTTCATTTGTCATTCTTTTTTTATCAACAAATTTATTTTCAAAAGAAATTAGAAATAATTCAGTTGGACTATGTGTGTTCAATTCATATACTTTTTGGGAAAACTCGTATTCTAAAGAAAAATTTGATAATCTCGGTATTGCAACATTTATAAGCCCAACTCTCAAAATGAAATTGAACTATTTTCATTTCAAGCTTGATTTCACGTCAAGTCACTTTAATTTTAAAGGTCCAGATGGTTTGACCATAACAGGTCCAGACGACGATATCGATACTGGATTTGATTCAAATATGAGAAAAAATGATCTGGGACTTGAGATAGGTTATAGTTTTTTCAATTATGTCAATTTGTCTATTAAATCAAATTATATATACATGCATATAAAAGGTGACAATGATCAGAAATTTAATTGGCAGACCCCTTTCAGTTTTGTCGAAAAAGGTGTGATATTAGGTCCAGGAATCAGTCTGAATTTTCCAAAGAATAATTCAAAGTCATATATTATACTTTCGATGTTTTATCTGCAGGGTCGATTAAACAATACATATGATGGCCACAGATTAGCTAAATACAAAGAGAAAAAAAATTACTTTGATACACAACTCTTATCAGCAAATTTAAGTTTTAATATTCATTTGAAAGCGAACTTGTTATTTCATGTTTCATTAAAAAGTGATTATTTTTACAAGGAAAAACAAGAACAGAATTATAAATACAGTTCTGATATATGGTTTATTGGACTGAATACAGGTATAATGGTTCTTTTTTGATTGTAATAAATCGAATTTGTGAGCATAACAAGGCAAATAAGCCTACAAAAGGGTTGAATTTGCAAATGGTTACACTAGATGGTCTAATAAGGTTATGTTTTGAATTTTATGATCTGTGCGTTTAAGCCCTTTTGGAGTTTATCGCCACGTTTACGAACCCACTGAATATGGGAATGAGCAACCCTCCGGGAGGTATGCGTCTGATTTTCCCGGTACGAAAAATTTTCGCGCATACGAACGATTTGCAGGATGGATTGGCTCCTCCGGATTGTTTTGCTCACCTGGCTTATTGATTCAAGACAGCAAAACCATTGTTTTTTTGCATCATAGACTCTGGCCATTTGACCGGAAGGTATCGAATCCCTTGTGGCACAATATTTGAAATATCAGAAAGAAATTTTAAAAAAATGACGATTTTTCTTGCATGGGATTGAATGAATGGCTAGTCTTAAACAGAGGCGCAAAGGAATCAAGGGGCGTAGAGCCCTCTCGTGAGCGGGAGGTGCATGCGCCCCTTTTTGTTTGGCCGGGAATGAGAAAACTGTCTCGAGTATTGATATGTCCTCGTACTTTATAATAAAAACTTGCGTTCATTTATCTTCATCTCGCAACTGTCCTAAAAAAAGGAGGAAAAACATGAAATTCATCCTGTTGGTTTTCTGTATGTGTTCGACTTGC
>CAZVTW010001082.1:1291-1587 GCA_964629805.1 uncultured Bacteroidales bacterium | reverse complement strand
CCACACCATCATCAGAGCAGACCATTTTCATATCCCGCCAATCTCTGTAAATATCAGACAGGGAACCATCACAATAAAAGACCGCAATCAAACTCATGAAAACAATTAACATAAAACTAAGATATAAAAAAAATCTTGATAGCATAATTTAACTCCAACCGTATTATTTGTTAATAATATACACAATTTTGAAACATTGGCCAAGGGGAAATTTTTAATTTTTTTTTAGGGGTGGGGGGTAAATTGTCTTGAACTAGGATTTGCTTGATTAATAGGATTTTCAGGATGATTTAGGT
>CAZVTW010001082.1:0-1191 GCA_964629805.1 uncultured Bacteroidales bacterium | reverse complement strand
GCGGCACTCAATATAATCTTGTTAATCTTACTAATCCTGAGAATCCTAGTTCAAGACAATTAATAGGATTTTCAGGATGATTTAGGTGCGGCACTCAATATAATCTTGTTAATCTTACTAATCCTGAGAATCCTAGTTCAAGCCCACATTCCCTAATCTGTGGTTCAGAGAATGGATGAATACATCAGCGGTTCTTACGGTTTTGCGTGTTCTCAAAAATTATTCTTTAACTGATAAACAAATTTTCCGAAATAGCAAATATGAAAAAATTTATTTTGGTGATCATATCTCTATTATTAATTCTTGGAGGCTGGTTTTCCAGGGAAAAAGAGGTTAGCGGAGAAATTCTGGAAGAACTGGATAGAATGGAAAATAGCTTTCTTGTGTTGGGCAATAACCTGCGTATTCGAGAAGAACCTGATCTTGATAGTGATATCAAGGGATTATTGCCAGTTGGAATCATAGTCCATAGCGAGATGCGATCAGAAAATATGTATACCCTGAACGGCAAAACCGACTACTGGTACAAAATACAGAGTGGTTATGCTTCTGGTTGGTGTTTTGGATATTATCTGGCACCGCTTTACTTTTTCCTGGATGATGATCGCGCCATCAATAGTTTTTTATGCAATGATCTGCTGGTCATAATGAACTATATTCGCGGAGAAGGCTTGAACGGAACTAACATATTAGGGTTGTATCTATTTAATGTGGATGAGGATTATCAAGCGGAAGTTGCGGTTCATTATAGAAGCGACCAGGGCATTCCCATATTGCTTATTTGGGATTATAAAGAGGACAACAATCCCCATTATGTTCAGGATACCTATATCAGTGTGGATGATGTGAATGCTTTTAATCCTGATCATTATATCTTAATCCATCTCATAAATTTGGAATCCTCGCTTCCCCATGAAGTTTTGCTTGAAATCAATAATCCCTCTACCAATTATTTGATATTGCTCAAAGGGAATAATGATGGTTTTGATGTTTTAGGTCAGTTCAAGAGTGCCAGTCACTACAGTTCCCCCACCTATTATCTGGATGATATCAATTTTAATGGAAAACCTGAACTGCATATTAGGGAAGGGAATGCCAGGATCTACACAGCCTATGAACTGTTGTTGGATCAAAACCAATTGCAAAAGATTCGCATTCCAGATAATTTGATATGTCGATTAACTCCAGAAC
>CAZVTW010001081.1:0-1588 GCA_964629805.1 uncultured Bacteroidales bacterium | reverse complement strand
AGATGCTAATTATGTCATTGATTATTCTTCAGGTATCATACAGCCAGGTTGTGAAGAGCCATTATTAAAAACCGGTAATAAGGAAGAATTTGGAGACCAAAATCAGTTATTAAGTGAAATAAAAGACCTAAGTGGCTACTATACAATAGTATTAAACAGCAAATATGAAGCACATGATTTAACCAATGATTTTGCCGACAAGGTACGTCAGGCTGTAAATAAAAGATTAAAAGAACAGGGTAAAAGATTTACTATTGACTTGTTGATAAATGTTGACACAAAACTTGAAACCACAGAAAATGGTTTCCGAAACACTGCCGGACTTTTTTTGTCAGGTTTTGTTGGCAGTGAAGTACAGGAATTGTTTAACACCATAAAAAGCCTCGATGAAAATGCTGATTATAAAAAGAATAAGTTTATACATGATTTAAGAAATGTATATTCGCAAAGATATATACGTCTAACGGAATTAACTTTCTCTGCAAAAAATGAAAACAGCTTCTTAGAAATTGGTGAAAAAAATAGACCACATTGGAAAAAGGATGAAAATGATGATGCTATTGTTACCAGGCCTGCTTGTTATGTCAGGGGCAGCCAGGTAATTGTGGCACCAAAAATATTCATTTCTCCTGAAAAAATACCTGAAAATACGTCAAAAATGTCCATTCAGGCCAGTTATAAGAAAGGTGAAGAAGTTCAGGTAATAAACAAAGATGCTGAAATTGTCAATGATAATGGGAAACAATATTTACTATCTAAAAAAACATTTACTTTGATTGAAGAATTAGAAAGAAAGGTATATATGTTTGATCCATTGCAAATTACATGGCAGGTAAAGTTAGAAAAAGACGGGGAGTATTTTGATGTTGGCATAAGTAAAAACAGGTTGTATGTAATATTGAGCAATAACGAGTACCTTCTTTCTGATTTAGATGAAAGGTTTTTTTATTTCGGTTGTAAATTTGGGGCAGGAACAACATCAAAAGAAGGATTTTTACATAAAATATGGAATAACAAATTTGAAATTGAAAACAATCCTAAAATCTTTCAAAATGATTTTGGAATGAAGGGGACAAAACAATTAACATATTATGGTGATGCAAACACGACAAATTATAGAAACCATGAGCTTTTAAATGACGCTGACGGCCAATGTGGTGCATGGGCAGATTTATTGTTTGATATATTGTTTTACCAGGGTTTTGGGTATGATAATGTAAAATATGCTACTTTTAAATCCATACTTTGGGACAATAACTACTATAAAGAGCATTTAATTGTTAAAAACTGGGACATACCTGATGATGGCTCAAGGGCTTCAACAACACATCATGAAATAAACAATGATGATATTGAATATTTGAATAAACGATATTCTATAGAAGATAAAGTTATCCGAAAAAACGATGGAACTGGCACTTATGAATGGGTTGAAGAACTAAACCCCGGAAAAATTGTGAAACGGCAGCCTGGCATTCCGGGACAAGGCACACCAAACCCACCTTCAGATTTTATATTTCATTCAATATTAAAAATATCAATTGATGGTACTGAAAAATATTACGACCCCTCTTATGGGAAGATTTAT
>CAZVTW010001080.1:0-1589 GCA_964629805.1 uncultured Bacteroidales bacterium | reverse complement strand
TCCTTATGCATATTACGGACATATTTACACCCGGGCAGAAGATAATTGGGTGGTACAATACGGTTCACCTCTGAATATTAATAATGCAGTTTCTGCAAGTAACTGGCTGATTAAATCTTCTGATGACAATAATTATGCCCCGGCAGGTCAAAATCCCGAAAGGGTTTACCGAAAAACAAAAATGAATGGTCATGTAAGGAATTCTGATTGGAATCAAAGTTCTGATTTTGAATACACCCACGAGCATTATCTTTTCCTGGAAATGCCCGAATCCATGCAACAAGGTAAAACTTATACCATTGAAATAAACCCAAATACCAATGCTGATGAATTAACACATTCTTTTACATACGATATTTACAGTTCTGTTAGTGAAGCCATTCACGTTAATTTAGTCGGATATAACGAATCAAACTCGGTTAAAGCTGCTGACCTGTATTGTTGGATGGGCGATATGGGTGCCCGTGAATATACATGGTTTACAGGTAATAAAGTTTACCTCTACGATGTAAACAAAAAAAGTTCGCACGAAGTAGGAACCGTAGAACTTTGGAAATCCAGTGGAACTGACGTTGGTGGATACAATCTTACTCAATCGGATGTATGGAAAGCTGACTTTACCGGTTTTAAAAACCCTGGAACTTATCGGCTGGTAATTGAAGATGTGGGATGCAGCCAGGATTTTGAAATTAGAAATACTATTTATTATCAACCCTTTAAAGTTTCTTTGCAAGGCTATTTTTACATGCGTATCGGCCAGGACAGCGTGGGAGTGCGACCCATACCACGACGCCCGTTATATATTCCTGACACTGATCCGGGTAATTGTAAAGTTTACCTAACCACACTGCACCCTTACCACCCCGACTGGGACGGTATAGGAGGAGATCCCTGGGATAAACCCTCTGCTTTTGAGCCTTATGTCAAAGAGGGTTCACCTACCAACCCTAATGCAATTGGCGGGCATAGCGATGCATTGGACTGGGATCGCAACCTCAAAAATATTTCTATGATATACGATTTACTTCTGCCCTTTTACATTTCAAATGGAAAAATTGACGACGATAATCTTGGGATTGCCGAAAGCGGGAATGGTATTCCCGACATTCTTGATGAAGCCTGCTATCAGATTGATTTTTGGCTGAACCTGCGTGATGGAAAAGGTTATTCTCATGGGTTAACCAACCCAAATACCAACAATAAACTTTTCCAGGGGGGTGAAACGGCATTGGCTGCATGGGTTAATGCAGCCAATGCAGCTATGTTGGCAAGTTGCTTTAAAATATCGGGACATACTAATTTAATGGAACAATACCGTGATTCAGCAATAAATGCTTACAACTATGCCAATAATTTGGCCAATCCCATGTTGGATGAATCTTTTACAGTGGGAGGCCATAACTATATAAGAGGCAGAGATTTAAAAATGATGGCTGCGGCTTATCTTTACGATGTTACAGGAAATACAGCGTACGAAAATGTAATTAATGATGAATCAGTGGTTCAAAGTACTACCTCAGAGATAAACAATCATCAGTACAATCAACTTTGGGCAACTGCCGGTTATCTGTTTACAGACCAGGACATAC
>CAZVTW010001079.1:0-1592 GCA_964629805.1 uncultured Bacteroidales bacterium | reverse complement strand
TGAAAGAAATTATTATCTCAATTATACTGACAGTTTCGACAAACTTAATTTTCTCACAGACTTTTGAAGATAAACTGATTCAGGAATACGAAGAACTGATAGCTAAAAAAATGGAATCAGATAAGATTGTCGGGGTCAGTGCAGCATTGATAGTGAATGATTCTTTAGTCTGGGAAAAAGGATTTGGATTTGCAGATATAGAGAACCAAATACCAATGACGAAAAATACTATTGTAAATATTGGTTCAATAACAAAACCAGTTACAGCAATATGTGCAATGCAACTTCAAGAGAAAGGATTATTAAATACTAATCAACCAGTTACAAAATATCTTCCTCAATTCAATCCTAAAACTAAATTTGGTGATATTAATCAAGTTAAGGTCAAAGATTTAATTGTACATTCCTCTGGAATACAGAGTGATATTTGGAAAAATAGTGATTTAAATTCCGGAAAATATACAGATGTTGTGGGTTTTATAAATGAAACCTATTTATTATATCCTCCTGGTGTTTTGGGTTTTTATTCCAATTCAGGTTATAACATATTGGGGCATGTTTTAAAAGAAGTAAGTGGAGTTGATTATATAAATTATGTCCATGATAACATTTTCAGAACTTTAGGAATGAAAAACTCTGGGTTTTGGGTGGACTCGTTGAAAAACAAAACAAAAATCTATGATAATGGGAGAAATGAAATAAAGGAACATCCAATCAGAGATATTGCTTCTGGTGGCATTTACTGTGATGTCCATGATTTTGCTTTGTTGGCAAAAGGAATTATTAACTCATATAACAATAATACACCCGCACTTTTGACATCTAAAACATTGCAAGAAGTATTTACAATTCAAAATAATGATGCTGGATATGTTATTGGCAGAAATAAAAGGGGACTGGGATGGTATCTATTCAATAATGAAACTGCGTTAGCAGCCAATCACACGGGGTCAGCAGGTTATGCTTTTGCTCACATCATGCTTTTGCCAAAAGACAAAGCAGCTCTTTTGATATTTACAAATTCATCAAATGGTTGGGATTTATGTGAGCAGGCAGGATACAAGCTATTGGAGCATTATAATCTTAAGGTTCAGGATGTATTCACAAAGCCTTTAATCTTAGAAAAGGATGAAAGCAATACGGCGGTTATGGTAAATAAAAACACCCTTTTAAACCATGTTGGATATTATTCAGAAGCCTTATCATATTCAAAGATTTTCTTAAAGAATGATACTTTACGGTTTTCTCAAAATGATAAAGTTTTTACTCTAATTCCGGTAAATGAAAATGAGTTCTTACCTTATAATTATCATGGAAAACTGATAGAAGATACTCGATATTATTTTAAGGACATTGAACCTTTTCATGTTTTAATACGAAAAAATGGAAATAATGAACAGGTTTTAGGTTATAAGTTTGGCGGAGTTGACACCATTCATTGGGCAAATAAACAAGGGTATTATGACCATTTTGGTTATCAATTGATAGCTGGTGATACGAAATTTAAAGGTGTTGAACTTGAAATTTCAAAAGATAATGTTCTGATTTTGGTTTTAGAAACCTTAGAAAACAATAAATTCACTGTGCCACTA
>CAZVTW010001078.1:0-1595 GCA_964629805.1 uncultured Bacteroidales bacterium | reverse complement strand
AAAAAAGAATCGTTTTGTTCGATACCTTAATCAAAGATTTGAAAATAAAAGAAATTGTGGCTGTTCTGGCCCATGAAATAGGTCATTTTAGGAAAAAACATATCATTTTCGGTCTTGTTGCCGGTATTCTTCAAACAGGTTTGATGCTCTATATTTTTTCATTATTTGTTAAAGATCCGGCGCTTTCAAAAGCCCTTGGAGCAGAAGAACACAGCTTTCACCTGGCGCTTATCACCTTTGGTATACTCTACAGCCCGCTTTCCTTCCTGCTTGGTATTGGTATGAACATGATTTCAAGAAAAAATGAGTATGAAGCAGACGGATTTGCGAAGAAACACTATGACTCTGATGCACTCATAAAATCGCTTAAAAAACTTACGGAGAAAAATCTGAGCAATCTGACACCACATCCAACCTACGTATTTTTTTATTATTCGCACCCGCCCCTTTTGCAGCGGATAAGGGCGTTGAGGGGATAATACTGTTACAGGAAGATAAATAATTAGTGTCTGTCCATAAAGTCCGATCTCTTCGTTGGATTAAAAACCCTAAATCCTCATCCGCCAGCCGGCGGACTGCGGTTTATGATTTCTAATCCGCCTCGACCTCGAACTTACTGGCCAAAACACTTACTTTATGGATGGACACTAATTAGTGTTTGTCTATAAAGTTCAAACACTTGATATTATGGATGCATACTAATTAACACTTTATTAAAATCTTTCATTTGATTATCAAACCATTATTTCATATTTTTGTGTTTTTAATCACAGAACATGAAAAAACACTTTGTTTGTTTCCTGGTTTGTATTGTAAACCTACCGGTTTTGTGCCAGTATCGTCAAGATAAACCGGGAATTTCAGATGTCAGCTATCATATCGATAAGAATACTGCAGTTATTCAGTATTCCATACGGTCAACCCGGCCTTCGGATGTATTCCGGGTGTGGCTTGGGTATAATGCTCCAACAGATAAAATTCCTTCCAATAATATTGAAGGAGATATTGGTATTGTTAAACCTGGTGTCAGAACAATTCGCTGGAATCTGAATGAAAATATCAATGTTTTTTCAGACAAAGATACTATCTCGCTTTACGCACAGGTAGTCCCAAATGTTGAGACAGGTAAAGCGCTTGGATTATCCCTGCTCTACCCTGGCGCCGGGAACAAAAACCTTAATCCTCAAAAAAAATACTGGTGGATTGGAGCGATTGGCTACGGACTTGTCGCTTCATCCCTGTTCATGCATTCCTCGGCAAATAATGAATATGATAAAATTCATCAGGCTCTCACACCTGATGAAGCAGATGAATTGTACAATTCGGCCCTGCAAAAACGCTCTCTTGGATACGGCCTGGCTGCCGGAGCCGGACTTGTCTGGACTGTTGACCTGGTGAGTGTTTTGTCAGCAGCAAAGAAAAAAAAGGCCATGAGAATTCATCACCGGGACATTCCGGTTAAGCACATATCCGTATTATCCTGGCAGCTTGATATTAAAAAATTACAAGTTCTCATAGCGCTCAACTCAAAAAAAACAGATACCATTTCATTCACAGACAATATACCCCCGGACATAACCATCGTATCACCGGAT
>CAZVTW010001077.1:0-1596 GCA_964629805.1 uncultured Bacteroidales bacterium | reverse complement strand
AATTTGATGAAGAATCATTGAAGGAATTGGCTGATTCTATTAGCCAACTCGGCATCATTCAGCCAATTACAGTCAGGTTACTAAAAGACGATACGTACCAGTTAATATCCGGTGAAAGACGTCTGAAAGCCTCAAAGATAGCCGGACTTGAAACAATACCGGCTTTTGTCAGAGAAGCAGATGACCAGGGTATGCTTGAAATGGCCCTGGTTGAAAATGTGCAACGCGCTGACCTTAATGCAATTGAGGTATCTCTTGCCTTTAACAGACTCATTGATGAATGCAAACTGACACAAGAAAACCTTAGCGAACGGATAGGAAAAAAACGCTCGACCATTGCAAATTACCTCCGGCTTTTAAAACTGCCGGCAGAAATTCAGATTGGAATTCGCGATAAACTCATAACAATGGGGCATGCACGGGCTTTGATTAACATAGAGAAACCAGATGACCAGCTAAAAATATTCTACAAAGTTGTTAATAACGGCCTTTCCGTCAGGAAAACAGAGGAACTTGTCAAATCATGGGGTGTCCCGAAAGCTGACAGGCAAAAATCAGTACCGGCAAACGGCTTACCTGAACCAGTTAACAAATTCAGGGAAAATCTGAGGAGTAAACTGCAATCAAATATTGAACTCAAATTAAACAATAACGGGAAAGGTAAAATCGTTATCCCGTTTAATTCTGATGAGCACTTGCAACAAATTATCCAGTCTCTTGAAAATAAAGAATAAAAAAAATATACTGTATTTGGTGCATCTATCGCTCAGTTTATTTTTGGTAAATATATTATGCAGTCTTTTGTGATAAAATCCTGTTTCATACGTTACATAGCTCTCATTTTCATATACTGTATCTCTGTTCAGGTGAATCACGCACAGAAGAGGCCACCTGAAAATGATACAACAAAGGCAATAGTTACCCCCGGAAAAAAACAGGCAACCAGGGCAGCCATCATGTCAGCTGTTGTACCAGGTATGGGACAGATTTACAACAAGCAATACTGGAAAGTTCCTATTTTATATGCTGGATTTGGTACAATCATTTTCTTTATTTCAGATAATAACATTAAATACGAGCAATTTAAGGAAGCCTTCGCACATTATGACTCACCAGGACCTTATCGTTCAGAATTTTTGAAAAGTCCCAGATATGAAGGTATTCCAAAGGATCAGCTCGGGGAGATACTCAAAAAAAACAAAGATGCTTTCAGAAGATATCGCGATTCTAATATCATTGTTCTGCTGCTTGTATATCTCGTAAACATTATTGACGCCAGTGTAGATGCTAATTTTCAACATTATGATATTTCACGGGATTTGTCGTTACAGGTTAAACCGGCCATTTTGAATCAATCAACATACAATTTTGCTTCAAATAACAACTATATTGGACTTAGGTGTTCAATATCATTTTAAGTTTCTCTCTAATTCTACTTTGTTAGATTTAAAGTAGCTGATTTTGATAAGGTTACCTTAAATCCGCAGATTTATTTTTTGATTCACATATTACTCTAATTTTCACTAATTTCTATTCACCCGTTTGGGTGAATAAAATTTGCATAATTCGCCTAATTAGCGGTTAAATAAAAAGAAG
>CAZVTW010001076.1:0-1599 GCA_964629805.1 uncultured Bacteroidales bacterium | reverse complement strand
TGAATGATTCAGTTAAGATTCCTCACTACGTTCGGAATGACAGCAAGTTAGGTCTATTTGGGGTGGGCGGTGGTGGCAGTTTCACCGCCACCACCGCCCACCCCCAGCAAAAATCAATGAATACATTGTCATTTCGACCGAAGGGAGAAATCTCAGGATTTTTACCGGATACAAATAGTTTTCTTTATAGTTTTAACACCTTTATGTTTCATTGATTGATGTATTCTTTGTCAAATTTTGTTTTTTTGAATTTAACGAATTCTAAAGAACATTAAATCAAATTTCCAATTATTGTTAAAAGCCTTGTTATTGGGCTTTTAAGGTTTTATTTAGTCTGCTTGTTTTGAAGTCTGCACTAGAGCCATTTTGGATAGTTTGTATCTTAATTTTTGATTTTTTTGCAGAAAATTTCCCAATTATTTTTTTTCACTCAGATTTTAATTCATACATTAAAATTAATATTTTTTTTATCCTTTGATAATGTATTATTTTTTATAACCTTTATTTTTGCATCATGCTGAATAAAGAAAGTCTCAGAATAACCTTTTCACTGGATGAAGTACCGGAGAATACACCAGAAGACGCCGTAATTTATATCACCGGTGACTTTTGTCATTGGTATCCTGATATGAACAAATACAGGATGTCGAAAATGAAAGACGGACATTATACCATAACATTAGAACTTCCGGACAGGGACATTGAATATAAATATACCAGAGGGTCCTGGGAAACATCTGAATGCCGTCCTGACGGGACTGGGATACAAAACAGAAAGTTGAAGACAGGCTTAAAAGAAGAAGTCAGAGATACTGTTTATGCCTGGGAGGATAAGTTACATTCATCATCGGAGCAGGTGAGGCTCATAGATGACTTTGTATATCAATATCGCAAATCTCCTGCCAGAAAAATTTGGATTTACACACCACCGGATTATGATGAATCAGATAGGATATATCCATTGTTAATTATGCTGCCAGGACAGAATTTATTTGATAATTTCTATGCTGAAGTCAGAGAGTGGGGGATTGATAAAAAACTTAATTATTTGTCAGGACAGGGTATTACATGCCCGGTCATTGCCGGTATAGAAATCGAAAGAGATTTTATTCCTGTGCAGGATTATCAATTTGTTAACATGCGTAAAAATTCAAGAGCAGGTCACCTTGCATTTTTTATTCTTGAACAGCTTATTCCATATATGTCATCTCATTTTAGAGTAAACACATCACCACATGACATCGGAATTATAGGCAGTGAATGGCTTTCAAAATTTGTTTTTTATACTGGAGTTCAGCATCCGGAAATCTTCACAAAAATTGGTTTGTTTTCCCCGAGACTTTCGCCCTGTAAAGAACTCTATTCAACCATTGACAATATTGAGCAACCAAATCATTACAAATTTTCAATGTTATTAGGGGCATTGGAAGGCCAGGAAAGGATCAATCATGCGATGAAATTGCGTGAACATTTATTAATTAAAGGAATTCCTGAAAATCAGCTTTTTATGGATATTAAGCACAATGAGGATGCCGGCCCCGGACTTTGGGGAAATGCATTCCCTGATATCTATATGCGATTTTTTAATCAATCCCTTCC
>CAZVTW010001075.1:0-1599 GCA_964629805.1 uncultured Bacteroidales bacterium | reverse complement strand
TTTTCATCCACTTTTTGAAAAAGATTTTGAATCTTTTCTGATTGATTGTTGAGCTTTTCATATGATGAATCAACACTTTTAAGTTGACTGACTATCTCTGAACCCTGCTCATATAACCTCTGTGTTTTATCAGCCTGTTCATATTCATTGATTTTTAAACCGATCTCTTTTATTTCATTGTCATAAACATGAGGGAAATCAGTTTTGTAAACATCCAGCGTTTTAAAGAGACTGTCAATAGTTTGTTGTTGATTAGAAAATCTGTCAAATGTTTCTCCCAGTTTTCCGTGATTATACATTTTTATTTTTTTCGGTTCGCCTGATGTATTAAATTCTTTTCGTGGACCATGAAGCATACCGCCGGAAGTATATTGTTCAATGACCTTTAACTGTCCGTTTGGATGCCAGTATTTCCAGGTTCCGCGTTTATTCATGTTTGTTTTTGTTGTCAACGCATATCTTCCTTCTTTCTTTTTAATACCTGAAGGATACCAATACGTCCAGGAACCGGTGTGATAATATACATTCTGAACCCTGTCTTTCTTTCCGGCAGATTCCAATTGCCCGTTTTGATAAAAATTTTTAATATCAATAATAGATTCATAGAGAGAATACTCCACCTCCTGTTTTAATTCAGGCGGGCTTGTGTTGTAATAATATTTCCATGTGCCGGTTTTTATTCCGTTGGTAAATGTTCCTTCACTTTTCCGGGCTTTGGCACCATCAGGATACCAATATTTCCATTTCCCGTGCTTTTTCCCCCTGTTAAAAGCCCCCTGCATCAATTCACTACCTTTGGTTGTATATGCTTTATACTGACCATGCCTTAATGATGTATCAGCTCTGACAACGAAATACATTTCTTTCATCTTTACCCCGGTTGCAGGATCAGTTGACAGGGAGGTTCTGGGAGAGACTGGCAAATTGGCAACCCTGTCAAACTGGGCAAACAATGGATGGCATAGTGCAAATAAAGAAATTTGTAAAAATGTCAATATTATATTGTTCATAATTGCTATGTATTTAAAGCATTACAAAAGTCATTCAATATTATCATAATATATAAATGATGATTATAACACAAAGTTATGACATTAAATTCTATAATTTTTCATTAAATTTATATGCTTCAACATATTGTAATTATTCATCATTAAAATAACGTTAGACAATGGCATATCGTACTCTAAACCCGGCAAATAATGAGTTAATAAATGAATATCCATATATATTTAGATATCTATAAAAATATATAAAATGTCTATTTTTTTGGACATTATTGAAAGGAGATTCACCCACCTCTACGACCAAAAATTTGCCTGATGGGATTTGTGCGCCCATGGCTGTGAGTTTTTTACATAATTGTTTTTGTGCAGCCCTGTGCCCTGCCTGCTGTAATGGTTCGATACGAACTGTCACAGCATTTTTAGTGGTCTTGATCCACCCCTGAGAGTTCGTGATCGCGTAAAACAAATCCACAATTTCGTTTTTGTTTTGATAATAAGGTTCAAGCATATCAATGATTTTGTTCCTGGCGAGCCTAAGCGTGTTTGAAAGTATTTTCAGAGGCGCCCCATCTGTTCAATATAGCATAGGCAC
>CAZVTW010001074.1:0-1600 GCA_964629805.1 uncultured Bacteroidales bacterium | reverse complement strand
CTGCTAAAAGATTTGGTAAATGGATGTGGCATGATGCACTACCTGAAATGGATCCAACTTATATTCGCGCTCCAGAATTAGATGACGGACCAGGTAAAGCAATTTTTAAAATGTGGCGTACCATGGTGACAACTCCATATTGGTTGATTCCTGAAATCTCTAAAGCTAGTGGTGCATCAGGAAACAGTTCTAATTATGATTCAGATTTTGATGCCTCAGGATATTATGCTTGGAATTTTTATTCGAATGATTGTAATTTTGATATTGATGCTCATACTTTAATTGCAGGACCAGGCATCTTCGAATTTCCTCCAGAAGCATATGATGATCCTATTTTAGCTATTGAAATTCAATACAGATACCTTGTTGGCTCAGGTCAGTATAGTCAAGCAGTCCAACATTTAATAACTTCGTTTAATTTGGATAAAGAAATTAAGCAATATGCATATGGCATAACTATTACTGAATCTGATAAAGCATTTGGCACAGCAAGTATTGGAGACGGTCAATTTGATATTGAATTTTCTACAGGATTATTAAAATATGACCATTTTGGTACAATTGTTAGGGTTGTATTACATGAGATAGCTCATTGTTGGCAATTGGGTAGAGGGATATCAGATGCTAATGAAAGAGAATTTCTCTCACGTTATACATCAGTATTTTCAGAAGGATTACCTGAGGCAAATGATTATTGGAATAAAAAGTGGGTAGAAGAAGCAATTGAATACTATAAAGAATTTAATGTAAATCAGAAAAAGAAATATAAGGATTTATACAAGAAACTCAATAATTATTAATTAAAAGAAATAATATGAACAGAATTTATATTTCTATTACATTAGCATTTGTTTTTTTTCAAATATTTATTTTTAATATTAGCAAGATAGTTGGAAATAGCAATTATATAAATGATATTGATATTAGGTGTCATTGTATTAGTGCTGTACTATCATTAAAAAATAATCATTTTAAAACATCAGACACAAAAAATGTTATTCTTACTATTTATAATTTTGGAAATCAAAAATTCAAAATACCAGAATGGTTAGTACTTGGTAGATTATATGATAATGATTCTGAAATTATTTTTGAGATTCAAAAAAAAAGTAAAATATTTAGTAAATTTCAAGATGTTGATTATGAGAAATCAAAGCATTATTTATATCTAAATGATCATAGAAAAGAAATAACATTAAGGCTTGGTACTAAAATTGATTTTGAGGAGAACCTTGAATTTGTATATCAGTTAAAAAAGGCTGGAGAATATAGGGTTAGGGCTATAATTCGCTTGGGTGAATTTATTGACTGTGAAGAGTTTAAAACTGAGTGGGTAAGTTTTTATATAAATTGATAATCCAGTTCGTGCGCGTCTGTGACGCGTGCATAAACGAAAGCAGTTAATAGAAAAACTTACCTGCCCCACAATCCCGGTAAAGCAGTATTCGCCATACCAGGAGCGCAAAAAACTGCGCCAAACGCCCACAACCCACGTTTGTCCCAGTTTTTGCTATTGCTCCAGGCATGGCTCATTCGCGGTTTTTTTTTTGCGCCTTCCCCCGCCGCTTTCCGTCCTTCCCGCAGTCGCAAAATCACCGCT
>CAZVTW010001073.1:0-1605 GCA_964629805.1 uncultured Bacteroidales bacterium | reverse complement strand
ATGAAAAACTTAATAGTTATTTTGATATTGATTCACATTACTTCTTTATCATATTCCCAAAGAAGAAGTAATGTCCTCTGGTTCGATATGGCTTTGAAAGCCGGTATTGGTAACTCTTTATTTATAAATGAGAACATACTCACTGATAATAATATTAAAACACATTACTTAACACCGAGTTATTCAATAGGCGGAAAGTTAGGAATTTCGGTCACCGAAATTACAAATATTTCTGTTGAAGCCTATAAAGGGAGCTTCGGACAAACATATGATTTGCAGGATGCAGGTATACGAAATGACTTATATTACACAAAAGACATTGCCTTTGAAACACTTGAACTCGCTATCATGTTCAGGGCTGCTTTTTATACCGGTTTTTACATTGAGGCAGGTCCATTGTTTACCCAAATAGACGGATATTCAGTTACAAATTCTATCAGTGAAAACTTTACCGATCTCAAGCAAGAGGACTATGCCGAACGATTCTCCAGTATTGCAGCCGGTCTCGGGATAGCTGTTATCCGTTCTCCGGATGACAGGGTGCACCTGAATATAGGTCTGAGGGCACATTATAGTTTTGATGAATTTTTAAAAGATAAAAATAAAATACCTGTAAAAGATGGCATCTACAACGCAAATGAGCACTATTTTCAAAATTACCTGGAAACAACCAAAACATCACCAGTTACAGTCAAAATTATGTTTGAACTAGATTATTTTTTTGGTTTCTATGGCAGGGCAAGATGTGGAAGAACAAAATTTGTTCTATTTAAACACAGGTGATCGTTTTGTTGTATCAATAAATATATATTTGTATGATGATAAAAAAATTTCTTTTCCTTATAATCTGTCTGTTTATGACGGAATCTGTCTTTTCCCAGGGCAGAAATTCACCTACCTGGTTTGAGGCTGCAATCACAGGTGGTTTCGGAAATTCTGTTATATACAATAGAAATGTGTATTTTGATGAAAATATTGATTTCGATTTGCTTTCACCTTCCAGGATGTATGGAGGACATCTTGGATTCAGCGTCAATATGAATGCAGGCATCATGGTTGAATTCACCAGTGTATCATTTACACAACGATATGGCATGGAAGCTGCTCATAAAAAAAATCAACTCCATTATCTTAAAACCATTGAAGGGAATTCTTATGATATCAGCATTTTATACCGATATACCTCTCTCTCTGCTGTTTATTTAGAAACAGGCCCGAAAATTGCTTTGTTGAAAAAGCTGTCAGCCACAAATACAATTGATCATGAAACAACAGATGTTATAGAAAAGATAAATTTCAATGATTTGGGGACTGACGAATACAAGGACCCTATTTTCAGCTGGATTTTTGGCGTTGGTATTGTTCCATACAGCTCCAGGAATGACAGGTTCAGAGTAAATACAGGTATCAGATTAAGTTACAGCCTAAGCAGCATAGTACCGGAGGCTAACAGAACACCTGTCAATGATGGCATTTATCCTTATGATTATACCTATGATGCCAATACCGGTTTATTTTTTGGAATGGTAATTGCTGAAATAAATTATTTCTTTGGATATTACGGAACAGCATCCTGCGGGAGAAGCAGGTTCGGTTTCTTTTAAA
>CAZVTW010001072.1:0-1606 GCA_964629805.1 uncultured Bacteroidales bacterium | reverse complement strand
GATTCATATATTTTTGGATGCTATTGATTTTTTTTACATTGCTGATTTTAATGATAAATTTTTACTCGTATTTGTGACCAGTAAAAAAATCTATATTTTACTCTAAAAAGAATAATTATTATGAAAGAAGTCAGGAAAGATGTCATATTGGAAGCGCTCATAGATGAAATAATGAACAATAGCGAAACAGAGCCGGAACTTAAAACAAATATTATTGGAGGTTATAAGAAACCGCAAAAAATAAGAAAGTCGGGCAGTGAAAACTCATTTATCCCGGATTTGGTTGTTGAAAGGGACAACAGGTCTGATTGTTATTCAATTGAATTTGACGAGAATTTAGATAAGCAAAAATTACAAATCCTGTATGCTTTTGCACGACAAAATAATGGTGGTTTATTTGTTGTATTGCCTGAGGATAAAAAGAAAGAAATAAAAGATAAGCTTATCGATTGTCAAATATCTGCCAACATCATTAAGTTTTAGCGAGGTGCAATTTTCATATATTTTTTACATTTCTAAACATAGAAGCAATCAGACCAAAAGTTTACATTTGCATCCGAATATACAACTTATCTACATTCCAAGAATTGTGAAAAAAAATATTACCATGCAATGCTCTATCATTTTTGAGCAGGCTAAAAACTCTTATATGCCAAACATTTACAAGCTCCGAAGGAAACAGGACTTGTAAACAAAAAAAAATAAATAATTAAAAAACAAATACATGCCTGAAGATAAGAAGCAATCACAAAAGAAGCAAACACAAAAAAAGAGATACCAATCTTACTACTGGATATATTTTATCATCATATTTGGTCTTATGACTATTCTCTTTTTTGGGGATCAAAAAAAGGTGCCTGAAATAACCCAGAAACGTTTTGAGAACCAGATGTTAAAAAACAAGGATGTCGAGAAGATTGAAATCATCAACAAAGAGAAAGTCCAGATATATCTCAAAGATGAAAGTCTGCTTAAAGAACGCTATAAAGAAACCTGGGAAGGCGGAGAATATAACGAAAAGAAAAAAATACCCGGTCCTCATTATTTTTTCAAAATCGGCTCGGTTGAAGTTTTTTCCGGCCAATTAGAGGAAGCTCAAAAAAAACTGCCGGAAGAGGAGAAAATTACAGTTGTTTATAAGACACAGGAAAATTACTGGGAAGATATATTATCCTGGTTGTTGCCTCTTGGTTTGCTCATTTTATTCTGGTATTTCATTTTTGGCAGGATGGCCTCTATGAAAGGCAAGGGAGGTGGCATTTTCTCTTTTGGGAAATCAAATGCCAAAGTATTTGATGAGAAATCAAAAAGCCAGATTACTTTTAAGGATGTTGCCGGACTTGAGGAAGCGAAGGAAGAGGTTATTGAGACCGTTAATTTTTTGAAAGAACCGGAAAAATTCACCAGGCTTGGAGCCAAAATTCCCAAAGGCATAATACTTGCCGGCCCACCCGGCACAGGAAAAACCCTACTGGCTAAAGCAGTTGCCGGAGAAGCAGGCGTTCCTTTCCTTTCTACTTCGGGTTCAGGCTTTGTTGAAATGTTTGTTGGTGTGGGCGCTTCACGTATCCGTGATTTGTTCAAACAGGCCAAACAAAAAGCGCCA
>CAZVTW010001071.1:0-1608 GCA_964629805.1 uncultured Bacteroidales bacterium | reverse complement strand
TTCAAATGGAGCGTAACGCAGTTAGGGGACTTTATGGACAGGCACTAATTACCCGTTTCATTTTATGAACAATATCCCTTATCCTCGGTCAAATTTGAGCTGTTTGCTGCTTGCACTGCTAATTTATCACACCTTTCGTTATAAAAATTATTATTATGTCCTCTGACCCAGATAAATTTTATATGATGCTTATGATACATCTCAAGAAAATGTTTCCATAAATCCGGATTTTTTGTGCCTTTAAAGCGTTTCTTTTGCCAGTTAAAAACCCAGCCTTTTTCAACAGCATCAACCACGTATTTGGAATCAGAATATATTGTCACATTATTACCTTCTTTTTTCAGGGCTTCAAGCCCTTTAATGACAGCCAGTAACTCCATCCTGTTGTTGGTTGTATGTTTATATCCCTCAGATAATTCTTTCTTGTGCTTTCCGGACATTAAAACAACACCGTACCCACCCCTCCCGGGATTTCCCTGCGCTGCGCCATCAGTATACATTATAATATCAGCCATGTAAATTATTTTTGGAAGGTGACCCCGGGAGGACTCGAACCCCCACCACGAGAACCGGAATCTCACATTCTATCCTGTTGAACTACGGGGCCATAATTTGAAATGCAAAGATAGAACATTTTGATTGTTTAAAAGGATTGTTGACGAACAAATTTTATTATCTCTAATGAAAGGTGTGTTGATTTTTTATATCACGCGTCTTGCAAATGCGACACGTTTTTTCCAGTAACTCTCCCAGTTTGCCGATTCGTTTGTATCTATACGGACGCCGGTTGAAGCGGCGTGAATAAAACTCAGTTTTCCTCTCTTGTTTTCGCAAACGATGGCTACATGGGTAATTTTATATCTTCTCCTTTTAATTTTACGGCCAAAAAATATTAAGTCTCCCGGTTTGGCATTTTTTAACCTTGTTCTTTTTCCAAGTTCAGATTGTTGTTGTGAGCCATGAGGAAGATCAATGTCCACAGATAAGAATACGAAACGTGAAAAGCCTGAACAATCAAAACCTGCTGGTGATGACCCCCCGTATTTATAGGGTCTACCTACGAGAGACTTTGCTTTACTGACAACTCTTTTACGTGTCTTCCGGCGTGATAATTCGGCTATATCCATTGACCTCAAATCAACATCTAATGATGTTGAATGATAATAATGTGCTGAGGAGATGTCAGCTTTATTATCTGCTTGTAATGCGCCAAAAAATAAAATTATGATGATAAAATATTTCATTCCTTCACGATATTTTGTGCCATTATTTTTAAACGTATAAGACAAAATTCTATTATACTTTACATTACTATATATTAAGATTCGGGTTTTTAATACGAATGTTTGGTACATTGCTTTTCATTTCTTATTATTACCTGCTTTAATCAGTAAGATTTTTCTATATGTCTGACGGAACAAAATGTTTCATTATTTGTATCATTTTATCATTACAACTCAATTACTCTTATACTGTATTTGCCCAGGATAAGATGAAAGCAATACATACCGTAGATAGCTTGTTTCTACACCTGTATGAGTTTGATTTTGAGCAAGCCACAAAAAAAATACAAAAACTGCGCATTGTGATGATCGATAAACCGGAATT
>CAZVTW010001070.1:0-1609 GCA_964629805.1 uncultured Bacteroidales bacterium | reverse complement strand
CCATTTTATTTCTTTAGAAAAATGCCGGCTATTGTTGATATAAATATTCAAAGAACTGCATGTCGAGGAGATGTTGTTGAAATGATATTAGACTCTTCTGTAATTGCATCTATAAACAAATATCATTTCAGGGCAAAGCGTGTTGGGTATCCTGAAAATACTTCAAATATAGTGCATTTAACTACTGGAAGACCAAGTGGAAATATAGTTCCGCTAACTGTGACATCGGGTTCTGCATTTATTAGTGGGAAATATGACTTTCAAGTGTTTGGAATTGAAACAGATGCTAATAAAAAAACAGATGAACTTGGTTGCGCTGCTTTAGCAGAGGATATAGAAGTGCCTGTTAAACCATCCTATCTTTCAATAAAAGCTACCCCTGTTTTAAAAGACACCTTTAACGGCAGAACCTACCACACATCAAAACATAATCTGAACGATGCTGAAATTCATCTTGCATTTAATGATAGAAGCCGTGTAGCCAGAGTAGAGATGGACTATGAATGTAATTTCAGTAATGATTGCCATAATTATTGTTCAGCTTGCCGTGATATTGTTAATGTAACAAG
Organism: uncultured Bacteroidales bacterium; assembly: GCA_964629805.1. Taxonomy (GTDB): domain Bacteria; phylum Bacteroidota; class Bacteroidia; order Bacteroidales; family CAZVTW01; genus CAZVTW01. The sequence continues at coordinate 1,040 of CAZVTW010001070.1, read as the reverse complement.
TCAACTGCAAAATGTAGGGTTTTATACAAAATCATTAAGCATGAACTTTGATTATCATCAAATGTCCTTTCGTGTAACAGATACCGATAGTTGTGTTTCTGGAGTTAGCAATCAGGTTACCCTTTCAAAACCTAAGGACATTACGCTTAATGATCCTTTGTTTGATACCGTTGATTGTCATGTCAACAATGTAGGAAAAAAAATAACTACAGTTCAGGCAACATTTAATGGTGGAATTGGAGACTATAAAGCCAGATTATATAATGGTTCTGGAAGTTACATTGCTTATAAAAACATTACAGATGAAGATAAAGTTGATAGTAATTTTCTTATTGATTTTGGACCAAGACCAGTAGGGAGTTATCGTATTAGTGTTACGGACAAACATGACGTTTCAAAAGAAAAATATTTTAACATCGTGTCCTACCCGGAATTAAAACTAACTGCATCAACAGAAGATTTAAAATGTTTTCAGTCTAAAGATGGCTCAATCGAACTTACAGCTATCAACTTAGGTGCTGGAACTCCTGAGTATACACTTTCGGAACAATTTGGTTCATCAACAAAATATGAATATCTGGCAGCAGGAAATTACACAGCTACAGTCACAAATGGAAGAGAATGCCAAGCCACTTTGCCCGATATAATAGTTGATGAACCTGATCCCATTGTTATTAATGCTTTAGGCTCAAAAATTGCCCGATTTGGTGATAGCACAGGCACAATTACTGTTAATATTGCCGGTGGGTGGACAAATAGTTTTAATTATGAATTATATCAATATGGAAGTTTTATCGAATCAGGCACAAATTCGGGTACAACTATAATTGATAGCCTGAAATTTGGAGATATAAATCATGAAAATCCATACAAGATTATTGCTTATGATACAAATAGCTGTTATGATACTTTATATGGCATTCAGGTTATTCAACCCGAAGATTCATTACAGCTATTTTTTACCCAACAAAACGTCGATTGCTACGGCAATGCCACAGGTGAAGTTTACCCAACAGCAACAGGTGGTTGGGGGCATTATC
>CAZVTW010001069.1:0-1611 GCA_964629805.1 uncultured Bacteroidales bacterium | reverse complement strand
TGCTCAAATTTTGACTTGTTCTTGAAATAATTAACGACTATTGCTTTTTCATAATTACATTGAAATAATAACAATGACATAACAAAACAGCTAAAGAATACCATTTTGGGCATGTTCATCTTATTACTTTCCGGATATTTAGTCATTTAATTTTTTATATCCCCATCTCTGCATCCAGTGTGAAACACGGGCTTCACCGTAAAACGGCAGGGGATTATGAGCACCATATGATGCCAAGGCCTTGAGTATGCCAAAAGGCTGATTACCACCCGCATTTACAATACCGAACATTGACATGGAGAATTCAAAAGGTAATCTACAGTGGCTGGCGGCTGCTCCGGCAAGGATATTACCCGCATCGCGTGCAGACACGTAAGTGTTTCCAAACAATTTTGATCCATAGTAAATACTTGAAGCATGTACCTTCAAATTCATCTTTCCCTCTTTTAATGCTTCAGGAACATAATCATTCATAAAACCAACAGGAGATGGTGAAATAGTAGCAAGTTTCTCTGATATTTCAGTTATGGCCCAATCATCACCCAGCCCAATATAAGCATTTTCAGCCGCTTTTAATCCGGTACCGAAGGAATTATGATAAAGATCCTGATCTGCAAAACTGGCCACGTGCAAGGTATATCCTACCAACGTCCCAGCCTCCTGCAGGAATCCACCCTCATAATCTGAGCCCACATTATATTGATAAATGCCAAGTCCTTTATCATCGATTTTTAACACATTTCCGGTGCTATCAAGATATGTTGCCAGACCGGTAAGGTCAGTAATGTTCACAGAATTATTTCCGGCATAAACATAAGGCGAATGAAATTCCGCCAACGGATCCACACTAATAAACCGCCCGATACTCGGATCATAATACCTGGCACCAAAATAATACAACCCGATGTGGCTCTCTTTATCCAGCTCCTTGCCGGTGAATCTCAGGTTGGCGGCCTGGTTGTCATTGACGGTGCTGCGCAACTCGGCGCCAAAGGGGTAATAGTCGAACGCTTCGACGACATTGGCGTCTTTGTCCACGACCACCCGGACACTGCCCAGGTGGTCATGAATCGGATAATAGGTTTCGCCTGATATGAGCAGGCTATATTGAAGCATAATGAGAAAAAAGATATAAAGCAATGAATAATTTGTCAAAAGAGGGGTAAAGTAAAATTCTGTAAAACATGAGGTGATTAAATATGATAATCCGGGGCCGCTCCGGCTCTGTCCCATCTGACTGTCATGCTGAAAGCATCTTTGTAGGTTGTGCTTGGCTTTAGGAGTCGAATGCTTTGACCGGCGATTTCCTTTTTTTTTACCGATAACTTGAGATTTAGTGCTCTTTATGATTTAGGGCCGCTCCGGCTCTGTCCCCGCGGCCACTTTTGCTTAATTTCCGGGTCGTCGGGCGTGCTCATCCTTTTCATACTTTGACGAGCATTCAAAGGCCGCGGCGCCAGGAGCCTGCGCGGGCTCGGCGCGCTTCCCCCTGGGCCATACAGCAATCCTTTTTGAGCGCGATGGTGATTTGGTGATAGGTTTGCTTTTTGATATTGTCCGATGCACGGCCCAGGGCGCGATCGCGCCTCGCTGGCATTTGGGAAGAGCTCT
>CAZVTW010001068.1:0-1614 GCA_964629805.1 uncultured Bacteroidales bacterium | reverse complement strand
CCAAAACAACTCCTGCATCGATTCATAATTGATAGATGTATACACTTTCACCTCTTCTTTTGTATTTTCAGGAGGCGCAGGACAATCCTCAACCACTGCCAGTTCAGGGTGTACGATGGCCTGGATAAGGGCCAAATCCCACATAATCCAGGTTTTACCGGCCGAAACCTCATCCCATCTACGGCGGAGCAATTGTTCAATACCAGCGCTGTCATTCAGCAAATCGAGCGTCTTTTGGCGTTCAAAAACCAGTTTACGGGATACATTTCCCGGAATAATGTAAACCTCCAGACCCGGGGTGTTCATAATGATATCAAATGCATTGAGGTCATTCCTCACGTTAAAAGAATTTTTGTCCCAGGCATTTCTCCTGATATCATACTTTGTCGCCAGCAAATGACAACTCAATTTAGGAACGATATCCGGATTTTTCAAAATTGCCGCAGCCAGGTTTGTGCTTGCTCCCAGCACTATGACGGTTAATTTTTGACCATCCGGAACCCAGAGTGCCTGCTCTATAATAAAATCCACAGCCGGTGATTCCGGTACAGGCGCTCCTTCATAAAATCCCCAGGCATATCCCACCATCCTGTTACAACCTTTGGGATGGGGAATTTCAAGGGTATCCATTAAACGCAAAATCTCTTCATTCAAATCCTGACTTATTTTCAGGGTATTGATATTTTTTGTGGGGTAAATATGCCACATCGAATCTGTCAACAACTGCGTGTTGTTAAAATGAGCTGATGTGATGCCAACTATTTCAAGTTCCGGACTGATAAGGGCATAGGTAAGGGCATATAAATCATCCATTTCATTTCCTGTATCTGCATCAATGATACATGATATTCTTTCCTGACCAATATTTGCAAAGGAACTTAAGGTGAAGGATAATAAAAAAAAATTGCGAACTAAATGTTTCATAAACTATAACAATTGAGTGAATAATTTGCCGCTAAATATAATTCATTACATTTTACGCTCAAATATTAATCCAAAAAAAATTGCAACTATGATTCAATAAAAATTGAGATAGTATTACCAGTATCCTTAACATTATTGTTTACTTTTGCGCCCTCAAGAAATTAGGGGGAAAATTATGAAACTCATCAAAGAGAATACTGATAAGCGATTTATCATTTTATCAATATTATTTTTCCTGATGTATGCGGCTTTTTCATCATGGCGGTCGTTTTTTAACATCTACCTGAAAGATATTGGGTTTACCGGCATGCAAATTGGTCTTATTGGCGGAATCCTGCCTGCTACAATGCTTTTCGTCGTGCCAGTCTGGGGCATGTTTGCCGATGTCTACGGAAAAAGAAAAGTATTCCTTATAGCTGTTAGCATGACAATGTTTATGCTGCTTGGACTTGGATTTATCAAAGATTTTGGGTACTACTTTTTTTATATGCTTTTGTTTTCCCTGTTTAACAATCCCAATGCCTCACTCGTTGACAGTCTGAGCCTTGAACATACAATTTCAGGAAATAAAAAAAGCGAATATGGCAGGATGCGTATGTGGGGTTCCGTCGGATGGGGCGTTTCATCACTTCTGACAGGATACTATATTACAAACCATGATGTCGGGCATATTTTTTATATTGCCTTTGG
>CAZVTW010001067.1:0-1614 GCA_964629805.1 uncultured Bacteroidales bacterium | reverse complement strand
GGTCATATATCGGGTTAACAGGCTGCAACAACGTATTGCTAAGGCTATTGAAGAAGGAAAACGGGGAAAAGCAAAAGCCCTGATGTTCCTGTTAACAAAATCTTTTGACGCAAAGCTGCTTGCAGTAAAAAGGGTTACCTCCAATAAAGGAGGGACAACACCCGGTGTCGATTCAGTTATCTGGAAAACACCACAGGAAAAACTTCAGGCAGCCAAAAACCTCAAATCCAGAGGTTATTCTCCCAGACCCTTACGCAGGGTATACATTTTAAAAAAGAACGGGAAAAAACGTCCGCTCAGCATTCCCACATTAAATGACAGGGCAATGCAAGCTTTATATGCAATAGCGCTTGACCCGGTGGCGGAGACAACCTCCGACCTAAATTCTTATGGATTCAGGCTACACCGCTCTTGTGCCGATGCACCAGGACAATGTTTTCTGAACTTATGCCGGGAAAATTCGGCTAAATGGATATTCGAAGCTGATATAAAAGCATGCTTCGATACCATCAACCATAATTGGATTACAGACAATATACCTTTAAATAAGACTATATTATCAAAATGGTTAAAAGCAGGATTTATCGAAGGAAAAAAATGGAAACCCACAAAGCAGGGGACACCGCAAGGCGGAATTATTTCGCCAATAATAATGAATATGGTAATGGACGGATTAGAAAGAGTCCTTAAAAAACATTTCCCCCGATGGAAAGGTAAGAAAGTTAATTTTGTCAGATATGCAGATGATTTTATCATCACAGCCGATTCTAAAGAAAGGATAACTAAAGAGATTATACCTATAGTAAAATCATTTCTTTCAGAAAGAGGTTTAGCGCTTTCAGATGAAAAATCGAAGATAACCCATATCAATGATGGCTTTGATTTTCTATCACAAAATGTAAGAAAATACAAGGGCAAATTACTTATCCGGCCGTCAAAAGAATCAATCCAGTCTTTTAAGGAAAAAATTAAAGCAATACTAAGACGAAGCAGGGGCATCCCTGCCCATTCTTTAATAAGGTTGCTTAATCCTGTAATTCGAGGTTGGTCAAATTACCATAAAGGGATATGTTCAAAAAAATGTTTCTCAAAACTGGGTTCTTTTATGTATTACCAGTTAATGAAATGGGCTAAATATCAACATGGTAACAAAACAAGAAAATGGATTTTCAAGCGATATTTCTTACTGAATCACTTTCAGGATATGAGAACCTCCTCAAAGGGAGTATACTCATATAGATTATATCGTATCGCTTATGTTCCCATTATTTATCATGTGAAGATAATTAGTAAAGCCAATCCATTTCTAAAAGAATACGAGAAATATTTTTACAAGCGGAAAAAATTCAGGGAAGAAATTGCAAAAAGGTGTAGTCAAAAAACTACTTTTGTTAAAAAAACGAATAATAGTCGGGTTTACTCCCTTCGGGTCGTGAGAATAGTTCCCTTCGCCGGGAAGGCCTTAAAAGCGCTTGAGCCGTATGCTGGGAAACTCGCACAGCCTGTCCCGACTATTCTGTCGGGATACGGTTCTTAGGGGGCGGAAGCTACCCGGTTGGGCAAATATTAGGATAACTGTAATGTAAAACATGTAATATGTTAAAAAGAATTATG
>CAZVTW010001066.1:0-1616 GCA_964629805.1 uncultured Bacteroidales bacterium | reverse complement strand
GGGGTAAACCGCATCAATAAAGAAACTGCCTTAATATTTAAAACAAGAGTTGCTTTGCATGAAGGAACCTGGGCAAAATATCATAATGGCAAACCCTCTGAATCTGACGTTGATGCCAATAAAATGTTTCAAATAGTGATTGATGCCTATGAGGAATTAAAAGAGCTTACTGGTGCATTTTCGGGCGTAATTCATGACAAATATGCAGAATTGTTCAATCAGGCAGATTATACCCCTATCAAAGAAATTGCTCTGGCAAAACATTATGATAGAAATCTGGAGGTGACAAACAATGCAACTTATTTAATCAGAGGCGACCTGGGTATTCAATATGAAGGAAATGGTTATACTTTTGACTTAATTAATTCTTTTTTAGATAAGAACGGACAAACTATCAATTTGCTTACAGACCCCGATTTGGCCGATAAAAAGGGAACGGAATATATTAAATCCTTGAATGATAAATTGGACTCACGGTTTGGACAAGTAGTTTGGATTCCAGGTGAAAAACAAACAGAAAATGAAGAGGAAATTCAATCTCTTGGAGGATTTGAGTCACCCCTATGGACTTATAAAGAAAATGCAAGAGGAAATACAGGATTTTGCCCTAAAAAAGGTTATAATAAAGAGTATAGCCGCAATGAACCACTAATTGGAGCCGTACTTTTTAGAATAAGCGAAGCACTATTGAATTATGCCGAGGCTTATGTAGAATTAAACGGTACAATGCCCAATTTTACTAATAACCTTGACTTACTGAGAAGCAGAGCAGGAATGCCACCCTTAACAGGGAATTTGCCTATCGTTGATGATAGTTGGCCAAATTATGGTTACCAGATATCAGATAATTTAGCTATCATTCGCAATGAAAGAAGAATCGAGTTAATAGGAGAAGGATACAGAGAAGATGACTGGAGGCGCTGGAGAGCACATGAACTTTTTAACGGAAAACGTAAAAAAGGATTGAAAATAGATCCTGCAGAATATAGTGCATCTCAACCTGTTGATGATAATGGATTGTTGGATCTTCAACAAAATACACTACCGAACGGTTATCAGTTTAATCCTGACAAACAATATTTATATCCAATATCGTTAGGAGATTTAGAATTAAATCCAAATTTAACACAAAACCCGGGATGGGAAACACCTTAATGGATGGAAAGAAATCTTTATAATTGATTCTTAGAAACACAGCAAAAGAATTACAAGTCGATTATAGGGTCAAGCCTCTCTTGAAAGGGTTCAGATTAATATTTTAAAAATTTATTTGAAAATTGAAAATGTCATGTTGGTTGTTTATATCTAATTTTTAACAGAACAAAATAAATAGTAATGAATTATCCAGGTCAGAATTTTAAAAATCCTGTAGTCTTAGGTATACTTTTGCTACTTCTATCTACCTCATGTAACAAAATTATTGAATTTAATTCCGAATTCAATAATACGCATAATAGAATTTGGATTGGAAAAGAATATTTGTCGGTTCCGCTTGAGGACTGGAAGGTAGATGACGGACATGTAAAATGCATTGGATTAGAGGCTGATTCAAGAGTTAATTTGCTTACCCATACATTATCGGCTGAACCAGGGAACTTTGAAACGTCTGTAAAAGT
>CAZVTW010001065.1:0-1616 GCA_964629805.1 uncultured Bacteroidales bacterium | reverse complement strand
GCTGTTCATATTTTGAATCGGATTAATTCGCAAGACGGAGGCTCAAGACCTTCTATAAGTAAAAAATGGGCCAATTTAATCAAATGTCGTCGGTTTTTAAACGCACCTATCCCCTGAGCTTTTCAATCGACTTAATTGTAACAATCCTATACGCTAAGTTGTAGCGAGCTTCTTTCTTGCCAAAGTGACCAGATTTGCGACTACAACAGAGGATAGGACATAGCATTTAAACGATTCAAACCCTTTCCATGTGCACCTTGTCAATCCAAAGCAGCGTTTAAGCCAGGAAATCCCTGACTCTATGCCCGCTCGAAACCGCCATAGCTTTTTGTAAACGTAATCGCTGCGGCACATGTCGGTCTCCTCCATGCCCCTCTTCTTGGAAAAACATACGTCTTTTATCCCCTCTTTGCTTTTGGCAATTTCAAGATTGGCCTTTGATGCAAATCCACCATCCAGGGCCACTTTTAAAGGATAGCGACCATAAATCTCATTCTGCCGATCCAGCGCTTCTTCAACCAATGTTACATCCGCGGGGTTTCCTTCAAGCACCTTGCAGTCCAAAATCAGATTTGAAGCGCCGCCCGCCAGCAATATCTTATGCCCGTAATAAGTATCTCTGTTGTCTTTTTTTATAATATCTGTATGTTCTTCAAAAATCGAAACAATTTTCTCCGAAGCGGGAACTTTCTCATCATGAATTACGCGTCTTTCTGTTTGATTAATCACTTTTTCTGTAAGAGCTGCATAGTGTTCAATTTCCGCTATCAATCCAATTATGCGGATATCAAGGCAGGACATGGACTCAAGGATATCCTTGGCGCTTTTTGCATATTTCAGAACCTTACGCGTTGTCTTGATCAATTTTTTATAATCCTTGTTCCGCTTTTTCTCCTGCTTGGCGTTTCGGATGCTATTCATTGTTTTTTTAGCGACGCGCTGATGATCCGTGAAATTGATTTTGGCCCCAAAGCCAACTTTTGCAAGGATCAGAAGCCTTGTCAGAACTCTGACGCAATCCCACAGCTGTACGTTGTCAAGTGGTTCATGAATATTGGATTCAACAGCCGTGCAATCGAAACGGACTTTACGTCCCTTTTCAATGCCTTCGTCGTTTGCATACCCGAGTATAGCCTCCAAAATTGCTTGCCATGTCTGCTCGGAAACAGCTTTTATATTTTTTTGCAGGGTCGATTTTTTGAAACCCTTCCTGTCTACACGGCAAAATTTTCTCAGTGCGTCGGAATCAGAAATGTGGAAAGCTAAATCTTCATATGGGAATCCGTATTTGTGTTTAACAATTGCCGCTCGTAATATTTGCTCGGCGGTCATCCCACGTGCGCCTGTATTGCTTTTAATAAATTTCCCTTTATTTAAATCTTGAAGTATATAGTCACAGATGTTAAGATTATTTTCTATGATTTCGCTTATTGCATCAAGTTCTTTCGCTTCCGGATGATCGGATGATACAGATTCAATAATCGGCATCTGTTTTTTATAGTTTTGTCGCATTTTAATATGGCCCTTTCAATCTTTTTGATAATATTATTAGTGAGTTGAATAAAAATGCCATATCACACATGCGATAAAAAAGCAATACAAAAAATCGAATTTTC
>CAZVTW010001064.1:0-1617 GCA_964629805.1 uncultured Bacteroidales bacterium | reverse complement strand
ATTATTAAACTTCTTAAAACACCCAACTTACCAAAAGGCACAGTAACTTTTGAAATAGACAGTAACAGAGTAAAACGTTTTGATATTGACATCCCAAATCCGGATTTCTATTTTACTGAGCTTGATTTTCATAAAGTTCAGGAATAGAAAAAGTTATTATTTTTTAAAATATGGTTCTAATAACTGGCATCATGTTTGATGTAATTCGGGACGATATGAAATCTATAAAACCATAAAAAATGAATAAATATTTACTGCTTATCCTTTTTGCTCTGTCATTATTCAGCTGCGAAGATGAAAACGGAGAAAAAAAACTTGCGCCGAGTGTTATTGAATTTGAAATTACAACCTATGGCGACCTGAGTGGCGGTGTTTTTGGTGAGAAACACATTCTCACACGCGAAACCAGGGAGTACCAGGCAGATGATGAAAATGGCACCTACAGTACAGTAACCACTCATCCTGACGACGATTCTGATATGATTGATATTGCTGGCTGGGGAAATGATCTACATCCGCAGGTGGAAAAAATCTATATCCGGGTCCCCGGTAAAGAAGCAAAAAATTACTCATTTGACCCAGAAAATCCTGCTACGAAACATTTCTTTATACAACTTGAAACAACCTATAATACCGAATTTCGTGGTGGTATTACAGGATGGAATGCTCCGGATACCAAAATGTCTGTGACTATTAGCGAGTTAACAGAAGACCGGATTAAAGGGAATTTCACTGCTGAACTTGTATGTTTTAATGTTGAGATGATAGACGGTGGGAAACACATGACAGTTGATGAAGAAATAACAAATGTCAACAAACCGGTCATCAATGGCGCTTTTGATGTCTTCAGGGAGAGCTACTAAAAATTTGAACTAAGTTAACAGTTTTTTCGCGCTTTTCTGACTGCCATGCGTTTCCTGACGCTGCCAGGTCTTTCAGACGCTGGAAGGTCGAATTTTTTTTAGAAAACCTGCCAGCGTCGTAAGGCCTGGCAGCGTTACTTCAATTAAACTACTTACTGTACACTGCTGTAATACTTTGCATTTCTTTTCTTCATTCTATTTCAAAATATCTCATCTATCATTACCTTTTTTCTTCCTATGAGGGTTTGATGAAAAAAAAAACCGGACAGAAAAAATGTTCAGGTTATTTCGTTTCAAGCCCTAACCTCCTCATACCTGAAGCATGAAACAGTGTGATCATTTACCATACCAACAGACTGCATAAAAGCATAGCAAATAACCGGGCCGGCAAATCTGAAGCCCTGCTTTTTCAGGTCTTTGGACATTTTTACTGATATGTCGGACCGGGCCGGAATGTCATGAAAAGATGTGTAGTGGTTAATAATTGTTTGCCCATCAGTAAACTGCCAGATGTAGCTATCGAAACTGCCGAAATTGTTGATGATTTCGAGGCATTGTCGGGCATTATGAATGACAGCTTCAATTTTTTTCCGGTTTCTGACAATGTGCTGGTTTTGTAGAAGCTGATTTGTCCGGTTTTCATCAAATTGTGCTATTTTTTGAATATCAAACTGGCAAAATGCGTCACGAAAAGCCTGCCGTTTTTTTAATATCGTCAGCCAGCTCAGGCCAGCCTGGAAAACGTCTAATGAAA
>CAZVTW010001063.1:0-1618 GCA_964629805.1 uncultured Bacteroidales bacterium | reverse complement strand
GCCAGGGCATTGACCAGCCAGGGTTGTCCGCCGGTATAATCATAAACCAGGTCAACGACCTCTTCGCTGAATATCGTCCCATACAGAATCAATCTCATCGATTAAAAGAATAACAGATTTTTGTTGCTTTTTGGCCCAATCACCCAAATATTTGTAAAACAAATCCTGTATAGGCTGATATTTGTCAGGATTACCGGGTAATTCATTTTTTGGAAGAAAGAAAGATGCGGCATCATATAAACTCCTGATAATCAAAATCATTGCATCCTGAACTGTTATGCTCCTATATCCTGCGTTTTCAATAGAAAATGCCACACAAATAGAATTTCCCTCCTGGTTAATTTGTCTTGCCAGAGCATGGAGCAGGGTCGTTTTACCTGTCTGTCGCGGTGCGTGAATAAGAAAATATTGTTCGTTTCGCAGCAGATTATCGATTTCGGGTTTTATACCTCTCAAAGGATCAATCATGTAATGGTCTTCAGGGCGGCAATATCCTGTTGTGTTAAAAAATCGTCTCATGTTGCTTATACATCTTAGAATTTCTTATATATTCAAAACATCCCGGACAGCGCTGGCATCTATTGCAAAGATAAAAATAAGTTGATAAAAAGGATTTAATTATAATCACTACTGTCTGATTAAAAATTTGAAAGCGGAAACATCCGGCTCCTTTTTCATGTTAACCCGGGCAATTGGCCTTAGATATATGCTGAGCGGGTATATCATAACTTTTTGAAACGAAATAAAGTTCTTATTTGCAGTTTTTTATGGTTGTTGATAAACGCAAGTTATGCCCAGTCGAAGAATAAATAAAAGCTATTAATGAAATAAGCTATATCGTAGTTTCCAGCACTTCCTGGATGTTTTCGGTAACAACCTGACCATCAAATAGATTTATGATGCGATGCGCAAATTCGGCGTCCCGTTTGCTGTGTGTAACCATGACAATGGTCGTTCCGTCTTTGTTCAGCTCTTTTAATAAATTCATCACTTCCAGACCATGCTTTGAGTCCAGATTACCTGTTGGTTCGTCAGCCAGGATAAGTTTTGGGCCGGCAACAACAGCCCTGCAAATGGCAACACGTTGTTGTTGTCCACCGGAAAGTTGCTGGGGAAAATGTCTTTTCCGGTGACCGATTTTCATCCGTTCAAGAATAGTTTCTACTGCTTCTTTGCGTTCCCTGGCCTTTTTTTTCAGGTAAATCAATGGAAGTTCAATGTTTTCATAGACATTAAGCTCATCTATCAGGTTGAAACTCTGAAAAACAAATCCTATATTTCCTTTTCTCAGATCAGTACGCCTGTTTTCGCGGTATCCGGACACCTCGATACCATTAAAATAATATTCTCCGCCTGAGGGATTATCAAGCAGGCCGATGATGTTCAGCAGTGTTGACTTGCCACAACCTGACGGTCCCATAATTGCAACGAAATCTCCCGGTTTGACTTCAAAATTAACATTTTTTAGCGCTGTTGTCTCCACTTCTTCAGTCCTGAAGACCTTATTTAGATCAACTGTTTTAATCATTGTTATACAATATTAATGTTTATTTTATCATTATCTTTTATTATTACCTAAAATTCTAAAACGAAAATCTACTGCAACACTGAACTGCAC
>CAZVTW010001062.1:0-1620 GCA_964629805.1 uncultured Bacteroidales bacterium | reverse complement strand
TGCTATCTGCTGGTCAGAAATAAACTGAGCGCCGTCCCAGTAAAAAATTTCTGTACTTTGGTCATATTCACCATTATTATGATGGAAATTAGCTATGGCAAGGTATTGTATGTTGCTTATATTAAAAGAAATGATATCACGGGTTCTTGTGGTTGATATACTTTGTATAAGGTCAAAAGTGGTACCATTCCATCTATAAATAGGTGTCTGATTGTCATCTGATAATGATGTTGAAGATGAACCGCTTCGATAATTTGCAATGGTGAAAAAATGTTCACCATCAAACTCAAAATAGCAGCTTGCCAAGGGAGCATGGGTGGGAATATACTGTATCAGGTCAAATGACTGCCCGTTCCATTTGTACATCTCAGAATTTTTGTCTTCAGTGATATCACCATTTGTTCCGCTTCGGTAATGAGAAAAAAACAGGAAATGTTCTCCATTGATTTCAAATGTTTTATTGGCTGGAGAACTGTTATGGTTCACAGCCATAAAGTTTTGAACATTGTGGACAACCGGTGAAACAAAACTCTGGCAGTCCGTGCCCTGGGTAAACACCGGAGGCCCTGATATAACAAAAACAAGAGCCGTCAGCATGGTAACATGTAATTTTTTCATGATTTCATTTTTTTTAATAGCCCCCTCCGTAAAAAAAGGTATGCAGGTCAAAACTTAACCTGTTCAAAAAAAACTGTTTTATTTTTCCGGCATCGGGGCTTGTTTGTTTATAATTTATTTATTTGTGATTTTTCAATTTTTTAAACACCAATTTATTCATTGTCTCATTATGATCACCTGTATTCACTGTTTAAACCCTCCACAATTTCATTTGTGATGTCAGTTGCTTTATTACCATAGAGTATGTTCCCTGACAAGGTTGCTCCAAAGACCATGTCATATCCTTTTCTTTCCGCATATCTTTCAACATAGGCATTTATCTGGTTAAGCGCCCCTTGTGTTATCCTGTCGCGCTCTTTTGTTGCCTTCTCTTCCATTTGTTGTTGATATTTCATCTGCCTGTCAGCAAAAGCCTGTAGTTCCAGTTCTGTTTGTTCCTGCTGCTTTTGGCTGAGGTTAGATTTTTCCGATTCGTATTGCTGATATTTTTTTTGGTATAACCTGCCTAATGTATCAAGTTGTGACTGATACCCTGCTATTTTATTTTCTATTGATTTTTTTGCTTCTTTCATGCCGGCGTAACTTTCAATAACCACAGCAGAACGGACATAGGCAATCTTTGGCGACTGTGTCACAGATATGACAGACAACGTCAAAGCCGCAAGAGACAGCATGAATAGAGTAATAAGGAAAAATACCTGTTTCATATGTTTACATTTTGACCGCAATTTTTTTTGACGGCGAATTAATGAACTTTCAGTTTTTTTTATCATCCACATGCACGGGCCACAGGCTTTTCGGCCTTTAGGCTTGCCGTGCAGGCCGGAGAGCCTGCGGTACAGGGATGTTTCATACGTTTATTTCGTGTTTTTATTTAACAATTATTTGTCCTCCAATTTCATGTGTCATATTATAAATATCCTTCAGTTCAATGACATATTTGTACATACCTTTCCTGACCGGAATGCCGTATTGGTCATTGCCGTCCCAGACCAGCTCCCC
>CAZVTW010001061.1:0-1620 GCA_964629805.1 uncultured Bacteroidales bacterium | reverse complement strand
TTTACGTAGCCTTGGCTAAATTGCCATAGTTTTGAGCAATGAAAATGTCTGAAGTAAAAATAACTTATTTTTGGTTAATATGAAGATTCTTTGTGTACCATATGTGGTAAAAATATTGGTTTGCCTGGTGAATAATCTTTATACCTCAAATAAACTAAGGACAGTTTAATAAACAAATATAATTTTTCATCTTAGACAAAATATGAATAAACACTTCATTATCATTATTTTCTTCCTGGTTTCTATTGCATGCAATCGAAACAAACAGAAAAACAGAGAATGGCAGCCTTTATTTAACGGCAAAGACCTTACAGGCTGGATTGCAAAATTTAGCGGAAATGAACTGAACAAAAACTACCTCAACACTTTTCGCGTTAAGGACGGTGTTTTAAAAGTAAGTTACGATAATTACAGTGAATTTGAAAATCGCTACGGTCATCTTTTCTATCAAAATCCGTTTTCAAAATATAAACTCAGACTTCAGTACCGGTTCACCGGAAAAAAAATGGCCGATAGTCCCTGGTGGACAGCTTTCAACAGTGGTGTTATGATTCATGCCCAGGCCCCGGCATCTATGCATGCTATTTCTGATCCGGATGATGAAAATCTTGATTTACTGTATCATTTTCCGGTATCTGTGGAGTGCCAGTTATTGGCAAAACCTGTCAATTCCAGCAAACCTGTTTCTACAGCTAATGTTTGTCAGATTGGCACTGACATAAAAATAGACGGCAAAAAACCTAAACAACGGAACATCGCTTCTACTTCAAAGACTTATGGCCCGAATCAATGGGTTAGGCTTGAACTGGTTGTACTTGGGGATTCCATTATACACCATATTGTGGAAGGTGATACAGTATTAAGCTATACCGATATCAAAACAGCCAAATCAGGTAAATCCCTGTCGAAAGGTTACATTGCCTTGCAGGCCGAAAGCCAGCCTGTTGAATTTAAAAATATTGAAATACAATTTTTGGAATAATTCCGATTCTCAGGGTTTGAAAGGATAAAGCCTTTTACACTTAAACTTATTTTTAGGCCTTTTGTTTGAATTTCTGCCCTTTGCACCAATTTATCCAACTATTCACCACGGACAAATCATCCTCACAACAAAACAATTCCAACCTTCCCCATCCGACCGGAAAATTTATCAACAGATTTTTTGATGTTTCTGCTTACTTTAAGATGTATCAAAATACAGTGTTATTCAAAGTATAAAACATTGAATATCATTTATTTGTACATGATGGTGTTTTGCGGTTTATGACCTGCGGTTTATTATACTCACTTCATTTATTAACAATTCGACGGGTGTCCCTGTTAAAACTTCATATATGAACTTGTAAACTTTTTTTTACCTTTGCCTTAAAATTGGTGTGTTATGTCAGAAAAGTACTCCGAAGACTCAATAAAAACCTTAGATTGGCGGGAGCATATAAGGAAAAGACCCGGGATGTATATCGGCAAACTCGGTGATGGCTCATCTCAGGATGATGGCATTTACATCCTCATCAAAGAGGTGATTGATAATTCAGTGGATGAATTTATGATGGGCTATGGTAAAAAGATTGAGCTGAATTTTACCGAAGACAACATGATCCGGATCAGGGATTACGGACG
>CAZVTW010001060.1:0-1626 GCA_964629805.1 uncultured Bacteroidales bacterium | reverse complement strand
CTATGAATTTTGTCGAAGAAGTCAAATGGCGCGGCATGTTACACGATATAATGCCCGGAACCGAAGAGGAACTCCTGGAGCAATTAACATCCGCTTATGTTGGTATTGATCCGACTGCCGATTCTCTCCATATAGGCCATCTTGTAGGTGTTATGATGCTTAAACATTTTCAGCGGGCTGGTCACAGACCCATAGCGCTGATTGGTGGCGCAACTGGTATGATTGGCGACCCGTCAGGAAAAAATGAAGAAAGGAATCTTCTGGATGAGAAAACACTACGCCACAATCAAAACTGCATACAAAAGCAACTTAGCAAATTCCTTGATTTTGACAGTACGTTAGAAAATGGCGCCATATTGGTCAACAATTACGACTGGATGAAAGAGTTCTCCTTCCTTGAGTTTATTCGTGATATTGGCAAGCATATTACTGTTAACTATATGATGGCCAAAGATTCTGTCAAAAAGCGGATATCTGAGCAAGACAGGCAGGGGTCTGATGGTCTTTCGTTCACAGAGTTTTCCTATCAGCTTGTTCAGGGGTATGATTATTTATATCTCTACCAAAAATACGGATGTAAATTACAGATGGGCGGTTCAGACCAATGGGGAAATATCACAACCGGGACTGAACTTATACGCCGAAAAACAGGAGGCAAAGCTTTTGCATTGACCTGCCCGCTGATTACAAAAGCTGATGGGGGGAAATTCGGGAAAACAGAAAAAGGAAATATCTGGCTCGATCCGAAAAAAACATCTCCATATGCTTTTTATCAGTTTTGGATTAATGCATCTGATGAGGATGCCGTAAAATATCTCAAAATTTTTACGTTATTATCTCAGGAAGAAATCGAAAATCTGGCTTCAGAGCATGAAAAAGCTCCTCATCAGCGATTGCTACAAAAAACGCTTGCAAAAGAAGTGACAATGATGGCACATTCTGAGGAGGATTATCAAACTGCTGTTGAAGCATCACAAATTTTGTTCGGTAAAGGAACAAAGGAAACCCTTGAAAAACTTGATGAAGATACTTTTTTGTCAGTCTTTGAAGGCGTACCGGTTTTCGACATTCCAAAAAAAATGTCTGAAGAAGGAGTTAACATCATTGATTTGTTGACCGATAGCACAGGTATTTTCAAATCAAAAGGAGAGGTCCGCAGATTAATGAAAGATAATGGACTCAGTATTAACCAGGAAAAACAATCAGACCAGGATTTAAGTATTAACAATGATTATTTATTGAACAACAAATATATTCTCATCAGAAAAGGTAAAAAAAATTACAATATAATCAGGTGTGTGTAACAGATAAATCTCAACTAACGAATTACAAGTATGGACCAGGAAGTAAATAAGTACAGGAATAGTTTTGACTCAATTGATTTAATTGTTTTTATTAAAAAACATTTTAAGACATTGCTCATTATCAGTTTTATCGGCGCTGTTGTCTCAGCAATTATATCACTGACGATAACTCCCTTGTATAAGTCAACAGTCATCATGTTTCCAACGCCTTCTACCTCAGTATCAAAGGCATTGTTAACCGAGAGCGTGTCAGCAAAAGCAGTATCTACTTTTGGAGAAGAAGAAGAGGTAGAACAGCTTCTCCAGGTTTTACAATCAGATG
>CAZVTW010001059.1:0-1626 GCA_964629805.1 uncultured Bacteroidales bacterium | reverse complement strand
CACCAGGCTTCGCCTGGCGCGCTAACGACGAATTCAGCGGCGCCGTGGGCTGGAGCGAAGCGGAGCAAAACCGAATCCACTGGAGTGACGGGTTAGGCAGTTTGTAGTTCTGGAAATTGTTCAATGGGTACCCGTAATTCCTTTTTTGCTTTTTCCCCTGAGCATGAATACGATGAAATTCTTCTTCTATTTGATTCAAGACGTTACCCTCAAATTATTCTTCTCCGCAATATTCACATTGTTCACAGGGAACGTCATTTACAATTAAAAACTGATTATTATGCTTGTAGATATATTGAACCTTTGTCTTTTTAAAATTTTTATTACCGCAAAAATGACACTTTGTATTCATATTCAACCCCTCTAATACGGATTTTTGAATTTCGACGGTGATGGAATATATACCGTAACAAAGGCAAGTTTTTCTTTCCGTTCACCGCATACGGTATGTACAGGTTTGGTCACTAAATCCGCTTTCCCAATGCCATCACCACCGGAAATCTGGTGCCTGCCACCCTCCCCCATTTAACCAATCCCCATATTAAACCGAAAAGCTGTCGATGAAATCAGCGCCGGGCTTCTTGAACAATAGATTGAGTCTGACCTGCCTGTTGGAGTCCGCTCATGAGTTGACACTTTTTGCCGGGCAGGTCAGCTCAATCTGTATGGGTTATGCCCTTATTATTTATACCTTATCTTTTTCTTTTTGATAACTTTGACAACATCGTCATATTTCTGACCTTCGATTATATCTCTCAGATACAGTATGCCGTCAATATGCTGAAGATGGATTCTCCAACCGGACGTTTTATCTATATCTGCCCTGTAAACTATCTGTTTTATCCCTTTAACCCGATGGAGGCGTGTTTTCGGAAAGTTTTTGAATTTATGGCTACTGTTGTCCTCAAGTTCTCCGAGTGCTTCCATAAAACTGATTTTGTAATCATCAGGCAATATCTTACACGCTTCGTTAATAATTCCATGTTCATCAACAAGAGTCTTTGTCTGTGCCATAATGATTTCCGTTAAATCTGTTCAACACTGGCAAACTGTCGGTAAAATGATTGTGCAACAGTTTTAAAGTTTTTTTCTATATCGCCGTTTCTGAAAACACTTAACAATGTAACTGTTACCGAATCGAAAACCGGATCTTCATCAACCGAGGCGATAATTTTCAGATCATTGTTTATTCTGAAATAATATAAAGAAGAATCGAATTTGTCATTGAGTCTGAAAAATACAGGCTGACGGGCATTCCTGAAGAATTCTGCCCGGTCTGTCATATACAGTTCTCCAAAGTATTCTGTTTTCTTTATAATTTCATCCTGTTCGTCATCTGAAAAACTGCGGAATTTTTTCTCACAGTCATCGGTCAGTTCTATTATCAGATTTTCATCACTTTTCATAATATTGCTCCAGTCTTACATTCAGGTGGGGTCAACCTAATTTATAGCAATTCATCTCTTTTTACAGGTAATAAAGTGATGAATTGCTATTTCAGGATTTGTCTATTTTGCTTTCGTACCTCTAAGCGGGGCACCACATTTTGGGCATGATGTTGTTTTAAATGGGTCAACAAAGGGTGCAATCCCATTTTGTGGCAAAACGCCACATGACCATCTTACG
>CAZVTW010001058.1:0-1628 GCA_964629805.1 uncultured Bacteroidales bacterium | reverse complement strand
TACCATAACAACCCAACTCAGGCCGGAGGTCGTCGATAGCGATGAAAAGGATGTTCATTTGTTTACCGCTCGTTTTATCATTTGACTCGCCTTTCTTTAAGCAAGCGAATAAAGTACAGAGTGCAAGAAGTGATAAAAAATACTTTATTGATTTCATTATATTTATTTTGAATGTTTCACTTTATCCATCCTAAAATAAGGGTTAAATCCATTTGAAGAATGCTTTGCATAAGGATTATTTACTTCGGGCAGATATTTTTTCAACCTTTCGATTTGCTCATTTACATTCTCATCTGATGCAAGATTAAACCACTCGTTTGGATCTTTCCTATGGTCGTAAAACTCTTCAGAACCATCACTATACTGAATATATCTAAAATTTTTAGTTTTAACGGCATGATTTCCCCAACCAAATGTAGTTAAGGCAAAATCATTTGTTCTTTCTGAATTACCCCGCAATAAAGCAGCAAGGCTGTTCCCTTCATTTCTATGATACGGTTTAATATTGCACAACTCCAACAAAGTAGGATAAATGGAAAGCATTTCAACAGGCTGGTCTGATTTTATTTCTTTGACAATACCCGGACCAGAGAAAATCAATGGGGCATTTGTTGCTTCTTCCCACAAACTGTGCTTGGCAAAATTACCTTTCTCTCCCAAACGATAACCATGGTCGCTCCACAACACAACAATTGTATTCTCAGCGTATTCACTCTTTTCCAAAGCATTTAAAATTTCGCCTACATAAAAATCGACAAATGAAATGCAGGCGAGGTAGGCCTGTATAATTTTGGACCACTCCCCGCTTTCTATGACCCATTCGGTAGTGGGCATAAAAGGCAAATCAGTTATTTGAAGGGCTATTTCCGGCACATCTTCCAAATCATTTTCCAAATAGGGCGGTGCAATGATACTATCCAGCGGGTGCATATCGAACCATTTTTGAGGCACATACCAGGGCACATGCGGACGATTAAATCCAACCGCAAGGAAAAAAGGCCTTTCATAATCCCGGTTTATGCGGTCAATTGCCCACTGAGCAAATTCATAATCAGGCATTAACGAATCGGCTTCTGGAAAAGCGCCCCAATCGGTAATTGTTCCACTATTTTCAAATCCTTTCTTATTACTTTTTCCTGACCAAACAAATCGCTCAGGTGGATAAGGCCCGAATCCGCCAGTTCTTCCTCCCGACTCATCAAAAACACCATCAGGGGCATGATGATGGAAAATTTTTCCGATACCCATGGTATAGTAACCGTTTTCTTTAAAATATTCAGGAAGGAAAACAATATCTTCTGTTAGCTGATTATCTTTTTTGATATTATTATCATCAATTTGACCATAGATACCGGATGTTGAAGGCCTTAAACCGGTCATTATCGCTGCCCGGGAAGGCCCGCAATTTGGTGCCTGGCAATGAGCATTTGCAAACAGCACACCTTTATCAGCTAAATGGTCAATATTGGGTGTTTTAGCATTTGGGTGCCCATCTAAACAGCCAATCCAGTCATTCAGGTCGTCGATGGCGATGAAAAGTACGTTGGGTTGCCGGAGAATATTGTTTTCATCTGATTCGGTTTTAGCTGAACAGGAAAACAGACTGTAAAGGAAGGAAATTGAGAGGA
>CAZVTW010001057.1:0-1630 GCA_964629805.1 uncultured Bacteroidales bacterium | reverse complement strand
TTAATAATTTTTAAACCTTATTTCGACTTGGCTCAATACAGGTATTATCTTATTTTATATGCTGAGCGGGCATAACATAACTTTTTAAAACGAAATAAAGTATCTATTATACTTCAATTGGTTAATTATTTAATTTGAAAATTTGAAAATAAACTGACAATCAGTAATTAAGGAACGATTAAAGTTAAGAT
Organism: uncultured Bacteroidales bacterium; assembly: GCA_964629805.1. GTDB lineage: Bacteria > Bacteroidota > Bacteroidia > Bacteroidales > CAZVTW01 > CAZVTW01. The sequence continues at coordinate 1,439 of CAZVTW010001057.1, read as the reverse complement.
TTAAACCGTTTAAAGTATAGCAGTTTTTTATGATTGTTGATAAACGCAAGTTATACCCAGTCGAAGTATAAATTGCCTGGTATTTGCAAAAACTTATGGGACAGGGTACTAGTGTAGTTTGTGCCATATGACTGTCAAAAAAAATTGATATTGATAATAAAGCCTATGGCACAAACAAAGATAAAGTCAGCTTGACATTTTCCATATTAAATAACACTATCTGAGTAGAGACAAATGCCCCCGACCTTTTATGCAGGGGGAGCAGACTTCGATCCCGATTTAGTCGAGACCTGTCTCTACCCGGTAGAGGCAAAAATAAAATAGACTCATTAAAGATATATAAATGACGAAGGCACTGAAATACAACAAATTGAAACACACAGTAAATTGGGTATCATTGTCAATGTTCAAAATATAAGAAAGTAAGCCCGTTACCCAATAGTGGCAACCATTACGGCTTTTATTGTGTGCAACCTGTTTTCCGCCTCATCAAAAACTAACGAAGCTTTGGATTCAAATACTTCATCTGTCACTTCCATAGCATCTAAGCCATATTTCTCATGAATTCTATTCCCAATACTTGTTTCTTTGTCATGGAAGGCAGGTAAACAATATCACAACTAACAAGCTTAACGACAACTACAGCGCCATATATATTCAATATTTACCTGGAATGGTTTGAGTAATTTTATCCGATCGTTCCATACTTCCTCTGCTTCGCCCATTGATACCCAGACATCGGTGAACAGAAAATCAACTCCCTGAACTGCTTCACTCATATTTTCTGTGATTGTGATTTTACCACCTTTTTTCATGGCTTCATCAATACAATTGTTCACCAATGATTGTTCAGGCTGAAGACTGATCGGCGCAGCAATCCTGACATCCATGCCCATTTTTGCGCCTCCTGCCAGCAGGGAATTACCCATATTAAAACGTGCATCGCCGAGATAGCAAAAAGACATATCCGATAAAGGTTTTTCCGAATGTTCAATCATTGTGAGGAAATCAGCGAGTACCTGGGTCGGGTGAAATTCATTTGTCAGTCCGTTCCATACCGGTACACCGGCATATTGAGCCAATTCTTCAACAATATTCTGGCCAAATCCCCTGTATTCAATGCCATCATAATACCGTCCAAGCACTTTTGCTGTATCTTTTATTGATTCTTTATGTCCCATTTGGCTGCCGGTAGGTCCGAGATATGTTGTGGAAGCGCCCTGGTCTGCTGCCGCAACTTCAAAGGCACACCTTGTCCGGGTGGAGGTCTTTTCAAATATCAATGCAATGTTCTTACCAGTAAGTAATTGATTTTCAATCCCAGAACGCTTGGCTGATTTTAATTCTTTTGATAATTCAAGTAAATAATGTATCTCCTCCGGATCAAAATCCAGAAGTTTCAGAAAATGTCTGTTTTTTAAATTGTACGCCATATTGAC
>CAZVTW010001056.1:0-1630 GCA_964629805.1 uncultured Bacteroidales bacterium | reverse complement strand
ATAAAAAAAGCTGTTTACTCTAACAAGTTTATGTTTTATATTGATTTGACCATCATCATAAACCAAAACTAAATTAGAGAAACAGCTATGATGGAATATACAAATCAATTCATGTTTTTTAAAGAACTTTTTAACAAAAAAGTTCAAGTTGATTTTCAAGGTGGTCAAATCACCTCTGATGCCGGTGTTCTTCTTTTGCGCGAAACGGAAAATCGTATAGGTTTGATCAAGCATGTTGCCCATTGCTACCATGATCCAAGACACCCTGGTTATACGAAACATACAATAGAAAAATTATTCTCCCAACGAGTTTTTCAAATTGCTTGCGGCTATGAAGATGCCAATGATTCTAACGAACTTCGTAAAGATGGTGCATTTAAGATCAGTTGTGAAAAATCACCCAATTCTGAAGAGTTGTTAGCCAGTCAACCCACAATCAGTAGATTTGAGAACGTCCCTTCACGGACGAATTTATATCGTATTGCTCGGGCATTTATCGATCATTTTATTAATTCTTATGCAGAACCACCAGAAGCAATACTCCTTGATGTTGACGATACAAAGGATCCAACTTACGGATCACAACAACTGGCATTGTTCAATGCATATTACAATTGTCATTGCTATCAACCTATGCACATATTTGAAGGGAATAGCGGTGAATTAATTGCTACTATTCTCCGACCAGGGAAAAGACCAAAGGGTGAAGAAATCGCTATGATTCTTGCTCGAGTAATTAAATATATCAAAGCCGCTTGGCCTCAAACCCAAATATTGCTTAGAGGTGATTCTCATTATAGTGCACCAGAAGTACATGACCTTTGTGAAAATTTCAACATCAAGTTTGTATTGGGTTTAAGCGGCAACTCTGTACTAAATAAAAAAGCAAATTCAATTACTAACAAGGCAAAAGAGTTGTTTGAATTAAAAAAGAAACCAATCAAAATATTTAGTGAATTTCAATATCAAGCCGATTCCTGGAAATGCCCTTTTCGTGTAATTGTCAAAGCAGAACATAGTGAAAAGGGTGCCAACACTCGGTTTATTGTAACGAACCTTGAAAAAGCACACCGCACATTTGTTTATGCCAAAGCCTACTGTGGGCGCGGTGCAATGGAGTTGATGATTAAAGAGATGAAAAACCATCTCCATTCAGATCGAACATCTTGCGAAAATTTTCAGGCAAACCAATTTCGTCTATGTTTACACAGCATGGCCTATATTTTGCTACATGCGTTTCGGAAAAGAGATTTAAAAAACACTGAATTGGCCACAGCGCAGTTTGACACTATTCGACTCAGATTGCTAAAAATTGGTGCCAGGATCATTGAATTAAAAACAAGAATAAAAATACACTTAGCCACAGGATATCCAGATAAGACACTATTCTATAATATTTATCAATCCTGTGCTTCACCTTAAGAAGAAAATTTCTATTTCGGATGATACAGACAATTTCTTATTATAAAAAATCATTGGGAACGTATGTCAAGTTGTTATAGCTTTTATGCTCAAAACAGGGTTTGTTTTGCAACAAAGCTAAAATTACTGTTTCTTAGCTCAAAAAATTTAAAATATCATTTCCAAGGTTCATTTTTCATTTTTTTACTAAATTTATGAATAGGTCAGG
>CAZVTW010001055.1:0-1632 GCA_964629805.1 uncultured Bacteroidales bacterium | reverse complement strand
ACAGTCAACATGCAAATTTCCCGGTATGGAGAGCCATTGATGAAAAAAATCGTTGTAGTCCTTGCCTGTCACCGTATTAACAACCCGGATGAAATCTTCTGTTGAGGCATTCCTGTGTTTATAAGTCTGATAGTAGGTTTGCAGGATTTTCCGAAACACATCACTGCCGGTTTGTGAATTCAGCATGTGCAAAATCCAGGCTGCTTTATCATAGGTGTTTGTATTGAGCAAATCTCTCAGCTCATTAACCTGCTGATCCTGTACTGTCTGAGTATAATTTTTATTGTAATAGATAACATTATTCCTGCTTTTCATGAGAATATGCCTGAAGAGGTCATCAGAATATTTCTCCCTGGCATAAAGATAGCTCAGGTAATCAGCAAAACCTTCACTTAGCCAGATATCACCCCATGTCTTTTCCGTAACCGCATCACCAAACCATTGATGCGCTGTTTCATGGGCAATGAGGATTTCATTGTTGAGCGCATATCCTCCGAACATGTTTTCATTGTAAAATATGGCTGAAGCGTTCTCCATACCACCATAGATGGTTTTAGACTGCACATTGGCTAATTTTTTGTAGGGGAAATCACCAATCAGGCTGATGTAAAATGCCAGGATATCATCTGCCACTGAAAACGTCTGTCTTCCTTTTATTCTGTCTTGGGAGAAAACATAACTAACTAATGGCAGACTATTGAAATATTGATAGTTAACAGCAAATTTGGCTGCTCCGAACACCATTACTTTGGTTGGAAGGTCAACATCAGTGATCCACCTGCTAAACTTGCGGTTTGTATCGAGGATGGTTTCTTCAACCATCCTGCCGTTCGCTATTGTCTCGTAATATACAGGCGCTGTGATATTGAATTCAACTTTTGCTTTGTCTGAGAGTTTATCAACAACCGGTAACCAATATTTTGCACGATCAGGCCAGTTATCCCCAAAAAATGTCCGGTCTCCGTAATCATTTTCAGAAATGATTAACCCATCTAAAGGAACACCATGATAGCTGATACTGACCTGTTGAATTAATCCCGAATCTAAAGGATTTGGAAAATAAATGACCAAATGTCCGTCTGTTTGTCTGAATATAAGTTCTTTGCCTTGCATCTCAGTCTGTGTCGTCAACATCCCTGGTTGATTTTTTTCCCTGCTGACAAGGTCCAATGTCATTGTTTCCATGTCTCTCTGAACAGCAAACCGCACCAATGCCCTGCAAAAGACAGTATCGTGTTCATCACTGATGTCAATGTGGAAAGAATATTTCAAAATATCAATATCGCAGAAATCTGTTCGGGGGTTCTGTGCACGAAGGTTGTAAGGGTAACAACACAGAAGTGACAAAAGCAGGTAAATGATGTGTTTGGTTTTCATTGTATAACAATTTAGAAGTCTGTTGAAAATAATTGTTTGTTATTCACAAAAAAAATTCATAATTATGCTTTTCCAAAATTCAAAACTGCAAATAGATTGAATACAAATATACAATAAAAAAATTTAAAATTATGCAATTCGGATATTTTGATGACAAAAACAGGGAGTATGTAATTACCAGCCCTGATACACCAAAATCGTGGAGCAACTATCTCGGTTCCACTGAGTATGGCGCTATTATCACCAACAATGCAG
>CAZVTW010001054.1:0-1632 GCA_964629805.1 uncultured Bacteroidales bacterium | reverse complement strand
TAAGTTGAATTAACCGGAACATCAACAAAAGGCCACTCCCACCCATTATAAATCAGCGGGTCAACAGTAATTTTGGGTGTTCGGAATTCAGCATTGTAAGCTGCCAGGCTCCTGTCTGCAATGGCTATGCCTTTGGCTATTTGTTCGCTAACCATTGCCTCCGTTGAAGTTTTTTTATTGCCGAACAACGCAATACTGCCGCCTCCTCCACCGGCAGTAGACCATTGGAATGACCAGTCCGCTCCGGAACCAACAAGGTAAGCGCTGCCAGCCTACTTCTTTTTGAGCGCAGTTTTTATACGTCTTTCGCTCTCACCTAAAGCCAAACCGCTTCCTAAATCCCCGACCTTCGATGTCCACAGGGACATCGAAGCGTCATGAAAACATCATTGGGTCTCAAAACCAACACACAATGAGTGAATAATTGCATGTTTCACACCAAAAAATCCAATATATCAAAGAACGTTGTTTATATTTTTTATAATGTTTTATTTCGTATGTTTTGCCTTGCACTTAAGTTAGGCATGCGTTGTGTTCCGGTACGCGTCACAGACGCGCACCAACACGGGGTGTGTTTTTATGTCTCCTTTAAATTCTTGTCACACCCCTTATCAATCGATTTTTTTAATCATTAAAAGAATATATTAATATCTTTAGTTTAATTTTATCAATAATAGTTATTTTAAAGCTTTTGTTATATTCATATTTTTTCAGTTTGTAATATCCTGATATTTTTCTTTTTAATGAATCATTTAAATTGAAATAATACTTGTTTAATGTATCGATGTCCATGTAGTTATAATATTCTTCAGTTATTTCTTCTGGAAGTTTCTCTTTGATGGGTAAATTTTTAAATTCTTCTAAATCATTCTTTCTTAATAATGTTTTGTATTGATCATTATTGAGTTTTATAACTATTTCTGTATATCCTTCTCCTGTGAATGAATAAAAAGACGTATCTTTTACAAAGATTGTTTCATGTGGTATCTTAAGACCACTTAATAATCTTACTGTTTTGGTTTGATTATAGGGTGGCATGTATTTATAAAATAATATATATATTAATCCCAGTATCACAAGTGCTATTATTATAATTGATTTCATTTTTTTCATATTAGTAATTATTAAGGATATTTAATAATGAATGGTTTATCTGTGAAATTAAACCAACTTGCCATATCAACTAATTCTGTTTTTAACTGGGCATCAAAAAAACTATTCCATCGAACAGGATAAGGATTAAAGTCATATACATCATACAATCCAATGGGATTCCCAGACGTCATAGTACATTGTTGCAGTACCGAAAACGGGAGAATATTCGGAATCATAAAAACTTACTAAACGTCTAATAGCATTCTGATCATTGAAAATAACTTGTGTTCCTTTACCTAATGGCTTTGCGTGTTGGGCAATATCGTTAAATCGATTTGTAGTGAGTGTAACATTGCCACCACCAATCCAAAAATTAGCAAACATTTGCTGGCTAAATTTTGATCCGGCTCTTTTTTGAATTTGTCTGCCTAACCAATTTAACTCATTTCCATTCGTTTTAGGATCATTAATAGAAAATCCACTATAAATCAACGGGTCAACAGTAATTTTGGGTGTTCGGAATTCAGCATTGTAAGC
>CAZVTW010001053.1:0-1637 GCA_964629805.1 uncultured Bacteroidales bacterium | reverse complement strand
GGAGCGCAGCGACCGGAACCCCGCAAATCCGCTTGAGCGACGGGTTAAAATTTTTCTGCTCTCTTCACAGTTGCTGAATTAGCCTTTCATATTCAGGATGGGAACCAATCCAAAAACCAAACCATTGTGTTTCCATCTCTGAATCCGACCGCTCTCTATCCTAATCCGACCCGTACAGAATAAGCAGGATATCTCTTGCCGATTCTTTTGAATGCAAGACTCGGATGATAAGGATTTTCCCGCCACAGCCTGTAGTTTTCTTTTGCAAGCCTTCTGATACGTTCAGGCAGATTGGCAAAATAGATCCGAAAATCTTTGGTCAGATGAGATTTCACAATTCATCAAATCCCATTTCGGTTGTCTTTCCTTCTCTGTATTCTTGCATTGCTTTGAGAGTCAGTTTTTCCAAAGCGGATTGAGAGTTTTCAAATGTGGAATCCCATTGATTTTCCCATTCTATCTCCGCCAGTAACTCTCTTGCCAGCATGTCCTGAACAGCTTCAGGGAGTACAGAAGCCTTTTGAAAAACTTCCTGTAATAACGCAGTCATGGGTTAATCTCCTTTAATAATTCATTAGAGTTTGTCATAAACTATAGCTATTCAGGCATGTTGCGCAACCAAATATTGGCTTTCCGATAAATAGAGACATTTTCTGCCCGTACTCTCTATCTACTTCTTTTTTACGACAGACGGTAGTTCAGTGAATCTTCCAAAACGGCTTTCATGTCTTTTATTGATACGGGTACCCTCTGTTTTTCATACAGATACCCTATTTCAAACAGAACAACTGACGGGATGACAATAATATTTTCTCCCTCATCGGCTTTTCTGAAAATAGAATCGACAGTGTCATTTATTACTTTCTTTCCGTTGAGAAATTTTACAAGTGCCTGTGTATCTGTAACATATTTATTCATATATCAAATTCAGATTCCTTAAGAATATGTGCCGATGAATTCCGTTTCAGTTCTTTCAAATCCTGTCCGAGTTTGTCATAATCAACACTAAAATCCTTGAATAACCCTCCAAGTTTCCTTATTTTCTTCCGATTTTCCAAGAAAATGACCAATACTCCGACAGGCTTATAAAATTCGGGCGTTTCAATAAGTTCCACAGTTCCGTTTCTGTAAATTCCTTCTATTGCATAATTGATAGATGATCCCTTCATTCATAAAAGCATAACAGCGGTTGCCAGAAAAGGCAATCCGCCGAAACGACGGTTTAGAATTTTTTTTACAGGCTTATCTGAAATATCTTTCAATTATATCAATTATTTCAAAAGGATGATATTTGTGTGAGAGGATATGAATCCCTTCTCCTTTTATATTTTTCAATTCCTTCTCCTGAATATAGACATTGATGTGAGGCTGAAAATGTTCTCTGTGAGTCGGTTCATAATGGAACATCAGTTTGTTTTGATTAAATAATATGTTGTAAGTATAGTACAGATAATCATTTTTTTCTTTATCATACAATATCTTAATCTCAATATCCGTATCTGTTTTGGAAATAATTCTTTTCTCATATCTTTAATATATTGAATTTCTATATGTTTTTACATCGCCGCTTTTAAGAAATTTGGTCTTTCCCTGAAAAATTGAATTCAGACGATTCTCAAACTCTTTAAATATTTTTA
>CAZVTW010001052.1:0-1646 GCA_964629805.1 uncultured Bacteroidales bacterium | reverse complement strand
CCCAGTCGAAGTATACTTTATTAGGAAAATAAAAAATGCCCTACTATGACACAAAAATGAAAGATGCCTGGATTTTTTCTATTTTTGCGTTCAAACAAAAATCATAAATCTTATTTAAATACACAGCTCATGAAATACTTAAAATTTTTATTGTTGTCATTTGTCATCATTTTTGCTGTCTCCTGCAGTAATATGAACTTAAAAGATGTTGTTATTGACAAACTAGTCTCACCAGAGGGGAAAATAGTTCTTACACTGGAACAAAAAAAACCGGCTGATAGCAGTGATTATTATCTTTATTATAAAACCGCTATGATTAAAGGGAATGATACGCTATCTGTTTTGGGTAGCTCTCCTTTGGGTTTGACCCGCAAAGATGAAGATTTCACAAAAAATCTTTTATTCAAAGGTAAAGGTGAGAAAACAGAGATAAAAGAACGCTATGAAATGTTATCAGGCAAAAAACGCATTAACCTTGATCATTGCTATGAACAGGCATTTTATTTCGTAAACGGAAAGGGTTCCCGGCTTAATATTGTATTCAGGGTGTATGATGAAGGTATGGCCTTCAGATATGTCTTTCCTGAAAAATCAAATGACCAGTCATATACGGTAGTAAAAGAGCAAACTGGATTTAACCTCCCCCAAAACGGAAAAGCCTGGATGCATCCATATGACGACCCGTCAAAATGGACACCGGCTTACGAAACCTATTTTGAAAACAATATAAAAATCGGAACACCATCACCAAAAGAATCAGGATGGGCTTTTCCTGCTCTATTTAAAGTAAATGGTACCTGGATGCTGATTTCCGAAGCCGGTCTCGATCCTGCTTATTGTGCCACTCACCTTGAAAAGGAGGCACCAGATGGTCTCTATTCAATTAGATTCCCGGAAAAAGAGGAGGGCCTTGGAGAAGGAGATATCCATCCCTCGTCATCTCTCCCGTGGAACATGCCCTGGCGCTTTGCTATTATAGGTGAGTCTCCTGAAACCATCGTAGAATCAAACCTTGTCTATCACCTGAGTCAGCCTACAACATTGCAGGATACCGACTGGATTATACCAGGCAAAGCATCCTGGAGTTGGTGGTCAGACCATGCCAGCAGCACCAATTATGAAAATCTCAAAACATATGTTGATCTGGCAGCTGAAATGGGCTGGAAATATTCGCTCGTGGATGCCAACTGGAACAACATGGAAGGAGGAAACATTAAGCAACTGATTGAATATGCCAATGCAAAGAATGTTAGCCTGCTCATGTGGTACAACTCAGGAGGACCTCATAATTCAGTTGAAGAAGAACCACGTGATATGATGAATAATTCTGAAAGACGGCAGCAGGAATTTAAAAAATTACAAAAATGGGGTGTAAAAGGAATAAAGGTTGATTTCTTTCAGAGTGATAAACAGGATATGATTCAACTATATTATGACATTCTCAAAGATGCTGCTAAATATAACATACTGGTCAATTTTCATGGTTGCACGTTACCACGGGGCTGGACAAGAACCTTTCCACACCTGCTGACTCTTGAGGCTGTAAAAGGAGCGGAAGTATACAGCTTTGGTGAAGACTATCCTGAAAAAGCGACCTGGCACAACACCATTTTACCGTTTACCCGCAATGTTATTGGTCCGATGGA
>CAZVTW010001051.1:0-1646 GCA_964629805.1 uncultured Bacteroidales bacterium | reverse complement strand
ATTGGGAGTATTTCCGGTGGTTTTGGAGGTGTTGCCGGTGGTGCAATTGGTGGAGTCGGTGGTGTATTTGTTGGTGGTGCAATTGGTTCGGGAATGAATACATGGCTGCAGGGAGGTTCCCCAGAAGAAATAATGCGATCAGCCATCATTGGAGGGGGTATATCAACTGGTGTTTATCTTGGCATGTCTTACTATGCATATAATCAAAGTAGGGCTCAGGTTGAGAATGTTACAGGAAAAAATTTTAGGTTTAGGGATTATCTTGCAATGGCACGTATTTTACAACGTAGTCAATTTGAAGGAAAAGAATTTGCACTTCAAAAATATGATAAATCCGGCAGGGTTGTAAATGAAGTATTTCCGGCAAGTACAAGAAGGGAATTTGCGGTTAGCTTGGAAGGTAGTGGAAATGAGGCACCATGGGCTGAATATCTGGCTCATACTCATCATCTCAAAAAGGGAACTCATGTTTGGGTTGATTCTAACGGAAATATTGTAGCACAATTACCCCCGAATGCTTCTGAATCTGCTATTCGATCAATGACAATGCAATATGGGAAAAGTTATATTGCAACTCCTTATCATGGTTCAAGTGATTATAGTAAAACATATAATATTTTTACAATTAGCAGGTATGGTGCTTCATATTCAACAGCTGGTAGCACAAATCATACTGTGATGAATGTATGGTTTAATCAATGGTTGCCATTTTTTGGCAGATAATAAAAGGTAGCTATGAAAAGATATATATGCATTATTTATTTACTAATAGTTTCTTTTTGCAATGCTCAAGTTGATACTTCATTTGTTCTTAATTTTGGTAAAATAAAATGGTACATTGACATTATTCCTAATGATACTATTGTATCAGTTTTTTATCCTCATATTGATTCGGTAATTGAAGATACTTACGACAGTGTAACAATTTATGATAATGGTGTAGGGCTCTATTTCGACAATTTAACTTATGAATATGTAAACTGGTTTTTCTTAGATGGAGATACAATTATTAAAAGAGGACTTTTAGATGTCAAGCCAATAATGTTAAGTTTCTGCGATACAATTATTGATCTAAGAAGGATAAAGAAATTCTTCCCTGATTCATTGAAAGAACGAAAATGTGTTGATTATAATGAAGAATATTTTGGCTGTTCGATGCTTATAAACAACATTGACAGTTGTGATGTATATTTTGGAACTAAATATTTATCAACAATAAAAGATATTGTACTTGCTTTAGAAAAAATAAGATTGGATAACCTTGACAACTTGAAATATGTAGAAACAAAAACTAGGAAGGGATGTAAGATAATAGTTACCCCAAAAGACTGGGATTTATTACCAGAAGAATATAGAAAATACAAAGACATTGAAGGTGATTAGTATCGAATCTTGGTTGGTGCGCGTCTGTGACGCGTACCGGAACACAACGCGTGCCTGACTAAAGTGCAAAGGAAGAAATTTGAGACAAAACAGACATCGTTCTTTGACATATTGGATTTTTTGGTGTGAAACATGCAATTATTCACTCATTGTGTGTTGGTTTTGAGGCATAGTGATGTTTTCATGACGCTTCCATTGACCTTCGGCCGGGTAAGGCCGCAGTTTGATGTATCTTTAAAGTCCATATCTGCTTATTTTATCCC
>CAZVTW010001050.1:0-1648 GCA_964629805.1 uncultured Bacteroidales bacterium | reverse complement strand
TATTCAGGGCTGTCCCATATGCGTTTTAAAAACGGTTCTTTTTAGAGGGGACTCATATAATTCAACCTGTAAAAGTACAAAGATTTTGCTCGAATGAATCCATCGCACTCGTGATGTATCTGTACATTTCGCTCGAACGATTTCTATCAAAAATAATATAATCCGGTATTCGAGTCAAGTTCTTTTTGGGTAAACTGGTAAGCTGATTCATCGTTGCCACTGGAGGTCTGGGTGTCGCCAAAGGGTTTGTAATCACGGCGCTGTTCCACGTCAGAGGTGTCGTTGCCGGTGATCAGACGGGTCGAACCCAGATGGTCGGTAAAAAACCATAGATACCCCCGCTCCGGATCGTATTCCACGTTTACACGTTTTTCACGTGCCCACGTTCAAACGTATTGTCCAGCCATAAGTACCGGATTTGTAAATGGTGACGGTATCCAGTGCGGTAGCGGCATAATCACCGCCAAAGGTGGACCACCTCAGTCTTTCAAATGGATAAAACAGCATTTAAGAATAAAATCGTTTTATGGCACATCGGAAAACGCCGTCAAAACTCAGATATGGATTGCTATATCGATTTACATCCTTGTCGCAATCGTTAAAAAACAGCTTAAATTAGAGATCAGTCTCTACACTTTTTTACAGATTTTGAGCCTCACAATGTTTGAAAAAGATGATATTTTTCAATTAGTTAAAGAGGGTGATTACAATACTCCGGCAGACTTGAATTCAAATCAATTGAATTTATTTGACTTATAACCGGACACTACTCGCCGCATATATTTACCAAATTACGGAAAAACATTTGCTGAATATTTATTAACTCCTAATGTTATCCAAACAGCCATGATAATAATTACTATTGAATAAATATACCATTGTTTTTTATACAATAACAAAGCCCAAATATTAATTCCGAAAAAAGATATGCAGAATGAAACTCCCAACAAAGTAAAAATTGCATAGTATAGTAATGAGGTATCATTATAAGATGAATTGAATAGTTTGATAAATAATGGAATTAATAGAGGAATGACAATCAATAACGAATTAATTATATATAGTATTTTAAATATTTTTTTATTCATCTTTTTCATCCTTCTTTTTCTCACCATAATTTTGTTGTGTTGCTCCTGGGATATCTGGCATAGTTCCACCTGCACCTTCAACTACATCATCAACAAAAGTATTGCTATTCGGACCTTCATTAGCATCGTATGGTTTTTTATCTACTGGATAATTATCAGCTTCTTCTAATGTTTTTTGATCAAATTCTTCTTCTGTCATACCTTCTGGGATATCAATTACTGTTTCGAGTGTTGTATTTGATTTCTTGCCAGCGTATAGCTTTTTTACTTCCCCTAATTCAGATTTTTTATCTTTATGAACAACAGGGATTGACTTACCTTTTGTTACTATGCTTTTTGCAGCTTTCCAATAATTTTTTGGATAAAGGCCCCGCGATGTAAAAGTCCCTGTGTTTTTATTTCTAACTACTATAAATAAATGCTTATGACCTGTTTTTATTCCTGCAATGCCTATCGGAACAGAATATATCTCAACTTTTCTTCCATCCGGATCAACATATTTCAGCGGATTATTCGCCGCATAATGATAAGGCGTTAACCCCGGATACTTGTCCGCCAAC
>CAZVTW010001049.1:0-1648 GCA_964629805.1 uncultured Bacteroidales bacterium | reverse complement strand
TCAATCTTAAGACAACAAACAAGTCTTGACAGAATAGAAAAAGAATTACACAATGAATTTGAAAGAAACCGGGCTGAAACAAATAATATATCCAGGATTAACCGTGAGGAATTAAAGACATCAATTTTAGGCTTTGAAGATACATTTAATAAGCAAATAAAACATCAAAATGAATACCTTGGGCAAAAGTTTCATGAATTCTTAAAACAACAATCTGAAATCAATACATATACCGCCGGTTATATAAAAGATTTGAGAAATACAATTGATAGCCATTTGAGGTCTATCAGGGAAGATAATTCCCGGCAGCTTCAGGAGATGCGTAAAACAGTGGATGAAAAACTACAGAAGACACTGCATGACAGGCTCAATCAATCATTCGAAACTGTCAGTAAACAACTCATATCAGTTCGTGAGGGTTTGGGAGAAATGAAAAATCTGGCCACAGATGTTGGCAGCCTCAAAAAAGTTCTCGGTAATGTCAAACTACGGGGAGGGATTGGTGAGGTTCAATTATCCATGCTCCTGGAACAAATACTGGCTCCGGAACAATATGATACAAATGTTAAAACAAAAACAGGTACTACTGATCAGGTTGAATTCGCGATTAGACTGCCCGGGAAAGACGAATCAGGTAGTATTGTATGGCTGCCGATTGATGCTAAATTCCCAAAAGAAGTGTATGAGCATTTACTTGAAGCCTATGATGATGGTGATCCTGTGAAAATCAACATTGCACAAAAACAACTTGACGGAACCATCAAAAAAATGGCCAGAGATATCAGGGAAAAATACATTGATCCGCCAAACACAACAGATTTTGGTATCATGTTCCTGCCATTTGAGGGAATTTATGCTGAAGTTGTGAGAAAAGCTGCATTGTTAGAGGAGTTGCAAGGGAAATACCAGATCATTATCACCGGGCCTTCTACAATAGCTGCATTATTGAACAGTCTGCAAATGGGATTTAAAACACTGGCAATACGAAAAAAAAGCAGCGAAGTATGGCAGATACTGGGCTTGGTAAAAAAAGAATTTGAAAATTTTGGCGGTTTGTTGGAAAAAGCTCAAAAAAATATTCAAACCGGTCTCAATCAACTAGATGATGTCATGGGCAAAAGAACCAGGGCAATCCAAAGAAAGTTAAAAAATATTGAAGTCATAAAAGAGGATAAAAATAAATACATATCAACTCATGCTGATTATTCTGATGATGAGTTGGACATTTAACATAACCACTTAATTGGAGGAGAAAACAATTGCCCTCTGATTTTAGGATTAGAATATCAAAGCTGTGGATTTACACCCTTATAATTACCGTTTTTTTATTTCTAATGGCTCTTGAAATAGCCATTTTCGGAAATTTTCCCGGTATAGACGATCCCGGCGCCATTCTTTACATATGCTGGTCTATCCTCGGATTATCCTCGTTACTTCTGCATGTTTCATTTATATCAGGATATGCTCATGATATTGAAAAACATAACAAGTTGTGAACGGACACATAAAATTATTATAGTAATTAACTCAGGAGTAAAAGAAAATCATCATGGTTTTTTAATAACTTTGTAGTATTATTCTTAAAATGAATATTATGCCACAAAGAAAAAAATTACATCTTGGCGACTCTGATTTTAAAAGTGTCATT
>CAZVTW010001048.1:0-1654 GCA_964629805.1 uncultured Bacteroidales bacterium | reverse complement strand
CAGACAGGGGACCTGCTTTTCTTCCAGGGCCTTTTCCACCGGTATGGATTCCATGTAGGCCGTCTAAAACCGCTTTCAAAGCTTCCTCGGCTTTTGGGCCTCAGCAGTCTGCCTTCTCGGTCAACACATCTCTCAACCCCCCAATGACCGGTCGTCTGGATGAAAAGCGATGTCGATTTCGCATTCGATTTCGGGGCCAACCGCTTTTCCCTAAATATTTTATGTTTGCAGTATGTTATGTCATATTTTGCGCGGTTTTTGGCCCCCGGAATCAGCGATACATTGGCATTGGCGCTGACGGCGACAGAGCCAAGAGATTTTAGCTCGCCGGAATTCGGCGGCAAGATCCTTCGACTTTGACCGGTCGCAGAGGGCCGGTTCTCGAACAAGAAAAATTGCCAAAGAAGGCCGGTTTTAGACACCCCAGGTTAAAGATATCAAGGTGGATGTGCTGTCTCGAGGATGACGTTCAAGTAAGCCGCTACGCGGCAGATTTATCTTGATAACGCAAATAACGCAAAAGTCAGCGGAATTGGGGGCTGAAGCCACGTCCGCGTTGATGCGATGGTTAGAAAACAGCTTTTGATAATTCTACAGCCCTAATTCATCATGATTTTCGATTATGCATTTGAGCAAATTTTTCTTTCTCTTTCTCTTTCTGTTTCTGTTTCTGTTTATCTTTATAGTATTCAACAAGACGCTTTGGGTCGTGATCGAATTGTTCGGAGATTTTTTTTCTTATTTCTCGTATTTCTTTTATAGTCTCATTATCTTTCAATTTAATCCTCCATTACCTCTAAAAATGTTATTATCTCTGGGGTTGATAGCCTTAATCGCTCATTAATTCGCCGAATATGCTTTTTTTTGTTTGCATTTGCTAAGTGATTGCAGTTCCATGTCAAAAGATAGTCCATTTTGTAAAATGAGGCGATAGCCAAGTGAAGAGCATCCCCCACAACATCTTTGGGCATAAGATAATTCCCTATATAAACATATACAATTTCTTCGATTTCATCATTAATTTCAAGATATTTCAAATCCGAAAGAAGTAGAATCTTTTCTTCCTTTCTTGGGTGATGCCCTTTTTCCAATTCGTCCAATACTGCAATTGAAATGAAACAATGATAGTTGTCTTTCCTTTGTTTCCACTATTGCCTGGTCCAGTTACGCATTGCTATGAATTCTGCATCAGTTCTTGTTTCATAATAGAAAGATGGAATCGTAGTTTCAAGATAAACGGTTTGTTTCATATGATTTTCTCGTATTGATAGGTTCTAATAAATTGAATTCAAGGGCAATCAAATATTGGTAGGCATCATCAAAGTCAAGCCTCATAGAGTTTGATATGCCTACCAATATTTTTGTAATGCGAATGGGGAAGGTAAAAAACATAGAATTCGGCAAGATATCCGCGACAAAACGTAAGAATATCTCTGCCTTTTTCTGGCGCATCAAAATGACGCCAATTGAATGAAGCGTAAAATCGGGGAGATGAGTCGATTCAGAATTTTTGTTCAAAAAGCGCTGGCACTTACCTGCCTTTTCCTGGTCCAAAAGGAGCTCAAGGAAAATATTCGTGTCAATCAGGTGCATCAGCGCCAGTCCAGAGACTTATGCTGTAATTCTACAGAGGTATATTGGTCCTTCAAATCAG
>CAZVTW010001047.1:0-1655 GCA_964629805.1 uncultured Bacteroidales bacterium | reverse complement strand
GTTACAAAACTTCAGGCGCTTTTTTTATGGACAAACAACTATCAAACCAGGAAATTAGACGGTATAAAAAGCATATTTCAATACCTCAGGTCGGAATTGACGGTCAGACAAAACTCAAAAAAGCCAAAATCCTTGTGATTGGCGCCGGAAGTCTGGGGTCAATTGTCTTACAGCAACTCACTTCAGCCGGTATTGGATTCATAGGTATTGTTGACGCTGATCTCATTGAAGAGAGTTCCCTTTTATGCCAGGTTTTATACGATACAAATGACCTGGGCAAACACAAAGCCATTGTTGCGAAAGAAAAACTCGCTCATCAGAATCCTCATGTAGAAATCAAAATATATAATATTAAACTCAGGGATGATTATGCGCCTGAAGTGCTTAAGAATTTTGACATTGTTGTTGACACTACAACGGATGAATCTACCCGCTATTTTCTTAGTCAATGTTGTTATGAACTGAATAAACCCCTGATTTGTGGAAAAATTGCCGGATTAAAAGGTTCATATATAGCCCTTGACAACAGAATTGAAAGAAATGAAGGCTTATTCTATTCTGATGAAAGTGAAACAGACAAAAGGAGAAAAATAAAAGCAGCTATTGGTCCTTTGCCCGGTGTGATTGGTTCATTTATGGCTGCCGAAATCATTAAAATCATTACAGGAACTGGCAACATAATCTATGGCCGGACAATTACTTTTGATTTGGGTCACCTTGAGCTTTTTATTGAATAAGCGTTAAAAACTATACTTCTTCCCGTATAGGTTGCATGAAATTCCCAATTGTGAGAAAACCGAATTTTTTTTCTCGTGACCTGTTCCAAACTGATACCTGTTATGCAGGTACACAAAAAATCTCAGGCCCATAACCGGATTCAGCAGATATTCCAGTTGCAGGGTATTGAAAACAAACTGCTTTTTGTTTCCCTGGAATAAATGAATACCAGTATCTCCGGTACGTTGCTCGTAAGATTTATAGATGTCTTTCCCATAGCTGGCAGGGGATTTTTTTTTGTCATCACCATATATAACATATGAAAAACGATTGTTTATCGAAAATCTCCCTTTCAAAAATCTTAATAATAATAGTTGTTCCAAAAAATTTGCTCCAAGCGGATGAGCCAGTGGCTGATAGTAATGTCCGTAATTCTGTACAGGCTCCAGATGGCTGTATGTGTATGGTCTGACAATATTCAATTCAGCCAGAAGATACAAATGTTTCAGATGGAATGGCTCGAATGATTTTATTCCTGACTGAATCCCAAACTTATTCCCCCACCATCCGTTACGTTCCAATATTCTATCCAGATAGAACTCGTCTATTAGTAATTGACCATAACAGAAAGTACGTGGAAATAATTTAAGTTTAAATCCAGCGCCCAGCAAAACATTATCGGATGACCCAAGTGAAAATTCAACCGGTCTGTAAAAAATGACAGGATTAAGATACTGCCATTCATATCCACGATGTCCAATAGAATCACGTGCGCTCCAGGTAACAGTTTCGAAAAAATGAAGGTTAAAGTTCCGTGATATATTCCAGCTCAGGCTGTGGGTAACAAAATACTTTCCATGTAGATCAAAATCTGAGGAGTAACCTGTAATGTCCTTGAGCTTGGCATATAAAACCATGTATTTTAATCGCCAGACCTG
>CAZVTW010001046.1:0-1656 GCA_964629805.1 uncultured Bacteroidales bacterium | reverse complement strand
TAAGATAAATTTGTCTTAAATTTATAATGAAAAACTTATGAAACGCGAAATTGTTTATATTAATGAGGATTTGTGTGATGGATGTGGAGTATGTGTCCCGAATTGTCACGAAGGCGCTTTACAAATAATTGATTGATGATGCACAAATTAACACACTGCAAGTCATGATAATGGAAGTTCCGTGTTGTGGAGGACTTTTAAAGATTGCAAAACAGGCTGTTTCGATGGCTGAAAGAATTATTCCTGTCAAGGTGACTGTTGTTTCGGTTCAGGGTAAGGTTTTAAAAGAAGAATGGATACCAACAAAACAAATTGCTTATGAAAAAGTTATCGGCTGAATATCATTTCATTGAGATAACAACGAACAATTAGGGCTTGATGTGAAAAAAACTGCACAGAATAAAAGAAGTTCAGGTTATTTCGCTTCAAGCCCATAATACAAAATAACCATATGGAAAAGAATACAATAAACAACGGAGAAATTTTTTCACCAGAAACATCAGTAGAATACTCACAGGGATCTGTTGTGAGTAAAACAATTCTGCAAAAAGAAACAGGTAATGTAACTTTGTTTGCCTTTGACAAAGGGGAAGGACTGAGTGAACATACTGCTCCTTTTGATGCATTGGTTCAAATTATTGATGGAAAGGCAAAGATTACCATTGATAAACAAACATATTATCCCGTAAAAGGTGAGGCCATTATTATGCCTGCCAATATTCCACATGCCCTGCAGGCTGAGGAAAAATTTAAAATGATGTTGATAATGATAAAATCCGGATAAAATTGAATGGAAAATAGCCGCAGATCTTTCACCTGAATTCCTGTATGAATCAGGAAAACCGATTGCTCGTCAAGATGAGATGCAACAACATATATAAAATAATTTAAGATAAAAATATCTGTACATTTTACACCTGTGAATAAAATTTTTACTTTTATCTAAAAATCCGGCAGATATGATAAAATCCTTATTTCGTTTCTTTTTTCCACCGGGAAACTGGAAAATTCCTGTTTTGATACTTACCTCAGTTTTGACTGGTCTTGCAGCATTTCTGTTTTATGTTTCAAAAGCGCCTTCCTATTTGTCAGATAGTCCGAAAACCTGTGTTAATTGCCATATCATGGCTCCACAGTATGCCACCTGGAGTCACAGCGCCCACCGTGAATATGCCACATGTAATGATTGTCATGTTCCACACGATAATTTCTTTAATCATTATTACTTCAAAGCAAAAGACGGTATGCGTCATGCTACTATTTTCACGCTCAGGGCCGAACCCCAGGTCATCTTCATTAAACAGGCAGGAAAAGAAGTGGTGCAGGATAACTGTATCCGCTGTCACCAGGACCTTATCACAGATTCGAAAATTCTGAGACGAACAGCACATTTTCATCATTACAGGGAAAATCGCACATGTTGGGAATGCCACCGTTCCACTCCACATGGCCGTGTCAATAGTATTTCAAGTGTTCCCCATGCCAGGGTGCCATTGCCGGAAAGTCCTGTTCCTGACTGGCTCAAAAAAAATAACAAGAAATAATAATCAATTAATACAATATACTATACTATGAAAACACTTCGGGAACAAATTAAGAATAAGCCCTGGTTGGGATGGGTACTTTTTACAGCTACTGTGATTATCGTATTCCTTC
>CAZVTW010001045.1:0-1657 GCA_964629805.1 uncultured Bacteroidales bacterium | reverse complement strand
ATGTAACAATTCACTTCCCCTTAGTAAAAAAAAGGAAATTATGCCATCGGAAGGGGGGCTATGCCTTTTCGCGCAAGCGCGATTACTTGAGCAATATATTCCCACGGTTCGATATTTCTCAGCCGGCATGTTTCTATTACGCTTAGCAACGCGGAAAATGAACGACTCCCCTCTTCAGTGCGTGTGCCGAAGGTGATTTTTCGAAAAATAACCGCCCAGCGCAGTGCGCGCTCTGCTTCATTGTTTGTAGCAGGCAACCCAGGATTTTTGACAAACGCCACCACCGCATCCCAATCGTTTAAAATTTCATTTGCAAACGATTTCAATCTGGCATGATCTGATTTTGATCCAAGGTTGCAGGCTTTTTTGAATCTGGCAAGGATGGGCCCGCATTGTTTCCGACCATCCTCACCTTCCGCCATTGTTTTTAACAACCCTCGCATTTCCCGTAAAAACCATTCCCCCATTTTTCGGGCTTCATCATCGACCGCGCCCGTTAAGCGAACAGCTTTTCTAATCAAGTGAGCTAAGCAACGCTGTCTGTGCGGATAGCTTCGATAGGCCCGATAACCATCCGTAATCAGCCAGCCTATAAAGGCTTCCGTTATCAAATGCAGCAGTTCATCCTTTTTTCGCGTTCCAATGCGATATACAGCCGTGCGTTTGCTGATTGCAACCCAAAGCCAACGAAAAAGTCCCTTTTCAAACCAGGGCGTCTCGTCAAAATGAACATGCTCTTCTTTTTGAAGGTCATTGATTAATTCATCCACGACAGGATAACAGGCAATGCCGGCTTCACGAATTGATTTGCAAATGAGACCTATGGAAAGGTCAAAATTCATCCAGGTGCGCAGGTGTTCCTGAATTTTTTGCCGGGACATTCCGCTGCGCCTGTTTAAGGCAGCTATGAAAGCGGATAGCATTGGGCCTACAATTGTATATTCACTCAGTTTGACATTTCGTTTACGCCCATCGAGAACCGATATATAACCTTCACCCGGTTTTTCAATGTTTTCATGTCCACACTCACAAACGGCGGCATAGTAATAATGAAGTGTGCATAAAATGACAATGCCGTTTTCCTTTCTTTCAAGCTCATATGTGTAATGGGCCATGTGGGGTTGAGCCGATTCGCTGAGTTTTTCCCCACAGATGATACAGTTTTGGGGATAATGATGCTCTTTAAAATCAGGTTCCGGTTTCTGCTTGCGCCAAAACCCCTGTGAACCCGGCTGGCGACCCGGCTGGCGTTTTGTTTCGGCATCATTATGCGCCTCATCATTTTGGTTTGGCTGCTTGTCATCTATGTCTGGTTCAACATCATCACCCGGGGTATCTGCATCTATCGGTTCAGCACATTCAGTTTCTTCCGTTGTTGTCCTTTTTTTATATGGGTTATCTGACGACGGCGGTTTCGAACTGTTGTTTGAATCAATATTCAGAAGCTCATACAATTCGATGCTGAAGTTGCGCAGGCGAAATGTAAGATTTATCAGGTCGCACTTCCGCATCCTTTCAAGATACTCTTTATTCAGTTGGCGCAAATCTTCTGGGGTAAATTTATCCTTCACATTTTGTTTGTATCATGGCTGATTCCATTTGTCCCTAGAAAAATGAATTTTTTCCTTGTTTTTTCTAAGGGGGTGTGAATCGTTAC
>CAZVTW010001044.1:0-1658 GCA_964629805.1 uncultured Bacteroidales bacterium | reverse complement strand
TTGAAGTTCCGCGTGCAGCGCTGACTGCTGATCTGGTTGCTCAAAAAGCTGAGTTCTTCTCTTTCGGTACAAATGACCTGACGCAGATGACTTTCGGTTATTCTCGTGATGACGCCGGAAAATTCCTGCCAATTTACATCGAGAAAGGCATACTCAAAGTTGATCCTTTCCAGGTACTTGACCAGGAAGGTGTCGGACAGCTTGTTGAAATGGGTACAACCAAGGGCCGGAGTTCACGTCCTGACCTGAAAGTTGGTATTTGCGGTGAACATGGTGGCGAACCGAGTTCAGTTGAATTTTGCCACACGGTTGGTATGAACTACGTCTCATGCTCGCCTTTCCGTGTACCTATTGCACGCCTTGCTGCTGCCCAGGCTAATATTAAAGAAAAATAGATTTTTCTTTTATAACATTTATCAGGCCTCCATTTCAAAAGGAATGGGGGCTTTTTTTATTGTTTCTCAAACCCTCATTCATTAAACTTTATTCTTTACAAATAAAAAATTGTATAGAAACGCTTCCTGGTTTATATTAAAAAAAGAATATGACAATTTCGGTTAAATCAATTTAAATGTCAACCAAAAATGTAACTTTGCATGAAGGATTATATATAAAAAGAATATAAACAGATAATCATGAAACATATACGTTTTGACTGGGCAGCAAAAAAAATGTTAAGGGACAAGGCTAATTTTGATATTCTTGAAGGCTTTCTAAGTGAATTGTTAAAAGAGAATATTTTCATTGAAAACATTTTAGAAAGTGAAACAAATAAAGAAGAGGAAGATGATAAATTCAATCGTGTTGATTTGTTGGTGAAGAATTCAAATAATGAGCTCATAATAATTGAAATACAAAATACCAGAGAACTTGACTATTTATTCAGATTATTATTTATTACTTCAAAAACCATTACAGAAAATATGAAAGAAGGAAAATCATATTCATCTGTTATCAAAGTTATTACAATTAGTGTCATCTACTTTGAATTAGGACAGGGAAAAGATTATATGTATTATGGAACGATACATTTTAAGGGGATACATAAAAAAGATGATTTACAATTATCAGAAGGTCAAAAAAAACTATTTCAGAAGCAACATGTTAATCAAATTTTTCCTGAACATTACCTGATTCGAATTACAAGTTATGATGAAGAGACAATCGGATTGACTCAGGATAAATTTGACGAATGGGTATATTTCTTAAAAACAAGTGAAATAAAGGATAATTTTACTGCCAAAGGAATAGATAAAGCCCGACAAAAACTAACTGTGTTGAATATGTCTGAAAATGAGCGAAAAGCATATGAAAAATACCTTGATAAAATCAGTACGGAAGCAAGTGTTGCTGAAACTTTGAAGTTCGATGCAGAGCAAGAAATCAGAAAAGAAGAAAAAATAGAAATTGCTAAAGAAATGAAAAAAAACGGAGAACCTATTGATAAGATAATGCTATACACCGGACTAAGTCATGTTGAAATTGATTCTTTTGATGAAATATAAACGTAATTACAAAAAAACAGGGCTGATTATCTTAGTAACCTCAGCCCTGAAAAAAATGAATAATACGCCTGTAAAAAGCTCTACTCTGTTTTTCGTAGATATAACCCAAATTGAGCGATTTTCGCTCACTGCCTGCCCCGTGCACGAAGTGTC
>CAZVTW010001043.1:0-1658 GCA_964629805.1 uncultured Bacteroidales bacterium | reverse complement strand
AAGATCGGCAGCAACAAATGCGGGATTAGCCGTTTGATCAGCCACGACCATCACTTCTGAGGGGCCGGCAGGCATATCAATGGCTGTACCTTCGGCATTGACCAGCATCTTAGCCATTGTGACATACTGATTACCCGGGCCAAAAATTTTATGTACCTTCGGGACACTTTCCGTGCCATATGCCATGGCAGCAATGGCCTGGGCGCCCCCAATTTTAAAAATCCGGTGAACGCCTGTCTGACGGGCTGCATAGAG
Source organism: uncultured Bacteroidales bacterium (assembly GCA_964629805.1). GTDB lineage: Bacteria > Bacteroidota > Bacteroidia > Bacteroidales > CAZVTW01 > CAZVTW01. The sequence goes on along the minus strand of CAZVTW010001043.1, from coordinate 1,403 downwards.
AATCACAGGGGGAACAGAACCATCTTTGTCGCAAGGGGTACACATGACAATTTGAGCACATCCGGCCACCACAGCCGGAACAGCAAGCATGAGTACTGTTGAAAATAAAGGCGCCGTACCTCCGGGAACATAAATGCCAATTTTTTCAATAGCGGTACTTTTTTGCCAGCATACAACACCAGGCGAAGTCTCTATCCTTTTGACCTCTTCCTTTTGGGCTGAATGGAATTTCCTGATGTTGTCAACGGCCAAATCAATGGCATCTTTAAGTTCCTGACTCACCAGGGATACTGAAGATTCGATCTCGCTTTGTGTAACTTCAAAATGTTGTAAATCAACCTTATCAAATTTGCTGGTGTATTCTTTCACCTTCTTGTCACCCGATTGTCTGACAGCATTCAATATTTCAGAAACTGCCGGACGCAACTTTTCATTTTCAATGGCTGGTCGTGCAAGAAGCGCTTCCCAGTCTCTTTTTTGGGGATATTTTATTTTTTGAATCATAATCATTCGAAATTAAAAAATCATTTTTTCAATCGGAACTACCAGTATTCCTTCAGCGCCGGCATTTCTAAGCTTTTCAATGATTTCCCAAAAATCATCTTCTTCAACAACAGAGTGTAACGAACTCCAGCCTTCAAGAGCAAGTGGCGTCACAGTTGGACTTTTCATGCCCGGTAAAATACGTTTAATTGTTTCAAGAGAATCATTCGGGGCATTTAATAAAATGTATTTGTGCTTTTTGGCCCTGCGTACTGCTCTAATTCTTAGCAATAGCTTATCGATGAGCATTTTCTTGTCATCATTCATTTCCGGGCATGAGATCAGCACAGCTTCTGACCTGTAGATAACTTCTGTTTCTTTCAGGCCATTACTGAGCAGTGTACTTCCGGTACTGACAATATCACAAATAGCATCAGTCAGACCAATAGCCGGCGCTATTTCTACTGATCCGCTTATTTCATGAATTTTGGCTTTAACGCGATGTTGCCCCAAATAAGCGACGAGTATATTCGGGTATGAAGTGGCAATGATCTTACCCTCCAAATCCCTGATGCCGGTATAATCCTTTGAATTGGGGATGGCAATGGATAATCTGCATTTGGAAAAACCCAGCTTTTCAATTAAATCGACATGTTGTTTTTTCTCATCCACAACGTTTTTTCCAACAATGCCAAGGTCAGCAACACCATCGGCAACATAACCGGGAATATCGTCATCACGCAAAAACAAAAACTCAGCCGGAAAATTATAGGCGCGGGCTTTCAATTGCGCCGTTCCTGCGCCAAAATCAATACCACAATCCTGCATTAATGATTTGGATTTATCACTTAAACGTCCTTTTTTTTGTATTGCTATACGTAATATTTGTTCCATACTTGAATTAATGAGATATTAACAAA
>CAZVTW010001042.1:0-1659 GCA_964629805.1 uncultured Bacteroidales bacterium | reverse complement strand
GCCTGTTATATGTTTCCATAAAAGTTATTTGTCCTATTCATGTACGAAGATAAGGATTTTTTTACGCATGAATACAAATTTCCATAAAGTTACTATTCCAAAGTTTACAAGCTTTATCGCCGAATCATTTAAATTTGGCAAACGTCGGGTATATGAGAGATATCCTCCCTCATATTTATTCATACTTTTCCAGCCCAAAATTCAAATTCCTGGCATGATAATATTCAATATATTCTTTGAATCCGGACATTTTGCCGTTAATAAGCAAATCCGGATTGATTGAGTCAAATTTGGCTGTGACTTTGGAGACAAACTCACTGTCATTAAGGGAAGACCGATACCTGTTGATTTTTTGATAATAAAATGGAAATTTATCAATGCCGCCATAGTATGAAACAGCCATTTCAATGGGATCATCAGCTTCTTCGCGGGCCATGTAATATCTCAGTATCCGCGCCACGGCATCTAAATTGAGCAGGATATGGAACCTGTCATCATATTTAGTCAGAATTGTATAATTGTGATTGTGTTTCCCAATAAGATATCGGAGTTTTTTTCCATGAGATTTTGATCGTAATTCTTTGCAATTGTCCAAAGTTTTCAGGTTAAACTGTCTCGCTATGTAAGGCTGCAAATGGCATAGCCCCAGTCCTCCGTCATCTCTGCCATTTGGGAGGAACTCAACGCCGCCAGTCTCATTCATAATCATTGCCAGCAACAGGTTTTCCGGCAGATGGTATCTCTGTTCAACTTTATGTGAGACATTCTGAAACCTCAGACACCGTAGTATCATACCATGCAATTGTTCTTCTTCCGTGCGGCCCCACACACCAAACTTATTTTCAAATCCAATCATTTTCAGGTTTTGAATGTCAGCTACCGGAGTAATTTCCTGGTATCCGATTGAAGGATAAGGATTTCTCAGGAAAAAATTTTTATCCTTCCATTCCTCAGGTTCAATATTTTCAATAGACAATGAGCTGTACAAATGAGCAAAATAATTATTATTCGATGAATGGTTGGGTATTCTGCTAAAGATAAGAAGAAAAATGACCGTCAGGGTCAATTTGGAACCCACAATGCCCAAAAAAAAACTGCTGAAATGCTTTATCCTTTGAACAATACGGAGTGAAGATGTTAGTTGCATTATTTATTATTTAACTTTTTTAAAATTTTCTTTTCTTATAATGTTTATCCGAATCACCTTCAGGATTTATAATTTTTTTTTTACGAAATCAGTTTTTTTTTGTCATTACTTCACATACAAAGCCATTTTTGTTATTTTTTTTTACCAAAATATGATTAACCGGACGAAAAAAAAATTCCGGTTGCCAACACACTGAAAACGAATTAATAAATCGATGTACTTACCTGAAACATTGGCAAATACATTGCAATAAGAATTACAGCCACCATAAGACCGACTACTACAATCATAATCGGTTCAAGAAGGTTGCTGATAATCCCAATCTGATGTTCCATTTCTTCAGCATATTGCAGGTGAAGTTTTTTAAAAATATTGTCCAACTGGTTTACTTCCTCACCCACCTTAATAAGTGAAATAATTCTTTTATCAAAGAAAGAAAATTTTTCAAGACTTTGATAAAGAACTTTTTTTCAATTTACTTTTTTAGATAAAAAAGTAACAAAAAATCTCTC
>CAZVTW010001041.1:0-1663 GCA_964629805.1 uncultured Bacteroidales bacterium | reverse complement strand
GTGAGGTTATCATACATACAGGTCAGCATTATGATAAAAACATGAGTGATATTTTCTTTGAAGAAATGGAAATCCCCCGTCCCGACTATTTTCTGAATATCAACGGTTTATCACATGGCGCTATGACCGGGCAAATGTTACAAAAAATAGAAGCTGTGCTCGTTGATGAAAAACCGGATTGGGTCCTGGTCTATGGAGATACCAATTCTACCCTGGCCGGCGCATTGGCAGCTCAAAAACTTCATATAAAAATTGCCCATGTAGAGGCAGGTTTGCGAAGCTTCAATATGGATATGCCCGAAGAAATCAACCGCATTTTAACTGATCGCATAAGTAATATACTTTTCTGCCCGACTGATACAGCCATCAAAAACCTCAAACGCGAGGGATTTGATAATTTTGAATGCAACATGTTAAAAACAGGCGATGTGATGTATGATGCTGCCATGTTCTATTCCGCGAAAAGCCATAAAAACTCAACTATACTGAAAATCCTGCATCAAAAATATCCTTCCTTTAATAAAACAAATTATGTCCTGGCAACCATTCACAGACAGGAAAACACAGACATTGAAGAAAATCTCAGGAATATTTTTCAGGCTTTTGAAGAAATATCAAAACAGACACAAATCATCCTGCCACTACACCCAAGGACAAAGAAGAAACTGGAATGTGCCGGGATTGACTTTGCCGGAAAAAATAAAAACATGATGGTGATTGATCCTGTTGGATATATGGATATCATACAATTATTGAAACATTGCAGCTTATTATTGACAGATAGCGGGGGAATGCAGAAAGAAGCCTATTTTTTTCAAAAAATCTGTCTGACTTTGCGTGAACAAACGGAATGGACGGAGCTTACTGATTCAGGTGTTAATTATTTATGTGGCGCTGACAACACAATAATTATGGAAAAGTTTCAGAACGTTTTTAATCAATCCGTTCAGTTTCCGGAAGGGCTTTATGGCAAAGGAAATGCAGCAAATCAAATCATTAAATATCTTTCGGACTCATAATATGTTTTTTTAAAACCACAAAAATTCCTATCTTTAAGGGAATACAGAAAATATACGGAACTTATGGAACAGGTACTGGAAAAACAACAAACAGAAACGCCTGCACAAAATATACCCGCCAAATTCATTTATGAAATAATTGATGGCCGGCCAATTTACTATGCTGGCTATAAGGATGTTTTAAACAAAGAAAAAACCATTGATGAAATTATGGGTAGTAGCAGTCTTCAATCTACAATTATTGATCTAATTATAAAATTTTTCCATAAAATTGAGTTCGACGGCAACCTCAATTATCGTTTGTTTTATTCAGAAGTCGGTTTACATGCCGGGAAAAAAAACAACATAGCTGCTGATATTGCCATATATAAGGCATCAGATATCAGAACTGAAGATATCTCGGATTCATACCTCTCCAAGCCTCCGCGTGTTGTCATTGAAGTGGATACAAAAGCCAGTGTAAGTGATGTGAATGACGTACTGGAATATATGGAAACCAAAACTGAAAAATTGTTGCAATTCGGAACAGAAAAAATATTATGGATTTTAACCAAAAGGAAAAAAATAATTGTCATTACAGATAGCAAACAATGGTATTTTGCAGACTGGGATGAAACCATCCGTATCATTGATGATATTGATAT
>CAZVTW010001040.1:0-1664 GCA_964629805.1 uncultured Bacteroidales bacterium | reverse complement strand
CTATACAATATAATTTGAATAAAAAGAGTCATCAAATTTTATTCCAAAATATAAATAGCAAGTTCGATCTGGATTTTTCCAAAGTTATTTATCAAAAAGACAATTTTTATTTTCTTGTTGGTGTGCCAAAGGGGCATTTTTATAATCAACTTTATCTAGTCAAAAAAGGGGAAAAACCAAAACAACTCACTGATGATGGTCATGATAAAACAAGTTTTCGAATATTTTATCATTGAAGCTAGTCAAAAACCATAAACCATATCTTTTTAAACACCAAAAGTTTGGAGTCACTCTCTGCAATCTCGATGAAGCGACCTTTATCTATGCCAGCGCATTAAAGATAAAGGATCAACCTCTGGTATTGTCGCCTCCGGGAAGCAGGGATTTGATTTTGAATATGAGATTGATTTCTGATTTGAGTGGGCTAGATGATCCGAAAAAACTCGAAATTTATGCTACCGAGTTATTCCAAGAAATAAAAAACAACGTCAGAGATTATTTTGATGAAACAATGCAAAAAGATCCGCACGAGTTCTTAAAGGCTACGTATAGAGATGGAATCAATATGGAGATTGTTAATGAAGAATTTAGACTACTCATGGAAAGCATCGATCGCTAAAGTGTTTATGGCATACATTCCGGTCATCCTGGTCTTTGCTTATATTGTCTTTGCAGGACTCGATCTCTCGGGTAAAGTCTATCCCGATCCTCCTGATGATTTTGATCCTCACAACAAAGCAGTGTTTATTGAGGATGTAAGGGGGAAAAATGGTACTTCCGATTTTGATTTCGGTGAAATTGTAATTTTGGATTTAGCCACCGGAGAGCGTTATCAAGTTACACATGATAAAAATTATGACACATCCCCCTGTTGGTCTCCGGATGGTCAATACATCATATTCGAATCAAAAAGATCTGACGACAGCCCCATACTGGGCTTGTCCAGAAAATCTCATATCTATATCGTGGAAATCAAAACCGGCAAAATAACCCAGGTGGATAAAGATTTCCAGAAAAAGTTCCCAAATCTGGTGGGTGAAGAATCATATTTTCCAATTTGGAATCCGGTCGATCAAGATGTCATCGCTTTTGCAACAAAGGTAGATCATGATCAAGGCTTTTCTATATTACAGTATAATTTCAAGCGCGATGAAATAAAAACGCTCGTACCACCCGGAAAGCTATTTTGGGACGTAGACATGATGTGGTCACCCGATGGTAGATATATTGCGATCAATCATGGGTTAAGATCGAAAGCCTTTTTATACGATGTAAAAAAAGAAACTCTTCAACAACTTTATAAACAAATCGATGTGGCCAACGTAACGGGTTTTTCAAAAGATTCTAAATATCTCTTTATTCGTGGAATTTATGTTTCTCCAAGGAGGGTAATGGCGTTACGCTATGACTTGGATTCTGATGAATATGACCCTCTCTTTTCCAGTTTTTCCGATATATTTTATTCTATTAGAATCATTTTTCAAGATAATGATTTGTTCTATATCGCAAGTACCCCACGGGAAAAGAGTATAAGACAATTGTATATTAGCAATTCAAATCAAGACCTGGAAGCAATCACAAAGGATCAACACGATAAAGAAGGCTTTATGATTTACCCGCATTAAATAGTCGTATCACTATACGTGAGGACTGGAAATGCCATC
>CAZVTW010001039.1:0-1665 GCA_964629805.1 uncultured Bacteroidales bacterium | reverse complement strand
CAAACTGCTGGAGATACATAATGAACCGCCTGAACAACAAAAAAATCTTTTGGAAGAAACCCTTGACGAATGGATGAAAGGCTATGAACAGGTTGATGATATTTTGATAATTGGTTTTAAAATATAACAATTTTTGCTTTCACAAACATTTTGGCCTTTTATTTGTTGGCAGTTAAGGAAATCAGTAAATTTTATTGACACCATTTTCATGTATGTATTGATAATATATAGTTTATATGGATTTCCGAAATGATGTTTTTATCAGTTTTAATATAAGCCCTGACACAGATAAAAAACAGAAGAAATGGTGTGTCAATCTGGGATACTTCCTCAACATTTTGCTTACCAGGCTTATGGGGAAAAATCCATCTATTATCACAAGTGAAGACCTTGCTAAAAAAAATTCTTCATCTGCCGACTTAGAAGAAATAATCTCCGGGTCTGCTATTTTTGTGATAATTCTTACCCCCGACTACGGTCATTCCGGAAATACAAAGCAGGAATTGGATATTATTTGCAAATACGGACAAACAAAATCTTTTTCAGAAGAGACCATACGGATATTCAAAATTCTAAAGTCTCCGCTTCCCATGAGTCAACAACCCCAGCCACTCAGAAAAATAATAGATATGGAATTTTTTGTCCGGGAAGGTGTTAAATCTGAACTCCATGATGTTGACAACCTTTTTGCAGCAGAAATTGAAAGGCAATATTGGTTCAAGCTGGTTGATCTGGCTTATGACATCTTCACACAACTGCAATTCCTTATCGATAAAAAACATAAGGAATATTTCGGAAAGACCATATACCTTGCTGAGGTAACATCCGATCAGACAGATAACAGAGATGCCATAAAACGAGAACTTCAAAGACATGGATATAAAATATTGCCGGATAAAACTTTACCTGAAAGTCCGCTTGATTTAAGAGCAGAAGTCTTTGACTACCTGGGACGTTCGTGCCTGTCCGTTCATATTATCGGCGAAGAATACGGAGAGGCGCTCAGAAACTCCGACTATTCCCTGGTAGATTTACAAAACAGGATAGCAGCCGATTATTTTGATAAAGTGAAAGATATAAAAATTGATACCGGAAATTTTATTTTTTCACGCATTATCTGGATATCTCCGGAACTCAAACTTAATGATGAAAAACAACGCCATTTCACCGAACAGCTAAAACGCGATGCAGAAGCCCTCAGAGGAGCCGACGTCCTGGAAACACCAATTGAAATACTGAAATCGGTTATTCGTAAAAAAGCAGTAAGCAATGTTATTCCACAAAAAAAACAAGATGAGGAAAATAAAGAACCCAGGAAAAAAGCCCGGAAACCCAAAGTGTATCTCATTTATGAGCGAAATAATGAAGAAGAAATTGAACTCATAAACAAATGGTTTGAAAACAATGGATTTGAAATTTTGAAACCTTCCTATTATGAAGATAAAATAAACCTGATGCAGCTTCATCGCGACAACCTGTTAAACAGTGATGCAGTGGTAATCTATTTTAACAGTACAAATAAAGACTGGCTTAAGACAAAACTTCAGGATTTAATCAAAGCACCCGGTTATGGAAGATTAGAACCATTCAAAGCAAAAGCCCTGTATCTTAATGATTTAAATGTTGTCTCCGAGCAGGTTTTCGATATTCATGAAATATTAAAAA
>CAZVTW010001038.1:0-1666 GCA_964629805.1 uncultured Bacteroidales bacterium | reverse complement strand
GCAATAACAGGGTTTATTCAATATTTGAAGACAGTGACGGGGTTCTTTGGATCGGCACCAAAGGAAGTTTGAATATATTTGACCGGGAAACGGAAAATTTTCAGAGATATACAGAAAACAACGGATTGCCCAATAATGTTATTATGGGTATTCTGGAGGATGACCAGGGAAATCTTTGGGTCAGTACCAACAACGGGATAGCAAAATTTAACAAAGAAACTGAGAATATCAGAAATTATGATGTTAAAAACGGATTGCAAAGCAATGAATTTCTCGTTGGTTCATATTTTAAGGATTACAAAGGAAAAATGTATTTTGGGGGTATTAACGGTTTGAATGCCTTTTATCCTGACAGCGTCAAAAATAATCAGCATCCCCCAAAAATGATTATTACTGATTTTAAATTATTCAACCGGTCAGTTAAACCAGGCCCGGATTCTCCTTTAAAATATGATATTACCAAAACCAGGTCCATTACACTTACCCACAAACAAAATGCTTTCTCATTTGAGTTTGCGGCCCTTCACTATTCCCAACCTGAAAAAAACCAATATGCCTATATGATGGAGAATTTTGATAAAGACTGGATACATACTGATGCCAGGCACAGGATAGCTACCTACACAAATCTTGACCCCGATGAATATGTCTTTAAGGTTAAAGGCTCTAACAGCGATGGTATTTGGAATGAAGAGGGAACCTCAATCAAAGTCGAGGTACTTCCTCCTTATTGGGAAACCTGGTGGTTCAGAGGTATAGTCGTGTTTTTTGTTGTTTGCGTTGTGTATATTATTTATCGTATCCGCGTTAAAAGTATTGAAAAACAAAAAAAGGTACTGGAAAACCTGGTAAAACAGCGCACAGCTCAGGTTGAACAACAGAAAGAAGAAATAATGGCTCAGCGGGATGATCTGGAAAAGCAAAACAATAAGATTGAAATGCAAAACGAACAAATAAAAAGTAGTATTCGGTATGCATTAACAATCCAGAGCGCTATTCTGCCAATCGAAGACAATATAAAGCCATTATTTAACTTTTTCCTTATTTACCGTCCAAAAGATATTGTATCAGGAGACTTCTACTGGTTTTCGCACATCACAAAAGAACAACAGCAAAATGGCGAAGGAGAAAAAATATTCCTCGCCGCAGTTGATTGCACAGGACATGGTGTTCCGGGAGCTTTTATGTCCTTAATTGGAAACAGGTTACTTGGTGAAATCGTAAATGAAAGAAGAATTTTTAACCCGGGCGAAATTCTTGACAGACTGAACAACGGTGTCAGGTCAGCCCTTAAACAGGAACAAACTGAAAATAATGAAGGGATGGATGTATGTCTGTGTGTGTTTGAACCAATCAATGAAAATCAAACAAAGGTGAGTTTTGCCGGGGCTAAAAGACCCTTATTTTATTATAAACAGGGAGACAAGGATTTATCTGTTATTAAAGGTGACCGCAAATCCATTGGTGGCATTCATTCTCGCCTGGACAAACAACCATTTAAGTCACATGACATCACTTTGAACTCGGGCGATTTACTGTATCTAACCACCGACGGTATCATTGACCAAAACGCCCCGGACAGAAAAAGATTTGGTTCTTTGAGGTTTATGGAAACAATCAGGCAAAATATTATGTTATCTATGGACAGACAAAAGAAAACCATAGA
>CAZVTW010001037.1:0-1670 GCA_964629805.1 uncultured Bacteroidales bacterium | reverse complement strand
TACTTTGTTAGATTAAAAAATAATTTTTTTTTTGTTAAAATTCTAAAAATTAATATATTAGATGAAAATATAAATCACCAAAAACGTCATAACAATATGAATACCAGAGAGTTACAAATCCCTGCAAGATACTGATAATCAGTACATTACAAATGTTGATTCGTATGCTTTAAAGTTTGATTTAGAGGTAGATACGGAAGAATTTATAAACCGTTATAAATCACATTTCAAAGTAGGCAAAAAAAATGTTGCCAATAAAGCGACTAATTTTATGAAAGGAATTATTGCAGCCGAACGAGGAAAAAGAAATATTGAGAGAATGGTTGAAAAAATTAAACATTCAAAGTATGAACCTCAACAACATCTAATTTCAGAATCTAATTGGGACACTCAGGGCGTACTTAAATCAATAGCCAAAAATGCTTCAGATTTATTCTGCAACAAGGGGCCAGTAGGATTAACAATTGATGAAAAAGGACATATAAAAAAGGGTGAAAGGTCAGTAGCTGTAGCGTGGCAATATGCAGGTGTAGCCGGAAAGGTTGACAATTGTCAGGTAGGCGTTTATATGAGTCTTACAGCAGAACGCTTTTCTACCATTATAAACCAGAGGCTGTTTCTGCCCAAAGCATGGACAGAGGACAAAAAACGCTGCAAGGCAGCAGGCATACCTGATGAACATATGGTATTCAAAACCAAACCACAATTGGCCCTTGAAATGATAAAAGAACATATAAACGATGGGGTTCATTTTGATTACATAAATGGAGATGGCCTATATGGAAATAATTACGAGTTAATGAAGGGAATAAGTGCACTGGGTAAGGAATATGTGCTTGATATACACAATAACCAACGGATTTTTCTCGAAGAGCCAATTATATCAGTTCCACCTAAAGAAGCAGGAACCAAGGGTCGTACACCAACTCTTTTACGGGCCAATGTACCAGGCATGAAGGTAAGGGATTACGCTAAGACCTTGAAAAGCTCTGATTTTAAAGAAGTTAAAATACGCAGAACAACCAAGGGATGGTTAAAAGCGCAAATACATGTAAAGGAAGTTTGGGTTTGGGATGAAAAGAATGAAGATAAGAAAGCTTTTAAACAAACACTTGTGTATAAAAAACCTTTGAAAAAGGGTGATAAAGAAAAATTCGCGTTAAGCAACATACCAATTGAAAACCAATCAGTTGATATGTTTGCTTATATGCAGGCACAACGTTTTTGGATTGAAAAATGTTTTAAGGATGACAGCCATGATTTGGGAATGTCAGATTATCAGGTAAGAGGTTGGAAAGGATGGCACAATCATATGGTGTTGACATTTTTGTCAATGTTGTTTATTACAGAACAACGTATTAAATATCGAGAGAATATGCCACTGCTGTCATATAATGATGCAAGAGAACTACTTTTTGAATTAATTGTGAACAGGGCTCGAAATTTTGATGAAAAGGTTGAGCAAATGAAAAAAAGACATATACAAAGAGCCAATGATATTAGACGATATTATAAGGAGGAAAATGAAATAGTTATCTAATTGCAACATTTACAATGTTTTGCAAATTTAACAAAGTAGAAATAAGAAGAGTACTTTAATTATAAATAATAAATTCCCTCTCCACAATCCCTCGCTATCTGTCTATTTTGTCCCTGCAATTATATCATTA
>CAZVTW010001036.1:0-1672 GCA_964629805.1 uncultured Bacteroidales bacterium | reverse complement strand
TATTATCTTATTTATATGCTGAGCGGGCATAACATAACTTTTTAAAACGAAATAAAGTATCTATTAGCAGTTTTTTATGATTGTTGATAAACGCAAGTTATGCTTAGTCGAAGTATAAATTGCCTAATATTTGCAAAAACTTTTAGGACAGGTTATTAGTGGTACTAAGCCACATTTAAAATATTTATACCATTGTAGTGTATATGAGAAAACTCTACTTTTTGCGTTACGCCCATTTTGAAAGACAATCATTTGCTACAGTAAACTCCTGACTTTCAAAATGTGCAAGCCTTGAACCTGAAGCTTTCTTAGCACCACTTTCAAAAAAATAGTGCGTTTTCTTACTGGTACTCATTATATGTTCTATTTTATCCAAAAACACTATTGTCAGAGATTTTCTTATCTGTGGTCATCCGTTGCATCAGCGTTATCAGTGGTCTATTTTTGGAACGTGGATGACACAGCTTGGGCGAATTCTTGCGGATCAATATTTTTTTTATCTGTGTAAATCCGTTTAATCGACGTCATTCGTAGTTTGTACATCATTTCTATTTTACCGTTTCAACCTGATATTCTTGAATACTCTTTTCTTCGGCATCAAAGGCAATACCAATGAGCTGGATGTGCCGGTTATCATCCAAATATTTCACATGGTATTGTTTTTCCCTGATTTGCTGTATGGCTGCACTGGCAGTATTCATTTTAAATTCCACAATATAAATATGTGTTTCGGTTTTTATTACACAGTCAATCCTGCCATCTATTGTCAGTATTTCACTTTCAACATTAAATCCAATTAACCGCAAAACAAGGTAAAATATGGAATGAAAATAGTTTTCTTTTGAATCTGCATTTGGGTAGGCAATCCCTTTTATCAGCGTTTTCAACAAAGCAATAAAGCGTTCAATATTATTTTCTTCAAGACTTTCTGTAAGGTTTGCTAATAAATTCTCGGTTTTGCTGCTTTGTCTGCCGTTAAATTCTGTCAACAGATTGACCGAAAAAGCCCTTTCAACCTCTTTGTTCGGAAAATCCATGGTCAATTGCCTCTTCCTCAAATCCCATTTTTTTATGGTAATATATCCGGTTTGGAATAAAAGCGGGACAATGTCGATATTTGATATGTCATATTTGTCAAGCACATTGGTTGTTATTTTCACATTTTTAATGTCGAAAGCGGTGTATTGTTTTTTTTTAAGTAAAGTAATCAAAAATGTTGGTGTCCCTGATTGGTACCAAAAATCCTGCATGCTCTTTGTACTTAACACATTGAGCAAACAATAGGGGTTGTAAACAAAATCTGTCCCGTTCCACGAATAGCCAAGATATTCGTCCTCCAGTGCTTTGTAAATGTCTGTGAAAATATCTTTATAATCATCTGCCAAAAGCTGCAAATACCAATCAAAATACTGTTTCAATTCAACAGGGGTTATTCCGGCCAGGGTAGCATAGTTTTTATCAAGTGTAATGTCTGTCAAATGGTTCAAATCGGAAAAAATAGATACCTTACTGAATTTTGAAACCCCGGTAATAAACAAAAACCTGATATATTGTTCGCTGCCTTTTATTACCGAATAGAAATTTCTTAGGATTTCACGGTTTTCTTCGGCTTGATGGATGTTATCCAAATAATCTATTATTGGTTTGTCGTATTCGTCAATAAGTATGGCCA
>CAZVTW010001035.1:0-1675 GCA_964629805.1 uncultured Bacteroidales bacterium | reverse complement strand
GCATTAACAGATTTTTTAACCTGTTTTCTTTTATAGAACAGAAATAGGCAGATTGAAGATAATCGTTTTTCGCCACGAATGCACGAATAGCATTGGTGGCTTATATTTAGTTCGTACTGGTAAACATCCTTGAAACAGATATTTTTTAGTAATTGAACGAGTTTACTCATGTAATTTTATGAAATTACATGACAGGAGTTATTTAAATTTATATCTTTGGAGTATTACTTTGGCTATGATCATACAAAGAACAATCCAGGACCAGATACTTGAAAGACTCCGGTCATCAAACACTCCAAACAGGGTAATCATTGTTTATGGGGCCAGGCAGGTTGGAAAAACAACTCTCATAAAAGAAATTATAAAGCGGTTCGATGGCAGGTCAGAGTATTTTAATTGCGATTATCTCGATATACAATCGGTTTTTTCCTATGAAAATGCGGGGAACTTAAAGAGTGTCATAAAGGATCATGAACTGATCGTTCTTGATGAAGCACAAAGGATAACCAATATTGGATTGGTATTGAAAATACTTCATGACGAATTCCCTGAATTAAAAGTCCTTGCCACGGGTTCATCCAGTTTTGAACTTTCAAACAGGGTTAATGAACCGCTCACCGGGCGAAAAGTCGTTTATCACTTATATCCGTTTACCATAGAAGAATTGATGCCCTCCTCGTCAATCATTGACATCAAAAGGGAATTGAACCGGATCCTGATATTCGGCACGTACCCTTCTGTGATACTGAATGACAATGTAGAAGGAACAAGCCACCTGAAAGAGATCACCTCGAGCTACCTGTTCAAAGACGTCCTTTCCTATCAAAATATCAAACGACCTGACGTACTGACGGATCTTCTTAAACTTTTGGCTTTCCAGATATCGAACGAGGTTTCATTCACAGAACTATCAGGGATCCTGAAAGTAGATCAAACAGTAGTTCAGCGATATATACAGCTATTGGAAGATAGTTTTATTGTTTTCAGGTTGCCTGCTTTGAAGCGGAACCTGAGAAATGAAGTAGGGAAAACAAGGAAAATTTACTTTTGGGATATTGGTATCAGGAACATGCTTATACAAAATTTGAATACTTTGGATTTCAGGAATGATCACGGAGCCCTGTGGGAAAACTTTTGCATTTCAGAGCGCATGAAACATTTAAAAACGGATCCCCTGAACATGATCAAACCCTATTTCTGGCGTACTTATTCACAAAAGGAGGTGGATTATATTGAGGATAACCAGGGAAAAATAAATGCATATGAATTCAAATGGTCTGAAAAAAAGAAAGTGAAGATCCCCGGGGACTTTACCAATGCCTATAAAAATTCAGCATTTGAAATAATCACGCCCGATAACTTTTACAATGTTCTTTATGAGTGATAGTACAGTCAGTAATATTCGAACTCCATTCGTGCATTAGTGGCTTAAATTATTATCCGGACTGAGGCAGGTTGCTTACTTTTTATTTTTCGCCACGAATGCACTAATATCATTCGAACTCCATTCGTGCATTGGTGGCTTGAAACAAGCTGGATTTCTGCAAGCTGCGTTTTTTGGTGAAGGAGGGATTTCATATTCACTTTTTTGATTATTTTAGCGGGGCAGTCGTAAAACCAGATTAATTAAAGCACTACCCATGAATTACCCAAAAAAAGTTACTATCGGCGACAT
>CAZVTW010001034.1:0-1680 GCA_964629805.1 uncultured Bacteroidales bacterium | reverse complement strand
TGAGAGTTCAATTCAGCAGATTCTTGTGTCATTATCTGGTTTCGATACTTTGATGGGAATTTTTGAGCATGCGATCTTTGTGTTTTTTTTCCAGTTCTTGATAATGTTTGACGAGTTGTTTAATATCATGGTTGCTTTTTTTTGATATTTCTCGTCTGACCTGCCGGATTTCTTCAATTGCTTTGTCTTTCATAGAGTCTGCCTTTATAAAAGTTCAAAGGGTGTCGTAAGAATAGGAGAGTATAATCCCAAAATAGTATTCATGTATCGAATGTGTTCGAATTTATTCGCATTCGCCAGGTGTCTACAATTCCACGTTAATAGAAAATGGCAATTATAGAATGAGGCGAGTGCCAAATGCAGAGCATCTCCCTGAGGATTTTTGGGCATAACATGATTTTTTACATATGCTTCTACAACCTCAACGATAGTGTCTTTTACTGGTAATAACATTAATTCATTAATGAGTTCCAGCGTTTGGTTTTTATGGGGATGAGTCCCTTTTTCCAATTCCTCTATGACAGAAATGCTTGTAACACATTCAAAATCTGATGATCGATTGTCCCACCACTCCCGGGTCCAGTTTTTGCGAGCGACCATATCCGGTTCTGTGCGAGTCTCAAAATAAAAACTGGGTATCGTTGTTTCTATATACACTCGTTTTTTCATAAAGTTCACTTTGGGTTATCAGCGTCTTCAGAATATCATAACCAATATAAATTAAATTGTCAAGCATCTTTTAGAGTGGATTTTCTCAAAATAAATCAAGCCCAGGCACCGGATTCGTTGGATGGGTTTCCTCATTTTTAGCAGAGTGGTGTTGGGTCTGGTTCTTGAACCTTATTTTGTGGAATTGCAATAAAAATATAGCAACTCTATTTTTTTTAACCTTAGTAGCTCCCGGTTACCCCACCTTTTTTTGACTTTTACCTTATTGGGGTATTGCCAGGCCTTTTACTGACAATAAAGTAATAAGGTTAAAAGGGGTTGGGGGCGCGATGGTTGGTTTGGTCTCGGAAAAGAATAATAAAGATATGGGATTGATGTCAAAGAGTTACTTCTTGGGAGAATCCGTATCCATTGCTGGAGGAATGTCTTGCAACAAGATAATTTCTGTATAAAGTGAAAATTTCATTTTATCCTCACTTTAAAGGATACATTGTGATTAATTATGTTACTTTGGTTTCTTTTTCGACCATCCAGACAGTCCGGACATACAATATTTTACCATTTGGACCTTTTAAAGGTCCATCGATTGAATAGATCTCCCCGTAATCCGTAATCTCCCGAAAAACGGCTTCCAGGGGCAGAATGTAATCGCGTAAATCTTGTTCTAATAGATACCATTCCTGTTGAATATATCCAGCCCTGGCAAGCCATTTTGATTTATCATTTCGTTTTCTGGGCGCCAGAAAACGATCTCTAACTTTTTTGTTATCAATGATCGCTATCGAGGACAATTTCAAAACTGTTAATCCATTTGACGATAAAAACCAAATCCGTAAATTATTGATTCTGCACTTGTAGGTTCTTGCTCCAAAATAGTACAAACCGGTATTCGAATCAAGTTCTTTTTGGGTAAACGGGTAGGCCGATTCATTGTTGCCACTGGAGGTCTGGGTGTCGCCAAAGGGTTTGTAATCACGGCGCTGTTCCACGTCAGAGGTGTCATTGCCGGTG
>CAZVTW010001033.1:0-1680 GCA_964629805.1 uncultured Bacteroidales bacterium | reverse complement strand
CTCTATTGTACCAATATGCTGAAAAAACAGGCTGTCAACCTCTGTATGAATCATATCTACATCATCATTGTGAATGATAAATGTAAACAATGATGTCGATTCGTCGTCAAGTCCTTTTCCAATGGCATATTCAATAATCACCTCATTCCTCCTTAAACAAGCCTGAACCTTATCAAGGGGCGCTGCACCGGTTTTTCGGAGCAGATTTTCGTAATCTGGATATACTGTTTTGATTTGTTGCTCAATATCCTGCAATTCCTGCACATAGGTAAAAATTTCATCACGCCATAAACTTATCCGGGTCATGTTAGGTTCCTGTTCGGCTTCTTCCTCTGCCACCAGGCGACGAAGTGTTTTAACACGTTGTTTTAGGTTGTTTCTTTGTTCTGTCAGGCTGTCAGGTATGTTTCCGGAAAAAAGAGTATTGTTGCAGATAATATCATGCTGAAGAAGGGCAGCTTTGCTTTGGCGCGAGAAATTGTATGCCTGTATCACATATTGTTTTTCTCCAGTCATATGCCACAGCAAGGTGCAATATCTCATGGCGCTGATATAGCACTCTTTTTCATGCTCGGTAATGAATAATTTACTGTCCTCTGTCATATAACCGCCACGTATCTTTGCGATGAGCCGCATAGCACACTGAATATGCTCCAGGGCGGCATGCAGGTAAAAGTTTGATGAATCCTGCCGGTTCTTTTCCTCAGCTATCCTGGCAAATACTTCTGATTTGGATTTGAGAATCCTGAGTAACTGAAGTTCATAAAACGAGCCCTGTATGGAAGGTATTTCAAATAAGGATAACCTGCCGGTGTATTCGTGAAACGCATGCAAAGATTTGTGGTAATAATGCAAAGCAGTATCGAATTGTTGATATCGGGAATAATAATCTCCAATTTTCAAGTAACTATAGGATACAAAGGGATGAATTTCCCCATAACTATTTTTCCTGATGTTTAGCGCTTTTTGGTAAAAAACAAAACCCTCATCATATTTCTCCTGTTTTTCGAGCAATTCACCATACTCCATATAAACTCCGCTGAGCTTATAATAAGCGCTGTCATATTCTGCTAAGTAATCATCTATGGCTTTCATAAAAAAGATTTCAGCGCTGTCTATTTTGTTTTGGGCAAGGTAACACCTGGCTAAATTGCTATATGTAGCAGGAATTCTTTTGTTTGTTTTAGACACATATTGCAGACTTTTATTAAAATTAATGATAGCTTTATCATAATCCTTTAATTTTAAGTATGTTATTCCAATGTTGTGAAAAACTTGTCCATAAAACAACTCCTTGTCGTGACTTAAAATATTACTTTTTCTAAAACTGTTTATACCCTTAAAATAATAATCAATAGCCGTAGAGTATTCCCCAAGCATTTTATATATAATGGCCATATTGTTGTACACTTTTCCCATTCTTTTATGATTATCAATTTTGTTCTCAATTGTCAATTTCTCGGCTTCTTTATAATTATTTATTGACAAATCATAAAACCCTTTATAATAATTAATTAGGCCTAAATTAATAATAATACTGATTTTATTTTCGATAGATAAATCCTCTTCATGCCTTGCTAATATGTTTAAACATTTTTCAGCATCTACAATATCGCCAGTTTTGTAATGCTCTAAATATTCCTGATACACTTGTAATAGTGTTTTATCAGTTTGAGAAAA
>CAZVTW010001032.1:0-1682 GCA_964629805.1 uncultured Bacteroidales bacterium | reverse complement strand
TTAGTGTTTAGTGTTTAGTGTTGAGTGTTGAGTGTTGAGTGTTGAGTGTTTGAGGGTGCCTGAAATAGGTTGACTTTTTAAATAAAGTTTAAACCTGTTGTATTATTGTTGACTTTTTCTTTTTTGCTTCTTTTTTCTTTTTGTTAGCAACCTGGGATTTTGTTAATATCTCATGATCCCATTGGTAAATGGTTAATTCAGGTCGTAAGTTTTCAGGTAGCTTCAACACATACTGTTCAAACGCATCGGGAGTTCTCATCTGTAATTCCCTGTGCGGTTTTTCATGATTATAAAGGTATGTGATTTTTTTGACCATGTAAGCCAAATTATCTTCCCGAAGGTCCATTGCTTCCAGGTAATCCTCTTTCAGGGTCCCCTGGATCCGCTCTACGTAAGCATTTTCTTGTGGCAGTATGCACATGCTAATCTTCATATTGTAACTGCTGATCAGCTTCTTTTGGATATCACTGATATATTGTCCACCCCGGTCCGAATGAAAGATGCATCCACTTAAATCTTGACCGGCTCTTGTTTTAAGAGCCTTTTTCATCGCCTTTTCTAATGCCAGTGCAGATAAGCTTTTCGACATAAGCAGTGCCAATAATTTCCTGGAGTAAACATCCATGATGGTTACCCCGTAATAATCCTGGCCTTCTATCTTTTGATAAAACATATCGGACTGCCAAACTTGGTTTATACCGTTTAGTGTTAGGCCTTCTATCAGGTTAGGGTATACCTCGATGAGTTGGCTGCGAGTGGTTTTATGTACGTTTCGCTTACGCTTGACCCTGAAGCCATTGGACAGTCCAATCTGTTCAAATATATCACGTCCTACTGGTAAGGGTTCTGTATAGGCGTAGTACATGTTTCTGCTTCCCATACGCTTGTGCCTTTTACGGATTTTATCCATGACCTTTACCATTTGCCTGACCACCTGCCGGTTGTGCTCCTGACGAACTTTATATTTCCACAGGGCTTGCTTGCTCACACCAGCCACGCTATACAAATCTTTCATTTTGTATCGGTGTTGGATGCCTTGATAGATCCGGAACCACTCGAGGCTTTCTTTAATAAACTTTTTTTTAAATCGGTATGGTACTCCTCATTGGCTAAATCGATCACTTTACTCAACAAGTCTATTTCCATTTGCTTTCGCCCAAGAGCAGCCTCCAGTTCCCGGATGTGCTTCTCCATCTGCTTTGTCCGATATGCTTCACTTTTGTCTTCCACAACCAATCGTTTGTTATGATGCAAATATCGGCTATATTGCCCTAACCACCTATACACAGATTGCTCGCTCACCAGCAGCTCCCTGCTGACTTGCCTTACCGTGCAGCGGCCCGACTCAATATCCTTTACAACTCTTTTTTTTACTTCCAGGCTGAATACCCTGGCCTGTTTGAGTGACTCTTTTTTGGTGTATTTCCTTCTCATATAGCTGACCTTTTTGCGTTAATTTTGGTCAACCTATTTCAGTCACGGACATGTTACCATGTTACCATGTGAATGTTTCACGCAGATCCCGCTAAGTTGAGCAGAGTAACGCAGAGAAGCCATCGGCCAACAACCACACTTCGAGGCTCGCTCCGCTCGCACCTCAGTGTGACCTTCCGCTTTGCTTTCATTATTCATTGTTCATTGTTCATTGCTTTCCGTTCCTTACACGTTGATCTTCAGTTTTT
>CAZVTW010001031.1:0-1686 GCA_964629805.1 uncultured Bacteroidales bacterium | reverse complement strand
AAGTCGCTATTTAAATTTCACTTTTTCAGCATGCTCTATGGTAAACTTTCCGTCCTGCGGATTTTTAACTTCGTTTCCATAAATTGTGAAATCCTTAATTGTAACATCCCTAACCCTGTTTTTTTCATCAAAACCATAAATAACAGAAAACGGAACAGAACCATCAACAATCTGAATGTTTTTGAATGTGATATCCCGGATCAATCCCCTGTTTTTGCTAAATCTTTCTTTTTCAAGCTCGGTAAATGAAAGCACGCCATCCCAGGCGCCGTGCATATAGCGATGCTCATGCTCTATTTTTGGTGGCCGGTCAATACTGTATTGTGATAAGAATACAGCCAGGTCAATAAGTTTGTGCCTGGCATCTTCAATCCTGATATTTTCAAAGGTCACATTCTCAACAGTGGCATAATCACCATTGTGAATGCTCATAGCTGCTCCGCGATCAACATGAATAATGTCGCAATCCCGAAATGTTATATCACTCACTTTTTGGGCTCGCAGTTCAAAGCCAATTTCAATAGCATTACCCCAGGACATATTCCAGAACACGCAATTTGAAACTTCTATGTTTTCAACATTTCTGCCTTCAACATGTTCTTCCGGATATTTTGATTCTCCACCCCAGGTTTTTATAGCTATACAATCGTCATTATTTCTCAGAAAGCAATTTTTTATTGTTACATTTTGCGATGATACAATATCTATTCCGTCCGAACCAAAATCCCAGTTGACTTGCTTCATGTTGTCTATGGTCACATTGTCGCAGTTTTGCGGTTCAACTGTCCATCTGTGACTATTCAAAATAACAATATCTTTGATATCAACATTTTTACAGTCAATAAGGTGTATCATTTTATGTCCGGTTGAATCTGTTCCCCGGGGTGTACCGTCAATAATACCTCTCCCGCCGAATTTAATATTATCAGCATTTTCTGCTTTAAATCCACCCCTGACAATAGCGCCCTGCTCAATATAAACCTCATCCCCGGTTTTTAGCTCTATGATTCCAATATTGTAAAGTTCACCAGCCTGGAAATAATATGGGTCTTTTTTATTTATTGAAGGCTTGTCTTTTTCCGGTGGATTGGCAAATATGTATAAAGGCCGGTTTGATTCATAGTTCAGTTCAACACTGATATTACAGGGTTCTACTAAAGTAAAGCTAATTTCATAATCTTTGAATGATGGTTTAATACCCAGTGACTTTGGACGGATATCCACCCACTTGACATTATTCTTTGTCTTTATTTTTATTTCTTTCTCTCCATTCAGATTGAACATACAAAAAGCAGCAACTTCCGAATCATAAACAAATACCTCATCATCCTCAACTTCTACTTCAAAATCTTTTGCAGGTTTAATCATTGGATGGGGTTTTTGAGCAACGGCTGTCTGTCCAACAAATAAAAGACAGCTTAAAAATACCATGTGAAATAATGTATTCGTTTTCATTTTGATATAGATTTTATTTATAATTTCATTTTTGGTGTCAAACAGTTAATTGTTATTTCATAGAAAAGTTGATAAAAATAAAAATTTCGAATTGTTTTGTAAAATTTAATTGACTCAAAAAACATATAACTCAAACTATGAATAAATCTTTACAAGGTATCTTGTTCCCGTATTATTTCCTAAAATCCGCAAGTCATCTTTATATTTAACCGCTAATTAGGCGAATTATGC
>CAZVTW010001030.1:0-1687 GCA_964629805.1 uncultured Bacteroidales bacterium | reverse complement strand
GTTAACAATAACTTTTTGAGAGATAATAATCCCTTGAGAATGTTATCATCGTCAACGACATAGACATAATACACTTCGTCAACCTGTTCAACCTGACGGGCCATTTCGCGGAGACATTTTGTGACAGACCAATTGAGATTGACAGATATTAGTTCTTTGGCCATTAAACCACCGGCAGTATCTTCTTCATAGTTAAGCAAGTCAACAATATCGCCGGCATGTTCGACTTCTTCTATATGTGAAATAATTTCATCTTTAACATCTTCAGGAAGTTCTGATAAGATATCTGCGGCGTCATCTGAATCCATATTATCAATAAACTGCCTGGCAATGATTTTACTGGGCAAAACCCTGAGGAATCTTTCTCTGTCATCTTCTTCAAGTTCGCTAAGCACATCAGCAGCCCGGTCCCCGTCTAAAAGAAGATACAGGTATTTTGCCTCTTCAATGCTCAACTGCTTGTAAATACCTGCTATATCTGCCGGTCTGAAGCCTTCGAGCATATCCAGGGCACGTTTGTCATTTTTTTCTTCAATAACAGCTCTGAGCTCGTCAAGATATATTTCCGGTAATTCAAATTTCATAAGCCTAAGGATTTTTAGAATTTAGTCCATGTTCCTGAATAAATAAAGTCAGGTCAATAAATTCATCAACAGATAACTGCTCCGGGCGTCTGCCAAATACCGGAGGTAAACCTGACAATTCTTTAATGTAGTTCTGTAATGAATTTCGAAGCATTTTTCGGCGTTGGTTAAAAGAGTTTTTAACAACCTGAATAAACATTTTTTCATCACATACCAGTTGTTTTCTATTATTTCGTTCTATTCTAATAACAGCAGATTTAACCCTGGGTTTTGGCCTGAATACATGTTCGTGAACTGTGAATAAAAAATTCACATGATAAAAAGCCTGAATTAAAACACTCAGGATACCGTAAACCTTGCTTCCCGGTTTCGAGGCTATTCTCTCAGCTACCTCTTTTTGCAACATAAATACACCTTCTTGTATGTTTTCTCTGAATTTCAATATCTTAAAAAAAACCTGACTGGAGATATTATATGGCAAATTTCCGATAAGAGCTACTCTGCCTTTGAACAAACCATCAATGCCTGGCGAAAGAAAATCTTGCTGAATGATGTATTGTTCAAAATCAGGAAATGAATCAAGTAAGAAATTAACAGATTCCCGATCGATTTCAATAAATCTGACCTCCTCTCCATATTTTTCATACAAAAAACGTGATAAAGCGCCCTCTCCCGGTCCTATTTCAAATATTATTTCAGAATTATCGGCTTTAAGCGAATCAACAATTTGTTTAGCTATTTCCCGGTCTGACAGAAAATGCTGACCAAGGTTTTTTTTGGCTTTTACTCGACCCATTTTACCTGTTGATTAAAATGCCAAAATTAGGGAATTTTCAGTTTCAGACAATTAAAAACATAAATATTCCCGGTTTAAATAGTTTTGACAAAATTTAAACCAAGTGATGATTAGCTTTTTTATTGAGTATAGCAGTCTTTATACCGGTTCCAGGTAGTTTTTGGCTTAATGGGGGATTATTATGTTTTGCAGGTTTATCCGGACAACCATTTAGTGCGAATAAGAAAACACTTGATTTTTTGGAAGTGGCTATAAGAAGGCTCCAGGTTCGAGGCTTGGACATTTTGAAAATCAAGGAGTCCCGACA
>CAZVTW010001029.1:0-1692 GCA_964629805.1 uncultured Bacteroidales bacterium | reverse complement strand
TTTCCCCGCGGGTGTACATGGGTGTTTTGTCTTTCATAGGTGTTTTTATTTGTGGGGTTATTTCTGTTGCCGATATTCCGATTAGTTCTTTGGCTTTTATGATTGCCTGGTGTTTGCTGCATTGTTCCATCAATTGTATAAATTCGATAACATCGCCTGATGCCTGGCATCCGAAGCAGTAAAAAGTACCGGTTTTGTGGTAGATTTTCAGGGATGCTTTGTTTTCTGAGTGGAACGGGCAGCGAAGCATACCGTTTTTGTCGGGTCTGAGGTTGTAATGACTCAGAACCGCGGCGATGGGAAGGCGTTGTTTTATGTCGGGGATTTGCATATGTTACAGAATATTTTAGTTTCATATTTGACACAAATATAACCACAAAAGAAACCAAGCCAAAATTTTTCTGATTAAAAATATTTATAATACGAATATTTTTTTAATGAAAATAGTGTCTTTTTTGATATCTTTGCTTTGTTATGGTATCTAAAGAGGGTAAATAATGGAGAATTTGGGTCAAAGAATACAAGAGTTGAGAAAGCAAAACAAACTATCTCAAATAGACTTAGCTAATAAAATAAAGGTTTCTAAATCTCAACTTATTAGATATGAAAATAAAGGCATTCAGCCACCAGCAGATGTATTAAATAAAATTGCCGAACTTCTAAACACAACAGTTGATTATTTAATTAATGGCAATTCAGATGAAAAAGCTAAAGCAACATTAAAAAATACAGAGCTGCTTCAAAGATTTAAGGAGATTGATGGATTACCAGAAAAAGAACAAAATATATTAATGCATGTAATTAATGCTTATTTAAGAGATTTTAAAACAAAACAAGCTTATGCTCATTAAAATTTAAAAAATGCAACAAACATTAATGATAGAATTAAAAAATAGTTATGCTTTCAAGGCCTTACATGACTTAGAAGAAAAAAATATTATCCGGATCATAAAAGAACCAAAGAATAAGTCTTATGCATTGCCAGGAGAACCTATGACAGATAATGAATTCAGAGAATGGGTAAAAGAAGCTGAAAAAAGTCCAAAAATTAGTATAGAAGAATTAGAAAAAAGATGGGAAAAGAAAAAGAAGATGCTTCAAAAACTTATAGATTAAGGACAACAGACCATGTTTATCAGAATATTGATGACATTACCAATTATATTGCTATTAAAAAACGTGAACCACAAAGTGCTATAGATGTAGCTAATAGGTTAATTAAGGCTATTAAAAAAATCCCATTAAATCCTTATGGACACCGTGAATGTGAAGAAATACCTACCAAAAGGAAAATGTACAGGAAAGCTTTGTGCATGAGTTGGTGGATTGTTTATCGGATAAAAAATGATGAAATTGTTGTACTTGGTGTTGTTAGCTGTTCATGCTATAAATCAAAGATTAGATCACTGCGAAAGATAAAATAAATTTGTCTTCCTTCGTCAGGTTATATATTAGGTTGTCCCTGCAATTATATCATTATTTAATTTATTTGTAATTGCAGGAACCGGCCGACCCGCACGGTTATAAGGTAGGCTTCACATTGCGCCGTGCAAAAAACCACGCCAAACGCCCACAAGCCCACGTTTGTCATGGTTTTTGCTGCCTGGCTTCATGTTCGCCCTCCCGCACTCTCGCCGGCAATTCCTGCCAACGCTTTCCATCCATCGCTCCCTTGCCTGCTTCGTGCTCCTT
>CAZVTW010001028.1:0-1695 GCA_964629805.1 uncultured Bacteroidales bacterium | reverse complement strand
TCGGGAGTGAGTGGGCCGCCAGCGGAACAGTGCCGACGGACTTCGGCTTCACCGGTCAGCGGGAGGCGGGGGAGATCGGGTTGTATTACTATGTGGCGCGCTGGCTGGACCCCGAGATCGCCCACTTCGCGCAGGCGGATACGATCGTGCCAGATGAGAACAGTGCAATTTCCTGGAATAGGTATGCCTACGTTGACTACAATCCGGTAAATTACACGGATCCTTCTGGGCATTGTAAGTCCAGTGATTCTTACCTAGATTGTTTACTCAAAGAGTTCCAAAAAAAGCTCAGGGTGGAAGGATCAAATGGCTTATGCTGGCAAGGCTCAAATTATTCAGAATGTTTCAATGATGAACGTATTTTAATCATGGAAGAGAATCACGTTATAGATGAAGAGCAATTCATAGAGCTTGAATACAACGTTTTCCTGACGTTGGAAAATCTTTCAGACACTACACTTTTCGGAGTTCCTCGGGGGGCAAGTGATATTATTGGAGATTTTGATGGTGTGATTGATTGGAGATTTTTTGGTGATCTTTTTGGCGGTAGAAGTTGGTTTGATACCCCATTTTATAATGGTGATCTTGAAGACTCAACTGTGATTTATCAAGGTGTGTCTTATGATCGAAGTGACGTGAATTATTTTGCTCAGGGTATGTGGGGAGCTCGATTCGGTAATTCTTTGGGAGAGGTGATTAACTTGGCAAACGATTGGAAGAAATATGAACACAATCATGGATTATCTGAAGATGAGATTTTCTGGATTACCAAGGGATATAATGACTACCTGACTATTCAGGAGAACCCGGAAGCATGGATTCAGTAATGAAGCAAAAAAGAATAATAAAAAGCGTTGTGGTTGTTATTGCATTGATTCTCATCATTATACTGCCTGGATCCCTTTACTTTACGGATGTGAGAATTGCGATGATGATAGCAGCAATAATTTGGTTTTTCCTTGATAAAACCGATATGGAATATTTGTGGTACAGTGCGATATTTTTCTTGTTCTTTGATCAGTTTGCAAGTTTTGGATACACCCATTTTGCCCCTTTTAACCTTTATTTAATAGGGGAAGCTATCTTTGGCGCTTCTTTTGACCTAATCATCATGAGTATTGTGGTTTTTCTGGCATTTATGAGTTTGGTTTTTTTTGTTTTTGCATGGATCCAGAATTTTAGAGTAATATCACAAAACACGGTTGTTTTAGTTAGCCTTATTTTGGTGCTATTTATTTTTTCATTAGGTGCTGGGATAGAGGGTTTTCTTATGTCGCCTCTATATGGATTGACAATTTTTTTGGGTAGAAAGATTGAAAAATCATCGCAAAATAAGACGGGTGAACTCTTATTGATGCATTTCCTAATAATAATACTTCTTGCTACAGATATTCATTACTATCGGGTTAATGTAAAAATGAGAATAATCCTTTGCCTCATCATAGTCATAATTTATCTTACATATGGTTTGTTGAGGACAGAGAAAAATCAGGAGAAAGTTTTCAAAGGCATACTTGTTTTTCAGGGTTTGGTATCTCTGGGACTGATCGTAATTGTGTTCATTGATAAATCAGGATTCCTCAAACCGCTTCCGGTTATCAGTTTATTGGCTCAATATTTTGCGATTCAATTGATATATTTATTTTCCCCGGATATTATCCGAAAAGATAGACCAAAGCCAATAAAAGCCATCAA
>CAZVTW010001027.1:0-1695 GCA_964629805.1 uncultured Bacteroidales bacterium | reverse complement strand
AAGGACAGAAGCCTCCCCTTTGAACCTTTTGTATTCGCGGATATTTTCTGCCCGGCCTGATCGGTTCGACTGTTTTTATGAATATTTCATGGAGCTTTAAAATTAAATCTTTGACGACTTCAGCGGGCCGTATGAATAATAAGGCGATAGCGTCTTTCATTTTCGATAACGCCTGGGTTTTATTGAGTTGATATTTATGTTTGCGCATATCGTATTGTTGCTCCATCGCCTTTTTTGTAGGGTGAGCCATCATCGTTGTCAAATTTTTAGCAAACACCTTGGCGTGGAAATCCTGATAAACGGAATGCACAGTTTTGCCGGACCAGTTTTCAATCTCCAGCCTCGATTTCATAACCTTGTAATCTTCTTCAACCGGCCATCTGCAATGGTACAACTGTGCAAAATCATCATGGGGAAACTGTTTCTTGTCAAGAAGGGAGGTGATGAGGATTTCTGTTTCACCCGTATCCAGTTCCACCCGGACAAGTCGCGCCTTCATCGGTTTGAAATCCAACCCGATTTCTCTACACTTTTCTATCGAAGGATAAGATGGTTTCAATTCAACTATTTTCTCTTTTTTTCCGGAATTAAAAAATTTTTTCGTTATTTTCCAGTTTTTGTATGGAACTCGTGCGCAGTGATTCGAACCCATCGACAAAATAAGCTTGAAAACATAAAATGCCGGGTATCCTCTGTCCATCAAAACCAAATCATCGGGCGTGAGGTTGATGAAATGTTGACACAACAACTCTCTTTCACCGAATTCTTTCGGGCTGATAATCGCGTCAAGCGTTATCCCATTGAGTACATCAAACATTTGAGAGACACGCGCAATCGACACGGGGTTGCCCTTGTTTGGGTGCATCTGTCCGAAATGTTCAGCAACATCTTGAGTATCCGGAAGGCGGCAGGTGGAGCCATCCACGCCGATCAGGTTAAACCCTTTCCAGGTATCTGTTTGAAAATTATCATAAAAAAAGCGGGATGCTTCGCTGTTCAGTTCTATAAAAGCTTCATATTTAAGCTTTTTTCTTGCCCTTGTGAACGCGCTTTTGGATACAATTCTTTCTGGAACGTCGGCGCGGTTGACGGCTTTGAAAAAATGATCCAATTCGTCTTGAATGGACCCTTTGTTAAAATTGATCAGGAAATAGATAAGGGTTGTGAAAGGAAGGATTCGGTTTCTTGTGAAAGCTTTTTTGTTTGTTCGATATTTTTCAAGAAATTGGCTGGATGTAATGATTTTTACAATAAAATCAACGAGATAGGCACAAATTTTGCAAAGCAGGTTCCATGCCATCCGTTCCGAAATTTTGAAAATTTTTTGACATTTTTTTCTCCTTTCACGAAAAAAGTTGATGTAGAATCTAAAAAGCAACATAGCATACTTTCCCAATATATTCAATATGTTTTTGCATGCACAGCCACTAAGTCAATGACATTGGGTAAAAGCCTGACAAATTAGCGTGGAGCTTAAATGTCAAGCTTTTATATAAGGAGGCATCCTAAAAGCGCGGGGTATGCGGGGTATTTGCTCCTGCCTATTCTGGCTGGGTAGCGAGGTAAGGCGGGTTATAAAGGGTTAATGTGAAACATTTGAACGCAAAGAATGTTTGACTTAGCATTGAATTACAGTTATTTGATGAACGACAATTATAATTCCCGCCCAACGACAATTATAATTCCCGAATAAAT
>CAZVTW010001026.1:0-1695 GCA_964629805.1 uncultured Bacteroidales bacterium | reverse complement strand
ACGTTTTCACGTTTTTTTAAAGGGGCCGCTCCGGCTCTGTCCCCGCGGCCACTTTTGCTTAATTTCCGGGTCGTCGGGCGTGCTCATCCTTTTCACACTATGACGAGCATTCAAATGCCGCGGCGCCAGGAGCCTGCGCGGGCTCGGCACGCTTCCCCCTGGGCCATGCCGTAATCCTTTTTTAGTACGATGGTGATTTGGTGATATGCTTGCTTTTTGATATTGTCCGATGCATGGCCCAGGGGGCGATCGCGCCTCGCTGAATTTGGGAAAGAGCTCTAGAGTCGATCCCTCTTTGTTTTTTGGATATTTTTCTTATGCGTATGCCTAAAATGCAGGCAATGCAATATTTTGACTCGGGCGGGATTTCTAATCCCACAGTTAGCTGTGTTGTTCGCTAGTTCGAGGAATGGTGATGTTCAATTCGCTGTATCAGCATTCCTGGGCTGAGAAGCCCAGGAATAGTGGAGGCACAGGATTGGAAATCCTGTGCCATCGTAATTGATCATGATTAGGACTTAAATTGTTTAAGGATTATTTTTACCTGAATCTTTTGATGCAAAACCGATCTTTGTGACAATTAGATCACCGTCACTAAAAGGATTTAAAATTTCTGAATTTGAACCCTTTAAAAGTGTTTTTAATGAATCATTATCTTTGTCGTATCCATAAGAGTAGATTGTCACATAAAAGGAATCCTGGCAAGATGAATAACTGACGTCCAGATTTGGATTTCCCATAAATGAAAAGATATACAGGTATTCTTTAAGCCATGACGATTTTTGAATCTCATTAATAGTAGGTGGTTTGTTGTAATAATTATAATAGCTACGTACACTTACCGTGAAATCTTGTTTGAATTTAGAAAATTTATCTGTCCAGAAGATTCTATAATGAATCATTCTGGTATAAGCTAAACAACAAAGGAATACAAGCACAAAGATTACAAATTTTTTCCAATTTTTATCAAAAATATACTTTATTGTTACTATTAGTAAATATCCGGAAAGCGCAAAAAGTGAATAAAAGATGACTAGTATGAACATAATTGAACCTGTTTTTAATTACCCGATTCACCATCATTACTTACTTTTTTGAAATATTTTATCCCTTCATTGATGTATTCTTGCATTTGATTATTCCACTGCTCAAATTCCTCTGGTGTGAGAGTTAGCTGTATAATAGGTTCAGAATTTTCACCGTAAAAGCCAACGATGAAAACCCCATTTTCTGGGAGGTCAATTTGGTCACCCCAGTTATCTACTCTACCAATTCTCGTTATCACTGCGGTCTGTTTTGAGGGAATTTTCACTGATATGTCGCCCCCATATCTGGGGTCTGTACCAGTAATTTCATTCTTAAGTGGATCCTTTTGATTGTTTTGGGGTAAATTAAAAGTACTTTTTATCACTTCCCAAAGTTGAGAGATTCCACCAGAAAGAGGTCCCTCTCTTTCGAGCCCATATATTGGATTATTTGTCGTTGGGGTATTTGTGCAAAACGGGTCAGCTTTGCACATACCTTGTGCAAAATAATATTCCTGTTCTGCGGTTCTCATTATATCCTCAACAATACATTTTTCCCCAATAGTCATTGGTCGATTCCCATCAGGATCAACAACTATCAACGGATTATCCAATGCATAAACATAAGGACTCCACCCCGGATACTTGTCCGCCAACGGATCCACACTAA
>CAZVTW010001025.1:0-1698 GCA_964629805.1 uncultured Bacteroidales bacterium | reverse complement strand
GCATGTTTGTTGGCATTGACCCCGAGCGGGGCGACCTTGCTGAGGCTGCTTATTTTTGTCAGCATGACCTGCTAAAAGAACAATTGAACAATCCCGGCCTTACACGAGAAACGAGGGATGACATTGAATACCTGCTTGGTTTTTGGAAAAAAGAAAATACCTATAAAAAATGCAGGGAGGCATTTTCTGAAAAAGTGGCCAATAACCTTCCTTCTGATGATTATTATTCGGGTTTGGAAATGGCATACCCGATGTTTGGATTCGGCGGCCCGTGTATGGATTACCAAAAATTGTTGCGCCACGGTATTAAAGGACTGAAGGATGAGATTGAAAAATATAAAAAGCAAAATGAACCGCTGGATGACAATTCCCAACATTTTTATATCGCCATGCTCCATGCACTGGATATTTTCACGAATACGGCAAAAAGATATGCCTTACAGGCCAGGGAAAAAGCTGAACATGCAAAAAATACAAAAGTTAGGCAACGTTTTCTCACCATTGCCGGGAGCCTCGATAAAATTGCCGCGGAGGCCCCTGAAACATACCACCAGGCCATACAGCTTTTTTGGCTTTACACCCTGATCGCGTTGCCTAAAAATTATGGCCGGATGGATATATACCTTGGCGACTTCCTGGCAAATGACCTTGATAAGGGTATTATCAGTGAAGAGTCAGCACTGGAAATGACAGTAGGGTTGTGGGAACTGATTATTGCACGGGGTGATAATTTTAACAACCGTATAATTATTGGCGGCAAAGGCCGGCCCAACGAAAAAAATGCAGACCGGTTTGCTTTTATGGCGCTCAAAGCACAGGAAAGCACCATGGATGCCCTGCCCCAATTAAGCCTCAGGTGGTATGTAGGAATGGATCAACACCTGATGGAAAAATCATTTGAAGTGATTGGTAAGGGGGCTACTTTTCCTATTATTTATAATGATGATGTGAATGTCCCGGGTGTGAAAAAAGCATTTGACATATCAACAAAGGAAGCGGAACAGTATGTAATGTATGGTTGCGGTGAATATATTATTGACCATCAAAGTATTGGCTCGCCTGATGGGGCATTAAATGTGTTAAAAACGTTGCATGTTACCTTGTTCAACGGACTCGACCCTTTTACAAAAAAACGAAAAGGGCTTGCCACGGGTGACTTTTTTTCTTTTAAAACTTTTGATGATTTTTACCGGGCCTTTGTAAAGCAATTAGACAACCAAATTAATATACTGGCAGAAGCACAGGATACCATTTATTCGGTAACCGGCCAATACGCTGCTTACCCGTTAATAAGTATGTTATATGATAATTGTATTGAAACAGGTAAACCATTACTGGCAGGGGGTGTTAAGCACAGGGGTGGTACGCTTGAAAGTTTTGGCAATAACAGTGCCGCGGATGCTTTAACTGCTATAAAAAATCTCGTGTATGACCAAAAAGTATTGTCGCCGGAACAATTATTAAAATGCCTTGAAAATAATTTTATGGGATATGAAAAGGAAAGAAAGATGATGCGGGCAGCACCCAAATATGGAAATGATATACCCGAAGCTGATGATATGGCGGTACGGATAAATTCAGACATTTGTAAGTTGGCCATCAAACAAAAAGATTATACCGGACTGGATTCTTTTTTGATTGTGATGATCAATAACGGTGATTCGGTGATGTTTGGTAAGTCAACCATCGCTTCAGCTG
>CAZVTW010001024.1:0-1702 GCA_964629805.1 uncultured Bacteroidales bacterium | reverse complement strand
AGACTGAAGGTTTTTTTTCATCATCGTATTTATTTTTCAGCCTGATGAATTTTTCAATGTTTTTCACGCCTGTTTTTCTGTTCCACCGTTTGAGTTCAATTAAAATTTCTTCACCATCTTCTGTTTTGCCGTATAAATCAATTTCCATGTTTTTCAAACGGGTTTCTTTCAGGTAATAATTGCGGTAGATTTCACCTTCTGCTCTGATAAATCGTTCTCCGCCGTTATAGGTAACCTCATTTAAGCGAAAACCTTCATTTAGAATTTTTTCAAACCGGTATTCGTAATAATGGCCCAGGTCAAAACTCTGTTTGCCAATCTGACTGCGCAAGGTCTTGCGGATTTCTTTGCCAACATTGTCTATTTCTTCCTGGTAAATATTTCGAAATACCATTTCATAAATCCTGTCATTTGAAATTTTATATCTAAAATTACTTTCTCCCTGTGAAATAATATCCGATGCAACCAGTGATTTTAATTTTTCTTCCAGTTCTCTGTCGCTCATTTCCAGTTGCAGGTCATCGAGAATTTTTTCACGCGTACGTTCCTCTCCGTTTGCATTAAAAAGGTATAGGACTATACGCTTGGCATATGCATCATTAACCTCAGAAAAGGCTTTGTAGAGATATTCCAGCCAGGTTTTTTTTATATTCCCTTTTGTTATTTCATATTCATACACATCATTAATATTCTCATAATCGGTATAATCTTTTTTTCCGAGATATAAGCTTTCAAACAAAATGGAAATGTAGAAAGGATCGCCCTGGGTGAGTCCCTGAATGTACTCTGCTGTTTCTAAGGAAACAGGTATTTCATAAAATTTTGAATATTTTATGATCATATCCAATGCCTCGGCAGGTTCTAAATTTTCCAGTTCAGCCTCGTTGAAACGGGCGGGCAATTGTTTCCAGATGATACGACGCAGCCAGCCGATATAACTTCCTGATATAAACATTGGTGCGAGTTTGCTTTCGGCTGTTCCGAGGTAACTGCCGGCAAGGGTATCAATTTCATTATTATTTTTATCGACAATGTATTTATTGATATTTTGAAACTCGTCAATGAATTGAAGTATTTGGATGTCCTTTATCGCAGCAAAAGTATGTGGAGCTTTCCTTGAGAATTCCCACATGGCTGCAAAATTCTCATCTTTTTTATAACTTAAGAAAGTTTTTATGTAGTCTGTGGTAAAATTCTCATCAATAAGTTCAAAAAGTTCTTCCAGCTTTAACAATCTGATGATATACTTTTTTTCTCTTTTTATAAAAGCATAATATTGACTTAAAAAGGAGTATAAAAATTCTTCAGCAAATTCACCCAATGTCATTTTCCGCTCTTTTACCTCATAAAAAAAAGGAACTACATTTTTGTTTTGCGTCCATATAATATTGTAGAGCCGTTGCATGAAAACAGTTTTTCCTTTTTTACGGCGCGAAAGTAAAGCACGCGATTTCCCAAGTCGTTTCCCAATCAGATATACCCAGTGCAGAAAATTATCCATCAGTACTTTTCTCCCGGTAAATAGTTCGGAATCGCCCAGATTTTCGGCTAAAACATATTCTATATTTTGCATATCAGGTTGTTTTATCTATACAAAAATAAACAATTTAAGCCAAATTGAATGATTATGTCACCCAATTCACACAACGCTTCCTCTACAGAGGCATTATAATCAACTGTTTGTTTGCCTGTATGTTTTTTA
>CAZVTW010001023.1:0-1702 GCA_964629805.1 uncultured Bacteroidales bacterium | reverse complement strand
TCGGTTGCCGTTATTACCTCTGCACCGCTGGTTTCATGGTCGGCAATTCGTTCTTTTCCCATTTTTACCGAAACATCGGGTTCGAATACCGAAAAAGTTCCTCCAAAGCCGCAACACTCGTCCTCCCGATCCAGGTCAACCAGCTTAATACCTTCAACTTTTTGGAGCAGATACCACACTTTGGAGTTTCGCTCGGTAATTAATTCCGAAGGTGTTCCCAGTTTCAAACCCCGCAAACCATGACAGGACTGGTGAAGCCCCACTTTTTTAGGGAAACGGGCTTCAAGCTTTTTTATTTGTACTATGTCTGTCAAAAACTCGCAAAGTTCGAATGTAGATTGCCGCACTTTTTTTACCTCGTCGGTTTGTTCCAGAATATCATAATGATTGCGCACATGATACACGCAACTTCCGGAGGGTGAAACCACGTAATCAAAGGAATGAAAATTCCTCACAAAATTAAGGTACGTTTTTTTTGCTTTTTGCTCTGCCCCGGTGTTGGCCAGTGGCTGGCCGCAACAGGTTTGTTCCATTGGGTAATGCACATCCAGTCCCAGTTTTTGCAACAGTTCCAGGGTGGCAATTCCAACCTGCGGGTAAAACTGGTCGATGTAACAGGGGATGAAAAGGCCTATCTGTAATTTTTGAAATATTTTGTTCACTCAATGTTATTTATTCGATTTCCAAAATTTCTTAGCTTCCCCTTTGGTTAAAGAGCATCAATATATTTTAAGCATCTGCACTGGAAAAATACTTAATACATTTTTAATAATATTTCCTCCGCCAACTTTAAGAATTGATTCACAGTTTTTTTATGATAATAGTACTCGTTCCGTTTTCCACTATATTTCCGCTATAGTCAGCACGGTAACCTGCTGGTATTTCTAATCTGCCAATCGAACCATTTGGAATTGTAATAGAATATTCAATGGTTGTATTATCTATCCATTTCCAGGATGATTCAATTTTTCCCCGCCGGGAATGAAACACACCATTTACTTTAGGTATTTTACTGGTAAAATGAGGAGCCAGAATGATCGTTTTAAATCCTGAATTGTCTGAATCTGGTCTTATGCCTGCTAATGCCTGCGGATACCAGAACGAGGTACCGCTAAAAGAAGCATGACAAAAAGAGCCACTTACGCCGGTTCCTCGAACATTTTCATTAATATCCCAACGTTCCGGGAAAGTGGTTAATCCATGTTTTAGAAAATTACCGAGCCCTGGGTAATCCTTTTGCGAAATTATATCAAGTGCTAAATCTACCTCCCCTTTTTGCAGAAGGATTTGTAATAACCAGGTAGAAGCTGCTACTCCGGTATTAAAATGCTTATTATCTTCTTCAATGATTGTCCGCTTCAACTCCTGATAGACCTTATCTTCCAATTTCTCTGGTAAAAAATCAGCCAACAACACCACTACCGGATAAGGTTGCCTGCCAGTGTGAACTTTGCCTGTTCTTTCATCAATAAATTTAGCCCTGATGCCTTCTGACATTGTTTTTATCCATTGATCCAGTTTTGCAGCCTCGTCATTATGATTTAAAAGTTCAGCCATGTTTTTAACCATCTTAGATGCATAAATCATATAGGCAGTATTAAACAGACTATTGGATTCAGCATCATCCAGTTTTCTTCCCGGTGAAAGCCAATCACCTAAAAAGTACTGAGGGCCATCTTCTTTTTTAAGCCAATCCGGTATA
>CAZVTW010001022.1:0-1705 GCA_964629805.1 uncultured Bacteroidales bacterium | reverse complement strand
AAAGTCGTTTTATTACACCCTGAACTTGTTTTTTAGCCATTGACAGGCCAACAGGACATTTTATGTCCTGACAACAAGAAAAAACAACTATTTTCGCAAAAAATCGGTGAGATAGCAGAGATTTGAATCACAAACAAACGATTAGACTAACAATTTTTCGGTTTTCCTGGTATAGCCAACCAGACATTTTTTTTAAAACCACCCCGAAAAAAGTAAAGCAATCCCCATATTGTCCCGCCAAAACCAGCCCGGTTCCGTTCAACAACGAATATAATTAACCGGTTCAGGCCTGACAGCCTGATTTCCGGCGTATTCGTATGACTGGTTAATCATATTCTAAATGTTGTGCGGTCGGCGTTGATTTTTTATCCGATTGATAAGTTTTGATTCATCAATTCTACGTTAAAACTTATTTTTGCATTCAAAGCTCTGAAAACTTTAAGAATAGTTTCAAATCTTGCGTCATTCAAATTGTTTTCAATTTTTGAGATTTGAGCCTTTTTCACCCCAACCAATTCTCCAAGTTGTGCTTGCGTCAAATTCTTTTCAAGTCTGATTTTTTTAATTGTATGACCAAGAATATCCAAGCGAAGTTCTTCTTCAAAAGCATCTCGCTTTTCCGTTCCTATTTCACCGATGTGCTTATCAATCAGTTCGTCAAGGCTGGTTGTTTTTAATCTATCGCTTTTCATTTTTCCTGTTTTTTTGTTCAAAATATTCTTTTCGTATTTTTTCTGCTCTTTTGATTTCACTTTTTGGCGTTTTCTTTGTCTTTTTAACAAATCCATGAGTTGCTAAAACTAATGTTTCTTCATTGTCAGTTTTGTCCCAGAACGCTAAAAGTCGATAGTAATTCTTATTAAACAATGTTCTGAATTCCCAAATTAATTCGTTTAATTTTTGAAATAATTCTGGGTCGTTAACTACTTGAGCTTTCCTGGCGTTATAATAAATTTTCATTCTTGTTTTTTCGTCTAAAGATTCTACGAAATCAGAAGCTTCGCCAAGAAAATCAACTTTAAATTTTCTATTCATTCATTCTTTTTTGAACAAAGATAAGAGTTTCTTAATTAGGAAACAAATTTGTTATGTGGAGTTTTCTTTTAGCTATGAATTAAAAATTCCTTTCAGTTATAGAAGCTAATTTTTGATTTTAAACCTCCATCTCTTGTCACAATCAAAGCAATGGTAGTGCGTTTTAAAAATTGGAAGAAAAGCGTAAAAAAGAAAAACTCCAATTATTGATACAATATTTGGATGTCTTGCCTTACTAAAATTTTCAGATGTGCAATAAGGACAAGTTTTCTTTTCTTCCTGTGATTTTATAAAGTAGGTTTCAATTTTCAACTTTGCATTATCCTTAGGTTCATTTATATATCCTCCCTGTTTCAAAATTACCAGTCCTTTCTGAATGTCGCTTTCCTTTATTAGCACCTTTACGCCATCGATGGCATTAGAATAAAAGTTATTCACTTGGGCTGTTACATCATCGTGAATTATTGTTTCAATGCCCTCAGATTCTAAAACTCCTTTTGCCAAGTGTGCTTCATGAGGTTGGGTTAATGTTATTATCGTTTGCCAATTTTCCATAGGATATAGTTATAGTTAAAAAAAATGATTAGATGGAATTTGCTACTACAGTATCTTGTCTCTTGCGCTGCCGCAACCGGGTAGGTCAGGGGAGGAAAAATTCCCCCCCGTTCCC
>CAZVTW010001021.1:0-1706 GCA_964629805.1 uncultured Bacteroidales bacterium | reverse complement strand
CTGATTTATCAAAAGACGGTAAAACTTTTGAAAAATGGAGCAGTGTAGCTAAAAAGATTGAAAGTCAAATTCAGGGTACGAAGGTTTATGTTTCCGATTTATTGGAATGGCTGGCATCCGAACAGGACAGGCAAAAGGGATGCGATATTGCCGATTTTCTAATTAAAAAAGATTGCCGATTGTTTAGAAATTCGTCAAAAAAAATAAAAACATGACAACAAAACCTCAACCCGGACAGATACCAACTAAAACCTCAACTCCTTGAGAAAATGAAAGTTTTTTTCACGAGAATCAGAGCAGTTCCGAAATTGGGACAACCAAATAAAAGAATTGGAAACTTATTTTTTGACAATGAGGTTACCAACCGAACCGATAGAGTTGAATCAAGGTATCACAATATCGGACATTTATATATTCATTGAAAGCCATATTGCAACCGTGAAGGCAAACAACGGAAACAGAACCTTTTTACCATACCTCAATCGATTACAGAGAATGAAAAAAATAATGGCAAGCATGAATTAAAATTATTATGAAAAGTAAGGCAGTCAAAGAACTTGAAACAATGTATTTTGAGTATCATTATACAAAAAATTCTCATATACCGCAATACGCAAGGGTGCAGCAGAAATTTTAAGATAACACCGCAAGCGGATTGACCAAATGCATTTTCAAATACATAAAGCTACGCGGCGGATTTGCATTGCGTATAAACAATATGGGAGTGTACGGTAAGCGTACAGGCAAATACAGGCCATCTACAAGCCGGAAAGGTATTGCAGAAAATAGGCAGAAACAAGTTGTCAGAACATCAAATACAAGTAGCTCGTGAAGCAGAGCAGGCCGGAGGGAAATTTTTTGTAGCAAAAGACTTTGATAGTTTCAAAAAAATGGTTTGATTCATTATAAAAACAACTGAAATACAATACGCTATGCCATTCAAAAAAGGACAGACAGGCAACCCGGACAGAAGGCTAAATGGAGCTAAAAATTTTGTCAATCAGCCACTTATGGAAATGATAAAAACCTTCCTGGAAGATAACTGGGGGATTATTCAGGAAGATTTCATGTAATTAGAACCACATGACCAGCTTAGGTTCTGCAAAGATTTGCTGGAATACACGTTACCAAAAGAACGGCAGCAAAATGTATCAGTGAATTTGGACTGCGAACTGAAACCATCAAGTCGAACTAATCCACGACATACGACGACAGGAGTATGCCGGGATAGTGGATATCGGTCTGAAAGCTACATAGAAACACTGATAAACGGGGAAACATCTCTGATAAACATAAGGGAAATGAGAAATGGTGAGTTTATTTTTTACAGCATCACAAAAGATTACAAAAAAAAAAGCCGTGTACCGGCCATCACACAAGGATACAGTCCTGGGCTGAACCGAACGCGGCACTACAAAGATACAACATATGGCAAATAAACACAAACATTTCAGAAAGATTTTTTCACCGGGAAACATCAGACGCATCAAAATGCTCCCTGAAGCTGTTGGGGTGACAGCGCAAAACGAGTTTGTGAAAAACTTTGACCGTCAGGTTTTTTTAGCCGCAGATGGGAACCTTCACAGCGCACTAAGCGCTCAGGGAGCTCTATACTTATAGGGAAACAAAGCGGAGGGCTAAGAAGAGGGCTGTTTCAATCCTTGTTTTTAGTGAGACTATGGTTTCAGGAGCGTCAGCGAACTGAA
>CAZVTW010001020.1:0-1709 GCA_964629805.1 uncultured Bacteroidales bacterium | reverse complement strand
CCTTCGGAATGCTTGTGCCCGGAAGGCATTATAATTCAGAGAAGTACAGGTTTGCCTTCCAGGGACAGGAAAAAGATGATGAGATAAAAGGTTCTACAGGAACCAGTTATGCTTATAAATATAGAATGCATGATGTAAGAATTGGTCGATTCTGGTCTATTGATCCGTTAGCATCAAAATATCCACATAACTCTACTTATGCATTTAGTGAAAATAGAGTTATTGATGGGATTGAATTAGAAGGTTTAGAAGTAGCATTAATTGGTGCTAATATAGCAGGTAGTTTTGCTGCAAGTGGAGGTGTTGAAGGAGGAATAGCTATTGCTCCTGAAGGCTTTTATCTTTATGGATCATTTGAATATGGTGCGGAATCAGATATAAACCTATCTCTTACAGGTTCAGTTACTTTATTTCCAGATATGCCATCTGCAGATTATTTGAAAGGATCTGGTTCATCTGTTGGATTTGCTGCAGGAGAGGGTATTATTGGTTCTACAGCCGATGTGGTGTCAGGGGGCTACCAAGGAATGAATTTTCAAGTGGGAGTAGGTGTTAAAACCCTTTTCATAGGAAGTGTATCTGTTAAACAAACTCATACGGGATTAATACCTTTAAGTAAAGGAGCAAAAATTCATGTTCAAAAGGGGATTTTGAGAGATGCATTGTGGAGTGCTAAAAGCAAATTATATGAAAATGCATACAAACCCTTAACAGAAAGAAAAAGTGCGCTAATAAATTCTATTGAATCTTCAAAAGAGGATATTTCCAAATATGAAAGAAATGCGGCAAATGCAACAAGTTCGTCAGGTGAAAAATATTGGGAAGGTAAAGCATTTGATGCTAGGACAGCACTTATTAAGACTTATGATGCATTAAGAGAAACAAATCAATCACTTGATAATGCAAGAAAATCAATGAAATTAATTGATCAACAGATTGAAAAATTGCAATAACTATGTTTTCTTTTCGTAGAAATATGATATATAGTACACTAAAATCCAAAAAGCAGGTGCTAAATAACATTCAAAATAAAATCTCTTGGAATAAAGAATTAGGAATAATTAGTTCAAGAAATCAGTATTCATTAAAAGATTATGAAGGATATATTGAAAATAATACATTTACTATTAGACGAATATTAAAGATAGGAGCTAATTCTTTTATTCCTTTAATTCATGGAAAAATCAAAGAAAAATCTAATGATGGATGTGCAGATATTCAAGTAACTTTGACACTTCAGAAACTTACAAGAATTTTCCTAGTAGGATTTAATCTTTTTTTTATCATTTTAATTATCTTACTGATAACCACAGGAAATATAATTAATCTTGTATCGTTAATTTTCTTTATTCTTATGTTGCTATCACATATATCTATGAATTTACTTTTTAAAACAGAGGCTAAAAAAGTTGAAGCGTTTATAAGAGAGGTATTGTGAAAGTGTGAAAATATTTTAATGACTAATATTAAAATCCGATAATATATAGGGCTTTTTATTTATCACCAAAAGTCTGTTTTGCCTAGTTCGGTTTAGGCTCCACCGAAGCCTGATCATATCTTAACAGGTTTTGCCAGTGTTAAATAGAAATTGTTAGGATAGTGCGTATTCGTAATAAATACATGAATAATACATAAAAAAACTTGCCGCCCCCCACAATCCCGGTAAAGCGGTATTCGCCATACCAGGAGCGCAAAAAACTGCGCCAAAC
>CAZVTW010001019.1:0-1711 GCA_964629805.1 uncultured Bacteroidales bacterium | reverse complement strand
GGGTTATACCTAAGTAAAGCGCTTTTTCACTTCGTTCAAACCGCTCAACTTAGGTCTAAATTTCTAATATGAAATCGTAACAAAACACTGAAATGTGCTTTGAAATTGAGAAGCGCATCAAAAAATATCACAAGCGCAGCTATTGTTACGGTGAGATATTTTGCAGAGAGCATTCTCAATAGCCATATGCAGTTCAGTGTTGCAGTAGAGTTTCGTTTTTGAATTTTTGGTTAAATTCAATGCCAAACTATAGTCATTTTGTGCCCGAAAAAAAAATTCCTTGTATTATTGTTTCCTTTCCGGTTATAATAAGGAAATTGAAAATTCTGCGGAAATACTTTGTAAATATCTTTCCTGTAGGCTATACCTTGACAAATACGCCTTTGTCGTCTAAATAGTGTCAATAAGAAAACGCATGATTTTTAGAAAGTGGCTCTTAGAAAACTTCAAGTTCAAGGCTTGCGAATATTGAAAGGCAGGAGTCCCGACAAATTTTTGTCGGG
Source organism: uncultured Bacteroidales bacterium (assembly GCA_964629805.1). Classification (GTDB taxonomy): domain Bacteria; phylum Bacteroidota; class Bacteroidia; order Bacteroidales; family CAZVTW01; genus CAZVTW01. The sequence goes on along the minus strand of CAZVTW010001019.1, from coordinate 1,208 downwards.
ATGACTGTCTTTCAATATGGGCGTAACGCAGAAATTAGCGAAGCGATCTCATGTTTACCCTCGATATATTCGGGGCCTGCCCTCGATATATTCGGGGAATACCATTGAAATAATTATCAAATTTTATGAATAAATTGGAGTTTTCTAAGAGCCACTAAATGGAAAATAATTCCATTATACGGGTATATTCTAACCGGCCAGAAAACCAATGGGACATACCCTGTCATGAAAAGAACATGGTTTACGAAGTAAATAAATTTCATACATTTGTTACAATTTATTATCTTTGATTATGTTTATTATTTTAAACCTAAATTTCTATAATGAAATCGTAACGAAACACTGAAATGTGCTTTGAAATTGAAAAGCGCATCAAAAAATATCACAAGCGCAGCTATTGTTACGGTGAGATATTTTGCAGAGAGCATTCTCAATAGCCATATACAGTTCAGTGTTGCAGTAGATTTTCGTTTTTGATTTTTTGGCTAAAAGCATTGCACATGATTAAGATACATCCACATGCTCTTCAGAGAAGCAAGGAAAGGGGTGTTTCGAAAAACGAAATTATAAACACTGTAAATACAGGTGAAAGCTTTCCTGCGAAATACGGAAGAATTGGTTTTAGGAAGAATTATGTTCTCAATGATGTATGGGAGGATAATTATTACTCAAACAAGCAAATAGAAGTATACACAGTAAAAGATGGAAATGATTACCTCGTAATAACTGTTATTGTTAAATATTTTTAATCTCTTAAATTATGAAAATTACTTTTGATCCAAAATATAATATTGCCTATATTAGCTTTAAAGAAAAAACCGAAGCAGTAAATTCCCTCAAACTTAGCGAAGATGTCATTGTAGATATTTCACCTGATGGTTCAATTTATGGAATTGAACTTTTAAATGCCAATGCACAGATTAACGACATTGAAAACGGGAATCTTCATTTGATTAATCAGCTATCAGGGAAATCAACAAAAATGGAGTTTATTTAAATATCTGTATTCTTTTTCATTATATATGAGTCCGCTCCTAAAAGTAAGAATTTTGTCAAAATCGAGCCTGCCCTCCTAAATAAAATGTCAAATGCCCCCGACATTTTGTGTTCGGAGCAAGCTTTGATTTCTAACAGGTAGAGACAAAAATTTTGCTTTTATGAGATAACTCATTTTTTCTTTGTAAATTCTTTTGTATTTTTACCCCTCT
>CAZVTW010001018.1:0-1711 GCA_964629805.1 uncultured Bacteroidales bacterium | reverse complement strand
CATCAGGCGCTATGGATTCAATGGTCAATCATTACACTGCCAATATCAGGAAACGCTCTGACGATGCTTACACACCTGGAGGAAAAGCAGGTTTCAGACCGGATTATGCGGTTAATGTCTACACAAAAATTCTTAAACAAATCTATCCCGACATTCCTGTTATTATAGGCGGTATTGAGGCTTCGCTCAGACGCCTGACACATTACGACTACTGGGAAAATAAACTTAAAGCATCAATTCTAACAGATTCAGGGGCTGATTTGCTGGTCTACGGCATGGGTGAAAAGCCAATGATTGAGATAGTCAGGCTATTAAAAAAGGGGGTTCCATTTGAAGCGTTGCAGACTATTCCTCAAACAGCTTTCAGAATTCCGGACAACCAAAATGTCAGGAATAACAAGCAGTGGGATGAAATATGGCTACATTCTCATGATGATTGTATCCGAAACAAACAATCATTTGCGAAAAATTTTAAAACAATAGAATCAGAATCGAATCGTATTTCTAATACCAGAATTATTCAGAAAACCGCTCAGTATAATATTGTTGTAAATCCGCCATTTTCATCCCTGTCTGCACAGGAAATGGATAAGATTTATGATTTACCCTTTACCAGGTTACCACACCCGAGATACGCCAAAAAACCCCCAATACCTGCATATGAAATGATCAGGCATTCAATCAATATTCATCGCGGTTGTTTTGGCGGATGCTCATTTTGTACTATATCAGCCCACCAGGGAAAACAGATTTCAAGTCGTACGCCGTCTTCTATAACCAGGGAAGCGAAAAAAATATCTCAAATGCCGGATTTTAAAGGTTATATTTCAGATTTAGGCGGGCCTTCAGCAAACATGTATGGTATGACAGGTAAAGATCAAAAGAAATGCATTACATGCTCAAGATTTTCATGTATTTACCCTTCTGTTTGTCAAAACCTTGATACAGACCATAGCAAGCTAATAACATTATACCGGAATATTGCAAAAATTCCCGGGATAAAAAAAATATCCATTGGTAGCGGGATACGCTATGATTTGTTTTTCAGAAACGGGAAAATTTCAGAAAATGATAAAGAAGAATATATCAGGCAGCTGATGTTAAATCATATATCAGGCAGACTGAAAATCGCTCCTGAGCACACTTCGCCATCTGTGCTTAAAACAATGAGAAAACCTTCTTTTTCATACTTTATCCGTTTCATGGAATATATCAACAGGTTTCTGATTAAAAACAACAAAAGAATCCAGATAATACCGTATTTTATATCTTCTCATCCTGGCTGTCGCCTGGAAGATATGGCCAGTCTGGCTATTGAAGTAAAAAAGCATGGTCTTTTGACTGAACAGGCGCAGGATTTTACGCCAACACCAATGACACTCGCATCGGCGATGTATTATACGGGTATACATCCATATACTGGTGAATCAGTTTATTGTGCAACTTCTCAAAAAGAGAAAAAAATGCAAAAAGCCTTTTTCTTTGTTCATAATAAGTCAAAGTCCGCACAATTAATAAAAAAATTAAAAGAGAGTAAACAACATGACATAGTTAAAATACTTTTTAGATAATTACATTTATGTATTTGTAAATCAAGATATTAATTGTAATTAAAGTATTACTTTAAGATGATTGACCCGACTTAGTTTTATAGGCATTTGGATGTATATTTGGCAATACCCAATATTGAGTAACTTTTAAAATCAGGTTT
>CAZVTW010001017.1:0-1711 GCA_964629805.1 uncultured Bacteroidales bacterium | reverse complement strand
CATTTACAAAATTTGGAAGCGATATAACCGATTGCTATTGGATTGCTGAACCGGACAATCCCAGACCAGACAGTGCTGTTGTTGTTGTTTTTTGGCACGGAACCACCTCCAATCCTGTTATTGACAATGTACCAAACGGTCAATTTCTATTTATCGAACATATCACTAAAAAAGGATATACCGTAGTCTTTCCATTGTATCAATACGGAAGTCTTACCCTACCGTTTCAAGAACAATTAACCAACGGAGCCAATGTAGTAAATCTTGCACTACAAGAGCTGGAAACAGGAATAGACAGGGTAAGGCCAAAAAGAAAGAATGGCAAAATTTAAATCGGTGCGACAGGCATTTCACGTGGTGGCGGAATGACCATGAATGTTGCCACTTATCATGATACACTTAATCTACCTTCGTTTGATGCATTATGTGCATTCGTTCCGGGAGCAGGCCAGTCCATGTTAGGAATAGATGCTTCAACAAAGGTTCTCATTGTAAACGGAGAAGACAACACTTTAAATTTTGCTGAAAGCCAGCAGGCATTCGACAGTTTGTATCATATCCCTTGTTCTAATAAGCATTTAATCCAAGTGAATTCAGATTTATATGGAACTCCGCAATTGATTGCTGAACATAATTTTGCGGGATCTGGTAATAATATCAATAATGACGACAGAATTAATACACTTGATTTTTATGGTAGTTGGAAATTTGCCGTTGGCGTCTTCGATTGTGCTTTTAAAAATCAAAACTGTGAATATTGCTTTGGTACAGATACACTCATTACCTATATGGGCAATTGGAGCGATGGAACGCCTGTAAATCCGGCAACCATTATGGACACATGCGCTATTTCTACTGGAATACACTATTATGGTAGTCCAAAATCATACCTCAAAATTTTTCCCAATCCTTCAAACAGTTATATCTACGTCGACTGCAAAAGTGGGTTCCGGATTTTTAACCCAACGGGGGATCACTTTAAGAAATTGTGGAGAAGTAGAGTTGATTTTCAAATAAGAGATTCAAGTTTTCCCATCATTAAAGTGTTTTCCATTTTAATTGATATTTTTTCCTGCCGGAGGCCTTCATCTTTTTCTTGAAAAAAAGACGAAGCAGAAAATTCAAGGCTCATTTTAACCTTCACCTTCCATCTTTATAAAACATAAGTTCGGACGGGTGATTTCCTCGGTTCCTCGGAACTTCCCGCTCTCACTAATGTTTTATTTTGATTCCAGGCTTGGTTAAAAAAGGCCGTCCGCAGGATGAATCGTCGGTAGTACCTACACCTGGCCTCGGCCGGTGAGCCAAAAATCAAGTATTGAATGCGTTAAAAAATTTCGGCTGTTTGAGGAGGCACGACGAGTTTAGAAATTTTAGCAGACAATGCGTAGATTTTTGAGTGAAGCGGGCACAGCCTTGACTTTTTTGTTTACTTTTTGGGTCAAGCCAAAAAGTAAAATCCGCCTGATAAGGCAAAAGCAACATAATGAATTTAGAATCTAAAACAGTTCGCTCCACAAAAAGTTAAACTGAGCCTTTCATCTTTACCTTGATGCAAAGACGAAACAGAAAAATCAAGGCTGATTTTCATCTTCAACCTCCATTTTCATAAAACCTAACTTCGGCCGGATGATCTCCTCACAAGTTCGGAGCTTTCCGGTCTCAGTAAGGTTTTATTTTAATTCCGGTTTTGATGAAAATAGGCCTTAGG
>CAZVTW010001016.1:0-1717 GCA_964629805.1 uncultured Bacteroidales bacterium | reverse complement strand
AAAAAAACAACTTCTCCTCGCATTTTTTTTTATTTTTGCAAAAAAAAAGCATTATGTTATCAGATTCAGGCAAAATCCTGGGAGAGGGTTTAACCTTTGACGATGTTTTACTTATTCCCGGTTATTCGGAAGTTCTGCCCGGGGATGTTGATATCTCAACATACTTTTCCAGGAATATCACCATCAATACTCCAATATCGTCAGCCGCAATGGATACTGTTACTGAGTCCACAATGGCAATTGCCATGGCAAGAGAAGGCGGCATTGGTGTAATCCATAAAAACATGGATATAGAATCTCAGGCACATGAAGTCAGAAAGGTAAAACGTGCTGAAAATGGAATGATAATCGATCCGATAACCCTCAACCAGGACAGCAATGTAAAAGATGCTGTAATTCTGATGAAAGAATACAGAATTGGCGGAATTCCGGTTGTAAGCGAAGATAATACCCTAATAGGTATTGTTACGAACCGTGATTTACGTTTTGAACGTAACGAAAAACGACCGATTCGTGAAGTCATGACAAAGGATAACATTATCACAACCAACCAATACATTGATTTGGATGATGCTGCGGAAATATTGCAAAGACATAAGATAGAAAAACTCCCCGTAGTAGATGCTCAAAATAAACTTGTCGGACTAATTACATATAAAGATATAACCAAAGCCAAAGACCGGCCTTTATCATGTAAAGATACACAGGGGCGATTGCGGGCAGCAGCAGCTGTTGGCGTCGGTTCGGAAACGGCCGAGAGAATTGATGCACTGATGGCAGCCAATGTAGACGCCATTGTTGTTGATACAGCACATGGACACACCAAAAGCGTGATAGAAACAGTACGATACATTAAAACAAAATATCCGGCCATAGATGTTGTTGCGGGCAATATTGCCACACGGGATGCTGCTCTTGACTTGATGAAAGCCGGTGCAGATGCACTTAAAGTTGGCATTGGTCCCGGCTCAATCTGCACTACACGTGTGATAGCAGGTGTCGGAGTTCCTCAGCTTTCGGCGATATTTAATGTTGCCTCCGCCATTCAGGATAAAAGTATTTCTTTAATTGCGGATGGGGGAATAAGATATTCAGGGGATATTGTTAAAGCCCTTGCCGCCGGTGCCAGCAGTATTATGGCTGGTTCATTATTTGCAGGCGTAGAGGAATCCCCTGGAGAAACTATTATTTATCAGGGGCGTAAATTTAAGTCTTACAGGGGAATGGGATCAATAGAAGCAATGCAGTCCGGTTCAAAAGACAGGTATTTCCAAAGTGATGAAGAAGATATCTCCAAGCTTGTCCCGGAAGGTATCGTTGCACGGGTGCCTTACAAAGGGACACTCAATGAAGTTGTTTATCAGCTTATTGGTGGTTTGCGTGCAGGGATGGGATATTGCGGAGCCCCGGAAATAAAGGACCTGGAAAAATCCCGGTTTATCAAAATAACCAATTCCGGAATAACCGAAAGTCATCCGCATGATATTACTATTACCCGTGAAGCGCCTAATTACAGCAGATAGTTTTTAAGGATATATGAAATTCTTATACAACATTCATTGTTATCATTCGTTATTGAACATTTAAATCAGGACAGAATATTTTAAACAATCATACAACTTATAATTATCACTAAAAGACACATAAAAATGAAAATGAAGTTATTGCAGGGCATTTTTGTATTATTGTTACAATCAGCATTTTTGTTTGCTCAACA
>CAZVTW010001015.1:0-1720 GCA_964629805.1 uncultured Bacteroidales bacterium | reverse complement strand
TATCCGTGAAATTGAATCAGGGAAATAATAAAGCGAGGGCCTTGCAATAACTATTGAGAAGGACGGGAGTATAACAAGGCAAAGAAGGTTTAATTAAAAAATAATATATTTAGTGCCTCTAAGAAAACGTCAAGATCAAGCCTGCCCTCGATTATATCGGGGCCTGCTCTCGTACATGAAATGTCGGAGGCTTTTTGAAATTTTAAACCGGAGTTTACTGACTGTAAATGAGGATTTAAAATTTCAAAGTAACGCAGAGATTGGCGTTTTCTTAGAGGCGCTATTTAACAAATTTAACATAAACATGACTTATGGATTATATTGATTTATTTGGCGAGGAGGAAAACCAAAATCCAACGCCTGCAAACAACAAATGTATTGAGTTTGAAAGAAAAAAAGGTATTGACATGGTTAAAGTTGAAGGGGGGAAGTATTCTATGGGGGGCATAACAGAAAAAGAACTTGATTTTTTCAGGCAACATAAAAAAGGGAAAAAGTCAGATCCTACATTAGCGCTTTACATCAAAAAAATGGGGAAATTATCATTCAGGGACCCACTTGTGGTTCAAGTCAAAGATTTTTATATAAGTAAATATATGATAAATTTTGGCCCGGACAAAATGATGGTCAAACGAAAAATATCCTGGTATGATGCAATATTCATGTGCAACGAATTGAGTAAAGAAGCTGGTCTTGAACCATATTATAAAACAACAGGTTCTGGCATCGAACACTACCCTTTCGTGTCCCCAAATACAAATGCTAATGGATATCGTTTGCCAACAGAAGCAGAATGGGAATTTGCAGCCAGGGGTGGAAACCTGTCTAAAGGATATAATATGGCCGGTACAAATTCAATGAAAGACATACAGAATAGTCGGCAAGATGATTTTGCAGGCAAAAAGAAACCCAATGAACTGGGTTTGTATGACATGTCGGGGCTTGGCATGGAGTGGTGTTTTGATGCAGAGGAAATGATCAACCCCAAAAGCAGGCGTTTGTTAAAAAGTTGTGCCATTGATTTCAATATACCGGTTTTATTAAGCCCCAAAAGCAGGACATTCATGACCCCACATAAATTTGATCATTGGTTTTTGTCATTCAGGCCTGTACGGGGCGAAATCGAATAAGAGTTATTTTAGGTAGTAACGTTAAATTTTAAAACTAGGATGTTTAATAAACGTAAAAACCCATTTAAGCTTCTTGTACCTGAACCCAAGGCGGGGAACAGATATATTGTCCCTGATATTCATGGCTGTTGCAAAACCCTGAAGGAACTGATAAACAAAATTGGATTGAACAAAGATGAGCAACTTGTTTTTTTAGGGGATTATATCGACCGCGGCCCAGACAATAAAGGCGTTGTTGATTTTATTTTAGAATTAATGCAGGGTGGCTACCAGGTTTTGCCACTCAGGGGCAACCATGATGATGATTTCGTCAGTATTGCCCATAACAAACCTTTATACAAGCAATGGTATAAACAGCTTATTGGTGATCTCATCAATGCAGATTTATCAATTGATCAAAAATACCTGGATTTTTTTGAAAGCCTGAAATATTATATTGAAACAAAAGATCACCTGATTGTGCATGGAGGTTTCAATCCAAAATCAAAAAAACCATTTGAAGATACTGAACAGATGATGTGGGCCCGCCCGGATGAATATGGGTATGATAAAAAACTGTTTAAAAACAAAACCATTATCCATGGGCACAC
>CAZVTW010001014.1:0-1725 GCA_964629805.1 uncultured Bacteroidales bacterium | reverse complement strand
AGCCCATTTTACAAACCATTAAAGCAGATACAAGCGTCTCAACATTATTCACAACGGTTGGTTTGTTTAAAAAGCCCTCATGGGTTGGGTAAGGTGGTTTGTTGCGTGGTTCTCCCCGTCTTCCTTCCAAAGATTCAATCAGGGCTGTTTCTTCGCCACAGACATATGCGCCGCTTCCAAGCCTGACCTCAATATGAAAATCAAATTTGTACTCTTCAATATAAATATGAAATATTTCAATTTCTTTCAATAGTTTTGGTAACAGGTAAGTATATTCACCGCGAAGGTAAATGTATCCTTTTGTAGCGCCGATGACCTTCCCGCAGATTGCCATACCTGCCAGTACTTTTCGGGGAACACGTTCAAGGATAACCCTGTCTTTGAATGTCCCGGGTTCACCCTCATCAGCATTACAAATGACATATTTTTCATCACTTTTTATTTTGCCGGCGAATTCCCATTTTAGAGCTGTGGGGAAACCTGCGCCCCCTCTACCTTTAAGGCCGGATTCATGCAATTCTTTCAGAATCTCTGAATTTGGCCGCTTTAGTGTTTTTTGAAGCACCTTATATCTTTCCTGCGTATATTGACCGAGTATGACATCTACTCTTCTTAATCTTTTTGACATTTTTATTTCCTCCTGTTTAATATGAGTTATTAATTCTTTTTTTTATCCTTTTGCCCTGTAATCAGCAATAATTTCAGCTACTTTTTCCGGTGTCAAATCTGTATAAACATCATCGTTCACCAGCATTGCAGGTCCCTTGTGACACCATCCAAGACAATTGGTCTCCAGTAAGGAGAATTTTTTGTTTTGGGTGGTTTCACCGACTTTTATTTTTAAAAGGTTTTCCAGGGTTTTTAGTATCTGCCGGCTACCATGCATATCGCATACAATGGTTTTGCAAACTCTGATAACATATTTGCCCCGTGGCGTGGTATCCAGAAATGAATAAAAAGTAGCTGTGCCATAAACCTCTGCTGTTGAAAGGTCTAACTTTTTTGCTACTTCGATCATTGCTTCATCTGACAAATACCGCTGCTTTTCTACAAGGCCCTGAAGAATAGGTAATAAACTTGTCCTGTCAGTGCCATGTTCTTTGGTCAGCTTTTGTACTAATTCATTAATTTCTTCCATTCTTTAAAAGTTTTAAACATTATTTATTTATTCAATTGCTTTATCACTCTGATTTATTAAATAAATGAGTTTTTCCAGTTCACTTACTATATTAATATTATTGACTATAATTTTTCCTTCTGTATTTATTTTTTGCCCGGTAAAATTCAAGATTCCTTTTATATTTGTTTGTTTCAATACTTCAACCGTTTGCTGAGATGCCAGCTTTGGAACAGAGAGTATTGCTATCTCAACATTGTTTTTCTGAATAAAATCTTCCATTTGATTGATAGGGAGTATAGGCAAGGGCGCATCTGTGTTAATGAGCTTTGAATCAATATCAAAACCAGCTACAATTTCAATACCTTCTTCATGGAAGCCTTTGTAATTCATCAGCGCTTGTCCGACACGGCCAGTACCGATTACGATAACTTTATAAGTCTTGTTTTTTCCAAGTATCTCCCGAATATTGTCAAGGACTGTTTCAATATCATAACCACCTTTTTGTGAGCCTTTTATACCAAAATAAACAAAATCTTTCCTGACTAATGAAGAAGATATACCAAAGGTATCAGAGATATTATCAGAAAAAACTTTTTTAAAACCTA
>CAZVTW010001013.1:0-1725 GCA_964629805.1 uncultured Bacteroidales bacterium | reverse complement strand
TTTAAGCAATATTTTGGCGCAAAGGTAAATCAATTTTTTTCAAATTCAATTTATTTAACTCCGAAATATAAAATTCTTAACCTGAAAGTGTGTGGGAATGGGTTTTCCTTTTTTTTCAAATATTTGTAAATGACTTATTTCTTAGTGCTGAACAGTAATTTCAAGTGTGAAAAAAGCATGCTTGTCATTGTGCTTTAGGAATTTGTAGTCAAATTTTTTAATGCTTCTCATTCTCATCCCGAGAATACCCATTCCGTCCGCATCCTGATTGGTCATATTTAACTCTTTGATACGCTCCTGGTATAATTTATTTAATTCTTTTTTATCCAGATAATTGATATTTTCCAATGTAAAATTGAGGCGTTCAACATCTTTTGTTTTTATGTAGTTTCCTGAATGTAAATGATATTCATTATTTCTTTCAGTGATAAAAAAGATAGCCGGTTTTGCGTCCTCATTTTTTTTTTCACAAGTGGCATGTTGTACGATATTTTGGATCATTTCAACCATCACCTCATACACCTCATCCTCAACGAGCCCGGCTTCATATACCTGGCTTTTTATAAAATAGAGTAAATTGTCACTGCTTTCCTCACTGAATACATTATTATAAATGAGAAGAATATTTTTTTCAAGAATTAATTTATGTATATCAGCAATGTATCCCAAAGGGTGTATATCATCCTCCTCATTGTCCCCATCAGTCCCCTGAGTGCCGGCGGAAGATATTTGGAGCCTGAAATAAAAGTAGGCAATTTGATCATTAATTGGTTGAAAGTGAAAATGAAACTTGTTTCCGGATTTTCTTGCCATATCAAGGAAACCAAGTCCTGCACCGCCTTTTTCGGATAATACCCCGTTTGCAAGTTGTTTCCTGTAATAATCTTTCAGTGCATCTTTATCAAGACTATTAATCAGCTCAAGTTTGCTTCTTAATGCTTCTATCTGGTTTGCATCAATGAGATTTCCGGTAGTAATGTAATACCTGTCACCCATATTCTGAATAAAGAATATGCCATAATCGTTTAATTCATGACTGGAAGATTGGTGTCTGGTAATATTTTGCAGACTTTCAACCATCAGGTTGTAGACCTTTTTCTTTATTCTGGCAGATTCTCTGGCATTAACGATATTTTTTTCGGTCAGTGAGAGTATATCAACAATGATGTGCTGTTCAAATGCACCACGATAGATGTAGTTCAGGTTATCTTTAGCCATCATTTCTGACAACTTAAAGATAAAATTCGTGTTTTCATTGTCAAGAGTCACATTCATGGGATTAAAATTAATAATTTTTTATGAGATAAAACAAAATATCTCAATACAAATTTTATCTTTGGGCAAAAACAATCCTTTCAACTAATAAAAATAGTAAGTTATGAAATATACATATAATATATATGCCTATTTTATTATTCTTATTTACATTACATTATTAGTGCCAATCTCACTTTTTTTGTCGATTATTTTTGGCAGGGACAGACTCGACCGTCCAATCAAATATTCAATGAAAGCATTATTTGCAATTCTTTTTATTCGAATAAACTGCGTGGGTAAAAAGCATATTGATGTCAATAAGTCCTATGTGTTTATGCCTAATCATACGAGTTATTTTGATCCCTGGGTACTTAATGTCTGCATTCCAAATTATGTAAGAGGACTTGAGACCACCAGACATTTCAAATGGCCCGTCTATGGATTCTATATCAGGTATTTTGGTAATAT
>CAZVTW010001012.1:0-1727 GCA_964629805.1 uncultured Bacteroidales bacterium | reverse complement strand
GACATAAGATTTCAGATTTTCGGGCCAGTTGACAGTATAGGGCGGGGTTCCGCCGGAAATGTTTGCTACAACAGTCGTTTTTTCACCAAAACAAGGAATATCTCTAACAACTGATAAAGCATGGTTTAACCTCTCCGGTTGGTTTAGTGTGTACGAAATAGTATCAATGCAGTTATTATTATCTGTTATTTTAACTGAATAAGTATCGGCACAAAGGTTTTGTAATATTTTACTACTTTCTCCTGAATGTAACCATTCTATCTTAAATGGCGGGAAATTTCCTTCAATCTCCAGAGTCAATTCACCATGACACTGACCAAAACAATCAATTGATTTGGTTTCGGTGATAGTTGCAGAAAAATCAGGTATTTCATCAATTTGAACCGAAAATTCCAAAACGCAACCTTCCGAATCGGTGATTGTAATTTTTTTTAACCCAGGACATAAATTCGTTTCTTCAAAACCTGTTGAGCCATCGGGCCATATGATTTCATAGGGTGGATTCCCTCCATTGACCGAAATTGAAGCGCTCCCGTTACATTTATTACAGGTTGCATTATTGATTTCAATAACCGAAGCCTCTATTTCGTCCGGCTGACCAATATGTATGACCATATTTTTAGTACAACCTGCGCTATTTTTGACCGAAAGTCGATACTGCCCGGCACATAACCTGTCGAACTGACCATTTGTTTGATATTCCGTATCTCCCAGCCTGTATTGGAAATCTCCACCATTATTGTCAGCAGTAGCAATCACAGCGCCATCACATGCGCCAAAACATGAAACACTGTCTATCTCTGTAATTTCAATCTCAAATCCTGAATTATCGAGATAGAAAAAAGAATCACGGGCGCTGCAACCGTTGTCATCTTTAACGGTAAGGCCCTGCCAGCCTTCAATCGGTTGATGTAAAACAGAATCGGTTGTACCATCATCCCAGTAATAATCATATGGTTTCACTCCTCCGGTTATCACCGGAACAATGCGCATTGACAGGGTATCAAAACAGTCTCCGGCTATTGTATCCTCTAATTGGATTTGTAATTCCGGCGGACTTTCAATTTGAGCGGACAATTCATCTGAACAGCCATATTTACCAGTGATTGTCACGGAATACTCGCCGTTGCATAGTTCTGTTATTTCAGGGGTATTTTCACCCGTATTCCATTGATAATTCAAAGGCGCAGTTCCGTTTGCAGATATAGCAATACGACCTTTGCAATCATCAAAGCAGGGGTTGTTTTTTACTTGATTAATCTTGGCTGTAACACTGTCCACAAAAATTTCCTGATAGATCGAATCAGTGCATATTCCGTTTGTTACAGTCAGAAGATATGTTTTTGTTGTCTGCGGGGAAGCATAGGGATTGGGAATTGTGGGGTCACTCAAGCCTTCTGCCGGGTACCATGAATAGGAAATTTGCGGATCATCTTTGGGCTGGATGCCAATGATTGTATCAAAACCTGCACATAAATGAATATCAGGTAGATCGTATGTTGTATTTGAAAGGACAAGAATCTCTTTCATAATTGTATCCGTGAGATTACAGCTTGTCAGGTCATTCACAACAAGTTTTACATTAAATTGTCCTGGTTGGGTGAATGTATGGACAGGATTTTTTTCTTTGGATTTATTTCCATCGTCAAAATCCCACTTAAATTCTACCATTTCAGGATCGACCAAAGTGCTGGTATTATCAAAATCAACGGTAAAAGGAGCGCAAC
>CAZVTW010001011.1:0-1729 GCA_964629805.1 uncultured Bacteroidales bacterium | reverse complement strand
AATTAATCAAGTAGTTCATAACTACTCATCACGACCGGTGCATCAAGTGTTTTTAGAACCTTTTCAATGAGAATACCTTCATTTGGATTATAATCATAGCCAAAAGTAGCCCTGACACCAAGTGAGGTGAACTGTACAGCCCTGTCTAAAGCAACAGGCAGACTGTCACCCTGCAACAAAGAACCGGTCACAACACTTGCAAAAGCATCACCTGTGCCCGGGTAATTAGCAGGCAAAAAGTGACAGGTGACCTTCCAGAAGCGATTATTTTTTTTATTGTATGCAATTACGCTTGTTTTCCTTTCTGACGAATTTTCCGGTACACTGGTAACAATAACAATTTTCGGCCCCATTTCAGCCAGACCGTGAATGTAATCTTTTATTTCGTACAACTCATAATGTGATTTATATTCTCTGTTTAGCAGAAGGCAGACTTCGGTAAGATTTGGTGTGATTACATCAGCCAGTTTTATTAACCTGCGCATACCAGAAATCATGTCTTTTTTCAGGGAGTTATAGAGTGCACCATTGTCACCCAAAACAGGATCAACAACAACCAGTTGATTCTCCTGCGAAAACTGTTTTATAAAGTCTATTACTATCTGCACCTGCCCGGGAGCACCAAGATACCCGCTGTAAATAGAATCAAACCGTACATCAAGGAATTTCCAGTGCTCAGTTATTTTTTCCAACTGATTTGTCAGGTCTACAAAATGAAAGCCTTTAAATTTCCCATGTGTTGACAGAACCGCAGTCGGTAGGGGACACACTTGTATGCCCATTGTCGACAGGACAGGAATAACTACTGTCAGAGAGGCTCTCCCAAAGCCGGACAAGTCGTGAATTGCTGCTAATCGTTTTACCGGATTTCTCATAAATAAAAATGTTTTAAAGATGATTTACAGTAAAGTATACATGAGCCGGCCGGTAATTAAATAAATAAACAGACCGAGAATATCATTGACTGTTGTAATAAAAGGCCCTGTTGCAAGCGCAGGATCAATTTTATATTTTTCTAATGCAAGCGGAACAATGGTGCCAAAAATGGATGCAAAAAGGATAACAATCATGAGCGCCGAGCTGACAGTAATTGTGAGGACAAATGAATCAGTAAAAATAATGTTATACAAAAGGATAATGGTAGAGCACACAAGTCCGTTGATAAGCGCCACTCCCAATTCTTTCAATATTCTGGTGGCTGTACTTTCCAGCCTTAATGACTGATTTGCAAGGCCCTGTACCACTATTGAAGATGACTGCACACCCACATTACCACCCATCGCAGCAATTAGTGGGAAGAACAACGCCATAGCAGCGTTTTCCTTTAAATCGCCTTCAAAGGAACCAATAACCAGGGCGCCAAAAATTCCCCCGACAAGTCCGATTAACAACCAGGGAAGCCTTGCCCGGGTCTGCAAAAAGACGTTATCTCTGGCCTCTACATCTTCTGTAATACCAGAAATCATCTGGTAATCTTTTTCGGCTTCTTCACGGATAAAATCAACAACATCGTCAATGGTAATTCGCCCCATCAGCCTGCCAATACCGTCTACAACCGGCAGCGCCACAAGGTCGTACCTGTCCATGATGTTTGCTACCTCTTCTCCTTTTGTATCTGTCCTCACAGATATGACATCCGGATTGTAAACACTTGATACCTTGGCAGAGGTTTGGGTTAACAATAACTTTTTGAGAGATAATAATCCCTTGAGAATGTTATCATCGTCAA
>CAZVTW010001010.1:0-1730 GCA_964629805.1 uncultured Bacteroidales bacterium | reverse complement strand
CATATTCTATTGAAACCATGACGTTTTATTTATCATTTTCACAAAGATATAAATGTATTTTGAATATCTATGAGTCTACTCCTTAAAGGATAATTTTTGCATCTACTTGTCAGAGACGGGACTCTAAGGGGTGGAGGCAGGTTCTGACCAGACCGGGATCGAGCTTACCCCGAAAATAAAATGTCGGGAGGGCATTTGTCTCGGCTCAGTCGAGATGAGCAGTCTATGCTTGTTAGAGATAGTCAGTCAAGATGAGAACGGTTCTCTTTTCATTGAAGACAAATAATAAATAGTATGGTAATAAAGGAACATCTAAGAATGGACTCATTTATCTTCAAAACGATTGAAAAACTCCTGGTGTGCCTCTCTGATGTTAGTCAGAATATCTATTTCGGGCTGAATCATATGTTCAAGCGCTCCCATTTCTCCGGGCCTTGATATGCCGGCTTCAAGAACAGCAATATCATATTGATTTGTTAAAGGCCAGATTGACAAAGGAACGCCTATTTGAGAGTTATAACTTTTAGGATTTCTGTACACTTTTTTATCGTCCTGCAACAACTGAAAAAGCCACTCCTTGATGATGGTTTTCCCGTTACTATCTGTAATGCCGATTACAGTGTTTGTAAATTGATGCCGGATGAAACCGGCAATGTTTTGCAGGGCCTTTTTCGTGTTTTTGACAAGTATAAAACTGGCATCTTCAAGTGATTCATATGCTTCAGGATACCTGTTTACAACAAATGCCCTGACTCCACTTTCATACAAGGGTAATACAAACGAATGACCGTCATGCTTATTCCCTGGAAGTGCAACAAAAAGAGTGTCTGACGGATAGAGGCATTTACGGCTGTCAATAATAAGATGTTCAACGACCAAATCTTTCTGCCCGTAAAGTTTTCCATGAGCTGCTTTGGCTATTGTTGATATCGCATATCCTATAAACAAAGGGTCTGTTTTTTTAAAATATTTTTTGATTGTGGTTTATATTCACACCACAGGATATTTGACTTTATCACCGTAAAAAATACCGTTTTCTGCCAGTATCTTCTCAGCATCAGGGGTAAATCCCTCAACAGAAAAGTAAATGAAAATAGCTTTGCGGTTTTCCTCGCCAAATTTTTGTTTGAGACGGATAAATTTACCCACATTATTCTTTCCTGTTCTCTTGTTCCCGGATTTAAGTTCGATGAGCATTTCTTTATCTTCTTCAGTTTTTCCGTAGATGTCGATTTCCATATTCCGCAGCCGTGTTTCCTTTAGAAAATAGTTGCGGAATATCTCGCCTGAAGCTCTGATAAACCGGTCATCGCCATTGTAAGTCACATCGCTGAGTTTAAATCCCTTGTTAAATATCTTTTCAAACAAATATTCGTAAAAATGCCCTAACTCATAACTGAATTTTCCTACCTCGCTTCTCAGCGCTTTTCGTATATCCTGACCTGTTTTTTCTATTTCTTTCTGGTATATATAACGAAATACTGATTCATAAATCTTATCATTTGAGATTTTATATTCGAAATTACTATCTCCCTGTGCAATAATATCGCTATAAACCAGCGCTTTAAGTTTTTTTTCCAATTCATTGTCGCTCATATCCAGTTTCAGGTCTTCCATGATCTGAAATCGGTTACGTTCTTCACCGTTTGCATTGAAAAGATATAAAACAATGCGCTTGGCATTTGTGTCATTTACCTCAGAAAAGGCTTTGTACAAATAATCCAGCCAGG
>CAZVTW010001009.1:0-1735 GCA_964629805.1 uncultured Bacteroidales bacterium | reverse complement strand
ATACAGAATTCCGTTTAAGATGTACACAGAAGGTCATAAATACAAAGAAATCGCTGATGAACTGGAACTACCAATAGGAACAGTCAAGAGCCGGATATTTTTTGCCAGGAAAAGTCTGATGGACTCCCTGAAAGAATATCAGTACACTGATGCAGCTTAGGACTTGCACAAAACATACTGAATTGAGCCGGGATATTTATTCCGGCTTTTTCTTTTCTTTATTTTTTTCGTTTTCCTGTTTTTTGAACTTTTCTACCACACTTTCTGTCTTAACAGGTCTGACCCTGAAGTCTTTTTTATCTGATATGATTTTCTTATAATCAGATTTTTGTCCATTTTTTGACTTTGACTTTGACTTTACTCTTACCAGGGAAAAAGCCATAATAACACTTGTAAACAGAATTGTCAGGAGTAATATTCCCGACTCAAATTTTTGAACAATCAATTCCTTTGGAATGCTAAAATACAGTAAAATTGATATCAGGCCACGTGGCGCAATAAATATTTCTGGTGAAATATCTTTTCCTTTTACAAACCGCAAGAGCAGAATCCGCAAACCAAAGATGATGAAAATAATAACAAGGCTGATTATTAAAACTTTGGTATTCAATAGAGTGCTTAGAGAAATTGTAATGCCAAAAATGACAAAGAAAAATGTTCTGACAATAAATGAAGACTCTATTGTAACCAGCCTAAAATCTTCATATACCTCATTGAGCACATCTTTTTTAAGAAAATTTTGTAATCGCCCGAAAAAGAACAGATGAGTATTTTTAATCATTAAGCCAAAAACAAGGATAATAATCAGAGAAGACAAATGAAATAACTTCCCCAGCGAATACAGGGCCACGAGAACGGATATCAGGATAAAAAACTTGGTATGTGAAGTGATTTGCTGAATGAAATAAACCAGGGCGTAGCCAATCAACAAGGATAAAAAGATGGTAATAAACAGATTGCCGGTAAAATTCATTGTTATTTCACTTATACTTTCAGATTCAAAGAAATCCAGTACAAAGTAAAAGAACATTATTCCGAGAATGTCCGAAAATGTGGCTTCATAAATAAGGAATTCCTTTTTTTGCCCGGACAGTACATTCATGCTCGGAAGAACTATTGCACTGCTGATAATGGACAAAGGAATAGCATAGAGCATTGATATGATGTATTTTACAGTAAATATTTCTTTAATAAGAAAGGAAATAACAAAAGCATTTACACCGAGAAGAATAAAGGCTGTCAGAAAAGACTTCCAGATTGTTTCCCACTTTTCTGCACTGAGTTCCAAATCCAGTGCCGCTTCAAGAACTATCATGATTAAACCGACGATCCCAAAAATTTCAAGGATAGGAAAGAAATTGAGTTTGTCGTATCCCATAAACCTGATCCATTGTTTTATAAGAATCCCCAATCCAATAAGCAGTATGACGCTAGGAATATTAGTTCGTTTGGAAATGATTGAGAAAATGTATGATATCAAAACAACGATACAGGCAATAATAATAAGTATATACGCATTTAGCTCTAATATTTTAATCATATGCTGTTATAAAAACTTGTCCTGTAAAAATATTATATTACAAACGGGTTGAAAATTTACTTATTTGTTTGATTAACTATCTTCCTTTCAATAACTTCAAGTACTCAAAAATTTTAAAACTTCAGGTACTTTTCGTATATAAAAAATATCAAATGTATAAAAAAATGTTGCATTTACGAATCACACTTTTAATTT
>CAZVTW010001008.1:0-1739 GCA_964629805.1 uncultured Bacteroidales bacterium | reverse complement strand
TCTCCCCAATTTTGAATCCGCGAATTTTAAGCAATGCAGGAATAAACCTATGCATCTCACCATACAAAGAGATTGTTTCAAAACATTCATTTTTGTATATTTTTAACGAACACCCACTGTCATGAATACCATCATTTATCAGGAGCTTTCTTAAAATGTTAGCTCCTCTGGATATAAAACGTTTCAGAAATCTATCTTTTCTGCTTTTTCGCCATCCGGAGACAACATCAAGATCATGTTCTTCCAAATAGTTAATGAGTTTAGGTATATCAGCAGGATCATTTTGCCTGTCTCCATCCATGGTTATGATATAGTCATACCTCGCATGCTTTATCCCTGCATCCATAGCAGCAGTTTGCCCGAAATTTTTTCTTAACCTTAATAAAATAACCGGATTCAATTCCCTGATTACTTCGACAGAACGGTCTGATGAGCCATCGTCTACAAAAATTATTTCATACTTGTAATGATTTTTTTTACATACATCAACTATTTCATTATGAAGCGCCTGTAAATTTTGTTCTTCGTTGTGAACAGGTATGACCACTGAAATACTTTTCATGATATCCGTGATTTTTATTCAGGCAAATGTAAATGTATTTTTTGATAAAATAAATTCCATGACATCTTTTGATTATGAACTCTTTTTTTATTACTTTCAGAGTTTATCTTTTTTGTCTTATTAATACTAATGTCCGATTAAGAATTTGAACTATATTCAGATTTTTCGCTTCCCTCAGAATGACAAGGTGTTACTGTTGAAGAAGCTTTTTGGAGGGGTCGGTTTGTGGCAAAGCCACAAAGCCACAAACCGACCCCTCCAAAAAGCAAATACCGTAAAAAGTTAGTCATTCCGGGTGAAACGTGGAATCTGTTCAATATTAACCTGACACCATTGATAATTTAATAAGAATGTGAGCATTTTGGTAGAAAAACATTTAAGTTACTTTTCTATTTGTAATTTATGTTTTGTCTTAATTATAATGATTTTTGAAAAAATAATAACTTATGCCTAAAAAGAAAAAAAAATCAAGAAAAAAGGATGTTTTTACAATATCACGGAGAGCTTTAAGGAAGGAAATATTACATATTTTTAATGATCATCCCCTCAGATCGCAAAATTACAAACAACTGGCGAAAAAGCTGGGAATTTCCGATCAAAAAACCAAAATGCTCATTACAAATGTACTTGACCAGTTAAAAGATAATGGTAAACTCATTGAAGAAAAGCCAGGCAAATATAAACTCAATGTTACAACCAATCATGTAACCGGAATCCTGGAACTGACAAACCAGGGCAGAGGTAAATTATACAGTGATGTAACAGGGGAAGAAATCATGATATCTCCTTCAAATCTCAATCATGCATTACATGGTGATCAAGTGAAGGTACTCATATTTGCACATAGAAGGAAACAAGGCTATGAAGGTGAAGTTGTTGACATATTGGATCGGGGCAGAACAAAGTTTGTTGGTACTGTTGAAATATCAAAGTCCTTTGCTTTTCTTGTACCTGATAATAAAAATATGCCCTATGATATTTTTATTCCGATTTCGCATTTAAATGGAGTAGATAACGGACAAAAGGCCATTGTTGAAATTTACGAATGGCCGTCTCATGCCAAAAACCCTGTTGGTAAGGTTATTGAAATACTTGGCCAGCCTGGTGATCATGAAGTAGAGATGCATGCAATCATGGCGGAATTCGATTTGCCTTATGATTTTCCGGAAAAAGTAGA
>CAZVTW010001007.1:0-1740 GCA_964629805.1 uncultured Bacteroidales bacterium | reverse complement strand
TACAAATTCAATGTTTGTTCCAGGATAAATCCGGTGATTTTCTGATCGGTACAAGCCATGGATTGTTGAAATTTTATCCGGAACAGGGCATATATTCTTCATACAGAAATAACCCTGACTCACCACAAAGGCTGACGAGTGAATTTATCACAACCATTTTCGAAGATTCATCCGGAAAATTGTGGATTGGTACGAACAAAGGACTCACTCTGCATAATCCGGCAACTGGTTCATTTTACCTTTATGAAGCAGATAACCGAAACAGGCTTTGGGATAATCTTATTCTTCGTATTTTTGAAGATAATTCATCAAATATCTGGGTTGCCACAAGGGAAGGGCTCAACAAACTAAAAAAATCAAAATTTCGTTATTATAGCCTTGAAAGTGAGACATATACATCACCTATCCACATAGACAACAGAAAAGGACAGGATAAGTTTTGGTACAATGGAAAAGAGAATTTTCTCTATTGCTATGACAGGGCAAAGAATACATTCGATAATTATCCGCTCAACAAAGATTATTTCTCTTATAATCCCACTACTGAAGAACGATTTTACCATTTTAGCGATATCTACGAAGATTCAAATGGCTTCTTATGGATTGCCATTGACAACGGGCTTTACCTTTTTAACCGGAAAAAATGGACTATCACCGATTCTATTGAGGTTGGTGACATTCAATACGGCCCTGAAGGAGAAGAAATGGAATCGATAGAAGATAAAATTATTGAAATCAGGGAAGGAAAAAAAGGTTTTATTTTGTGGTTATTCACCATCAATGGCGTGTATAAATATGATATTGCTAAAAATACATTTCAGACCTTCCTGCCATTCAATATTCAATATCAATATGTTTACGAAATAGATTACGATTTTCTAAAATCAGTATGTGAAGATAACAACGGGAATTTCTATATCAAAACCTCGGTTGGTATCTATATGCTTGATAGCCAAAATAATTCTCTTGAAATGTTTTACGAGTTTGAAGAAGACATTAAAGGAACTTCCCTGGCTGATGGTAATATTTACAAGGACAAAGAAGGACATATCTGGTTTGCTTATTTGCCTCGATTAATAAGGTATACACCCGGAACAAATGATACCGTTACTTATGAATCAAAAATCAGGGGGGATTACGGGCATTGCAATGTTAAAATGGATCTTGACAGTTCCATTTGGATTTATACAGATAATGGCCTGTTCAAACACAATCCGGAAAAAAAGAAATTCAAAAAATATTCGACAGATGACGGACTGGTTGATAATTACATAAACGGATTTATTGATGATGGCAGAAACAATCTGTGGATTAGTTCTAACCTGGGTATTACCAAATTTGATAAAAAAACAGAAGAATTCTGGATTACATCCTCTGATTTTTTAGAGAATAAATTTAGTGGGCTTTCAGAAGTCAAAAGACCGGTCACCGGTGAAGTTTTTTTCTTTACTGACAAAGGTTTTTACAGTTTCTTTCCGGATAGTATTAATGCCTATAAAATACCGGTCATCATCACTAAATTTGCTTTGTCTGGTGAAAAATACATGTTTGACAGCCTGATTTACCAAAAGAGGCATATTGATTTGAACTATGACCAGAACTTCTTCACATTTGAATTTGCCGGTCTTGATTATACTGACCCGGCCAAAAATCTCTATGCTTACATGCTTGAAGGATTAGATAAAGACTGGATGTATGTGGATGCATCAAACAGGAAAGCCGGATATACAGGTATTTCAC
>CAZVTW010001006.1:0-1742 GCA_964629805.1 uncultured Bacteroidales bacterium | reverse complement strand
TCGGAATTTTCAAACTCCATCATTCCCCAGCCGCTCAATTGCCTGGGTTCAAGTTTAAGCGTTCCTGTGAATTTAATTGAGTCAGCAAGTAATCTTTCTTTGTAGTATAATTCAAAAGGTTTTCCCCTTGAGCTTGTCAGCTGGTAATCCTCTTTTGGGTACCACTGCTGAAAAATATTTTGAGCTGATGCGGAAGGAATTTGATACGCATTGTCGTTTGTGTTAGAGAATTCATATGCCTGAGTAACCATAGAATCCATATAAAAAACAAAGTCGTTCGATTTTGTAGTGGAAGTGACATATTCAATTATACCATTTCCGCGCAGACCTTTCATGCTGAGTTTCAGATTGCTGAAAAACAAACCTTTACCCCGGTATAAATTGATTCCCGCAGGTTTAATTTCCCTTTCAAAACCAAAAGAGGGAGCATATTCTTTCTCTCCGAATTTTTCCGTTGAATCTTTGACTATCCCTAATTCCTCCCTGATTGTTGGTATGATGTCACCGGATGCAAATGTACCGGGAAGCGACCAGTCATTGGTAGAAAATTCGTAGAGACTGTCTACCACATATGGGTCAATCTGAAACTGGAATCTGTCTCTTGGGTAAGTCACTTCCTGCACGGTACTATCATCGTAATAGATAAAAGAAGTATCGAGACTGTGAAATATTGGATACTCCGGATTAGACAGGTTACCGGATTTGTTATCCGGCTCATCAATTAGAACATACCCACTGATATTCTCGATTTTATTTTTCACTTTTTCAGTCCCTGGAACAGGTCTTCCCAGGCTGTCAACTTTGTCAATACTAATACTCAAATAATCAGCGCTATCAAGATTCACTCTATATTTATTATAATCAAATGAAAACTGCTTACCGACAAATTGAAAAGAACCGAGAGTAATCTCACCATCAAATTCGAAATTCCTGTCTTTTTTCATAACCAATTTATCGTCATCCGGTTTTATCGTCACCGGAACACGTTCCTCTACATACACGGTGTCTTCTCCATATACGCGTATTGCCTTTTTTCTGAGTTTGGCATTCAGCGGAATGCTGTCAGCGCCGTTTATTTGAAGGTCCTTATTCTGCATGTTTAAAATGGCGTTAGGCACACTTGGCAGGGTATCTGATTGAACATTGATGATATCATAATCCTTCCTGTTTACTCTTGAGAGCACATAATGTTCTAACAAAGGAAGAACCTTAACATGCTCGTCTTTAATGTCGTAATCAATAAAACCCAGGAATGATAATCTGATAAGCATCTGATGTACCTGTCTGAGCGGTCTACGCATATCTTTAGCAAGTTCCTGAGCATAAAATTCTTCTGTCCTGTATCGATTTGAATAAGCCCTGACTGCAGAAAGCGGATTAATATTATCTATTCCCTGAAGCCGGTAATATTCGTTTTCGCTAAAAAAGTTTGTCGAACGAAATTGTGCTTTATTCCTGGTTGCACCAGGAAGACAATGAAATATGATTTCAGCCCTGTCTATTTTCCAGTTTACTAATTCAACATCCATAAAAAAGTTATGGTACGTATCTTTGTAAAAACTTTGAGAAAGGTCACGCTTATTTCTGATTAAAGCAATTTCACGCCGACCGATAAAATATTTAAACAATAAATTTTTATGGAAAAGAGAATCCTGTTCTATTGGAATTACTATCTCAGTGTTATAAGCGATTATCTGGTTATTTCTGATCCCAAAATTAATTGATTTGGCAGTCATCAACAG
>CAZVTW010001005.1:0-1742 GCA_964629805.1 uncultured Bacteroidales bacterium | reverse complement strand
AGGTTATAATACATCTAACCCCTCGGTTTCAATACAGGGTTCAGACATATCGATGTCTGGTCTCCGGAGAAACAACAGTTCTTTTACTCCTGAAATTAAACTTGCAGCATTAGCATATCGAGGCAGATCACAGTACCTTGATTACAATATTAATCATTGGGATTACCTGAGTTTTGATGACAATTATTACCGACTGCAATTATTGGATAATGGGCTACCGTTTAGAGATCCAATATTCGGGAATATACTATGGGAAAATATGGATCCAATATATGGATCTGTCTCTTCGGATGTCCCTTTTTACCTTGATCCTGCTACTCTGATTGGCTTTAAATTTGGGCCCCCGAGTGCAAAGTTTGTTTATGGTAAAGCAAACTGGGGCTCCAGAATTGCAAAATCACATTATTTACGAAATAAATATAATATCGATGATGCAGCTAGAACCACATTCAATGTTTTAGGGCCACCAGGAGGAATAAACCCCTATACAAGATACTGGCAAAACAATCAAGATTTTCTTAAAGTCTTTTACGAATTATATAGGTACTTTTGGTAAACCATGGAAAATTTAAATTATTTAATAATCATTCTTCTAATAGCTCATCTAGCCATGCTCCTTATTGTAATGATGAGCTATATAATAGAAAAAAAATCAAATTGGAAGCTCATTTTTGATATTTTCAAATGGAAAAAAAGTCCCGAGATGGCTGATGGTGCAGCAACATTCTATTCAGCATTGTATTTTATCATTTCTTTAGCAATTTTAATTTACGATGGCTATATCAAAGACAGGGCACCGTCAGATTTCATGTTCAGCAGATGGTTGCTTGTCATGATCATCTTAACAATCATCTTTCGATTTGTCTATTACCGCTATACAGGCAAAGATCCCAATAAAAGTGGTGAACATTACGATTAGGCAACCCAAACAGACCTCGATCCGGAATATCGAGGTCTGTTTTTATTTCAATCAGCGTTAAATAATATTACCCCGCTCTTGTAGACGCACTAAAAAGTGCCAAACCTCAGTTTTGATCGACTCTAGAGCTCTTTCCCAAATTCAGCGAGGCGCGATCGCGCCCTGGGCCGTGCATCGGAGAGTATCAAAAAGCAAACCTATCACCAAATCTGCATCACGCTAAAAAAGGACTGCGGCGCGGCCCAGGGGGAAGCGTGCCGAGCCCGTGCAGGCTCCTGACGCCGCGGCCCTTGAATGCTCGTCAAAGTATGAAAAGGATGAGCACGCCCGACGATCCGGAAATTAAGCAAAAGTGGCCGCGGGGACAGAGCCGGAGCGGCCCCGGATCATCAAATTTCATATCCCCATTTTACCTGAACATAATTTATTATAACCACCCCCTTTTCTTCCTCAGTGCCTCATGCCCCCTTTTGACCAATTATTCATTGCTTTATATCTATTTTCTCATTATGCTTCACCATAGCCTGCTCTTTTCAGGCGAAACCTATTATCCGATTCATGACCACCTGGGCAGTGTCCGGGTGGTCGTGGACAAGAATGCCAATGTCGTCGAAGCGTTCGATTATTACCCCTTTGGCGCCGAGTTGCGCAGCACCGTCAATGACAACCAGGCCGCCAACCTGAGATTCACCGGCAAGGAACTCGATAAAGAGAGCCACATCGGGTTGTATTATTTTGGCGCCAGGTATTATGATCCTGAGGTGGGGCGGTTTATTGGGGTGGATCCGGCAATGGAGTATGTTTCTCCGTATGTGTATGTCGG
>CAZVTW010001004.1:0-1743 GCA_964629805.1 uncultured Bacteroidales bacterium | reverse complement strand
AATTGAGGCTGGCTATTAATTCTTTTTCCAATATTCATTCATCATTTTTCTTTTATTTTTGATCTGGATTTTTAGTTACTCTTTCATGTTACATTCATTTTCACCATTTTTACCCTCTTTCCAGGACCTTTTTTTTTCATAGGTCTTGAAAAGACGGATTTACCTGTTTTTCCCAGTCTTTTTATCTGGTCTTACCGCTTCTATTTTTTTAAGCAGCACAGGCGTAATCCTTTAGATACTCCGTCAATCTTTCTTTTGCATGCAGCATTATTTTCCGGATGTTATGAGCAACTCCAACTAGGTTATATTCAACGCGTACTTTTTCAAGTCCCCGTAAGACAAATTGAATGAACCCACGATTTTTTTGCACATCACCATGTAATGGTTCTACCGTTGACATTCTCCGTTGATATATTTTCTTTCCTTCTTCAGTTTCCAATTTTTCCCTCATGTGTTTCACATATTCATCCTCAGGATATATCGCTATTTTTCTGTTCCCGGTTAGGTTTTTCTTTGCTCTTCTTTTCTTAGAGGTTCGTAAACATTTCCTCCCCAGAGGACAAGTACTGCAAGCTATGCCTTCATAAAGATGATAAGATAATCCTTTTCCGTCTTTACAGGTTCGTTGATAGATCATTTTCCGTCCCATCGGGCAAAGATACGTGATATCATCATGTTTTTTGAAATGCCATTTACTGAACCGGTTTTTCTTAGTTGAATACATGGTTTTATCTGGCACATAGTATTCAGTATTTGAATCCTGTTCCATTTCAACAAACTTGGTTTTATCCGCATAACTAGCATCAGCTAACGTGTTTTCATGATCTCTTCCTGTGTTTTCCTTACTTTTCTTTTTCATGGGGAATAACTGTTCATTATCTGAAATGGCATCTGTTACATCAACTGCAGTTAACACTTGAAATGTATCATCAACGGCATTCTGCACATTATAATCTGGGTTTTTCACGCCTCGTTTATCGGTCATAGTTTTACCATCTGGATCGGTAAGATTTGTTCTCATGTTCTCATTGTTTTCTGCACCAGCATCAATAAGTAACTGAGCAGCATCATCAAGTTTCTTTTTCCGTCTCTTTAGTTTCTCCTGTTTCTTCTTCATTTTTTCTTTCTCTTCACTATCCTTTTGGAAATCAAGTTCTTTCTCCAATAGTTTCCGGAGTTGTTGTTCTATTTTTTCTTTTTCCTTTCTGATGCCTTTGAGGTTTTTATTTTGAAAAACATTCGCATTTGCTTTGATCTTCTGACCGTCAATGGAAAGATTCTTAAATCCGATTAATCCGAGTTCTTTACAGAGTAATACTACTTGGGAGAATACATCAGCGATTTCCTTTTTGAAGTTCACTCTAAAAATGTTGATGGTTCTGAAATTCGGGAAATCATCATTGGAAAGAAATCTGAGCCCAAGATCAGTTTCATAGTTATTATACAAGGGTCTTCCACCAAAATATCCTTCAACATATCCATAGATGATGATTTCCATCATCATCCTGGGATGATATGCTGGATTCCCAATTTCACCATATTTTTTTTCAAATGTTGAAAGATCAAGAACACCAACAATATTATGAATAATGACTGCATCGGACTCTTCACCAAGCAGTTTTCTATAATCAAGATTCACAAGCTTTGTTTGATTGACATCATATGGTCTAAATTTCATCCAATTTCCCTTATGTTATACCGTATAGGTTATAACCTTATTAATGTATCTAAAAAGTAAAATAT
>CAZVTW010001003.1:0-1746 GCA_964629805.1 uncultured Bacteroidales bacterium | reverse complement strand
AGAACAAAATATCTTCGTTTAAAATAGTCAACTTATTTCATTACAAACCCTTAGCTAAATAAATTAACTAAAGTCTTCTTTTGATTTTACAAAGATATGAATAATAAAAAAATCTTTAAAATATTTTGAATTTAACACAGTATCTTAATAGAAATTTTGACAACCCGGTAAAAAACCTTATTATCTCCTTTTTATTGCCGATATTTTAGTCCGATTTTATGGGACAGGGTACTAGTGTCTGTGAGAAAACGCCAATCTCTATTTTTTTTGTCTCTGCTTAGATAATTCCATATGACATTTTATTTACGAGACCAGGCTTGATTTTAACAAAAATAGTACTTTTAGGGGTTGACTCATGTTATGAAAATACCAGATTTCCATTATTATTAAGATTCTGAACCGGTACTGATAATCGAACTCAGGTTTTCAGCTTCCTTTCTCAATACTTCTGCAGTACGGAGGAGGTTATCAGAAATTTCAACATTCTGCTGGTTTTGCCCGTTTATATCCAGCATCTTGGTATGAATATTATTTATCTCATCCGCCTCACCTTCAGTGGAATTGGCGATTTTTTTAATATGTTCTGTTGTTTTTTGAATATTGGGGATAGAATTTTCTATGGAGTTTCCGGCTTTTTCAGCTATTTGTATACTTTGAGAAACAAATTTGTTGATATCGTCAGATGCCTGCCTGCTTGTTTCTGCCAATTTTTTGACTTCGGCAGCCACCACACCAAATCCTTTCCCGTGTTCACCTGCCCTTGCAGCTTCAACTGCAGCATTAAGTGCGAGAATATTTGTTTGTTTTGCAATATCTTCAATGATTTGAATTTTGTCAGTGATTTTTTTAATGGCTGTTATGGTATCCCGGACGGCTTGAGTTCCTGATTTACTCACGGTATCAGTTTCGGTTGCCAAAATCTCCGTATCTTTGGCATTTTGAGCATTATTGGTAATTGCCTTGCTTATTTCCTGAACTGATGATGATATCTGTTCTGAATTGCCAGCTACATGAGTGGTTGATTCATTCAGTCTGTTAGATGCATCTTTTACCTTTGTAGCAAAATCAGATAAGTGATTACCTGTTGTTTTTGCTTTTGAGAAAATGTCTTTGAGTCTATCCATGGCCATATGGATATTATTCAATTTTTCGTCATTAAAAGTATTTGATAGTTTTGTTGTGATATAAAATGCAATGATAAATACAGTGACTGTTGAAAACTGTATCAAATAGTCCGTAACATTGTCCGGAGAATCCATTTTTTTGTAGAAATAGAAAAAACCAATACGCGCAATATTTATGGAAAGGATATAGACCATGCTCCATTTTATCAATTCCAGATTATAATATAACAAATACATGACAATGATAGGAAACATATAAACATACAATGTCAGACGCATTGAACTGAATAGCACAAAAGCAAATAAGAGCGCATAACCAAACAGGGAAATGTATTTGAAATTTTTTGATGCTTTATTCGAGGAATATGTAAAGTGACTAATGATAGTTGGTGTTAAAGCGAGTAAAATAACCATCATTACATATCCTAAGGGTTTTCCACCTTTGAGATACTCGACAATATATCCAACAAAAATAAAACTGTTAATTACCCAGTTATTGATCAAAACAACCTTGTTGGTTCGTTGAATTGAAAATCTGTCTGAATCGGCCTGAGCTCCCATATAATAAAATGAATAAGATAAAATAAAAAATCAATTTTTTTGTGACTAGTACCCTGTCCCA
>CAZVTW010001002.1:0-1748 GCA_964629805.1 uncultured Bacteroidales bacterium | reverse complement strand
ATTGAAGAAGATACCCTGTTTAAATGAAAGAACTCAATTTGCTCTGAGATTCCTTTTTCAACTAACCATCGTCTGCAATATTTTCTAACTACTTTATCAATTTTAATGTCAAAATCATTGGTAATTATTAATGCGGGTTTTATTTTGCCATTTCCAGTAATTATAATTTGTCTAATTTGCTTTGAATCACCTGTTTTGCTGTCATTATAACCTCTTAATGTAATGATTTCATCACGAACTTTTAGCGTTCTTTTTTTTAGCCCACTTGCTTCTACCCTTATTGTTTTATAGGATTTATTTTTGTGTATTTGGTCTAATATATTTTTCCCTCTTCTTCTGATAGTAACAAACTTAATAGCTTGGTCATCTAATTTAGAAAGGTTCTCATAATTAGTAAATTTACTGTCAAAAACCAAATATTTTAGCACATTGCGGCTTGTTGAATTTTGTTTGTAAAAATCCAGATATTCCAACACAACCCTTGATTCATTTTTATGCATTACATCAGTGGCCCCATAATCTATTATTCCACTATGTGGGTCCTGGGCCAGAATTGCTAATATACTGGGAAGGGCCTTATTTCGTTTGCCACTCCAATTATTTTCCAAATGTTTGCCATCACCCCAATATGGTATAGTTGTAAAGTCCATATTACAGGTGTCAGATAGTAAATTATGCTTAACCCATATTTGGTGTAGCTTTTTCAGGAATTCTAAGTTCATTTGTTTTGTTACCCTGCTTGAGTAGGAACTTAACCAAGCTGATTTTGGTAATACATTTAATCCTGCAAACAAACCCAAGCCTCTGTCCATACACCACATATCATCATCGCTATAGCGTTTCACGTTTGATAATTTGAGGGCCAAAAAAGAAAGGATAGAAGATATTTTACTTATTGGTTTTGTTTCTGGGAACAATGAATTATTAATTGCTTCATCAATGCCAAATTTTCTGATATAAGGTAGAAATGCAAAAATGCCTGTTGCTCTGGAATGAAATTTTTCATTTTTGAATTCTAACATATTTGATATGGGAGCCTTTATTTTTGGCAATTCTAATTTTTTCTTTTCTGACTTGCTCCTTCTAGACATACGGGCAAATCCTTCATTGCTTAATAGATTATAAACATAACCATATGAGACATTGTATTCCTTTGAATTTACAATACCAACTATCTCTTCCGTAGAAAAGTTTTGCTTTCGTAATCCAATAATCATATCATCTAAACCTTCCGATTTTTTCCCCCTTCTTCCTGCCAAAGTTGTTTTAAAGAAAAAATCTTCTTCAGGTTTTTCTCTTAAATATTTTCTAAAATCCCTGGTCAAAGAATAAAAAGACGATAAAGAATACCCGTACATTCTTGCTACCTCTTCTGCTGGGATTTTCTCGAAAAAAAAAGCACGCAAGGAATCATATTTTTTTTTGTTTACAATTTCTTGACTTTGAAAATATAAATAAGGCTCCATAATTAGGGTTTATTAAATACATGATAAAGGTATTATAAATTCATTAAACAAACAAATAAAATCGCATATTTTTGCCTATGCTTTATTTAAAGCCGCTTAAAGAGCCTTTCGAATTGAGGTTGTATGTTTAACAGAAATAAAAATATGGTATAATATATATACGAAACTCTAATTCCTGCATCTATAAGAATAAATCACCCAATAAAAGTATTGTAGATGAGGTGTTTACAGAAAAAAGTAAGGTGTTCTGTTTAGGGTATTAATATGACATGAAAATCTGTG
>CAZVTW010001001.1:0-1751 GCA_964629805.1 uncultured Bacteroidales bacterium | reverse complement strand
TTATTACGGCACTTTTGGGCGCGCCCTTTTTTGTTTATTTGCTTAAGAAGAGATAAATAATTTTAATTCCTCGACTTTTGCATTAAAAGTTAAAAATTATTGATTAATTTTTGATATTTATTTATATTTTAGGTGCGCTATATTTTATCAACGTAATTTTATTTTATTGAAGGAGTTGATGAAAATGTATGTACCTGTTTTAGAATATCCGTCTTGTATCTCCGATTTACCATTGGATACAAAGAAGATATTTAGTGATGCCCAATTAGACTATTTCAAGAAATATGTAACGGGTCTGATCACCTCTATGAATAAGACGATACAGGGGATCAACCGTTTGTTTGTGTTGAATCAGCGGAACCAGAGTTCTTTCAATCGTTTTTTTACCTCAAGTCAGTGGGATATTGATGAGCTGAACCGGTCACGCCTTAGACTTCTGCAAACAGCGGCTCATACCCGGATGAAAAATACAGGGATTATCATCATTGATGACACCCATAATGAGAAATACGGCGATAAATTTGCCAAAATTGCCAAACTGTTCGATCACGTCAAAGGCGGGTATCATTTCGCCCATGATCTGGTGACCTGCCATTACTCAGACGCAAAAACCGATTATCCCCTGGGATTTAGGCTATTTGAGCAAATGGACATTGAGAAAGCCCTGAATATATTAGATGCTGCCCATGTTCCCTATGATAAAAAGAAACTTCAAACCTATTCACCGGGCAAGCAGCGATCGAAAATTTGGCGGTTACTGGAAAAACATCAGGTAGATCACCCATTTCTGGATAGAAACGATCTGACCGTCCAGTTGCTTGACGAAGCTTTTTCTAACGGCTTCGATTACCCCATCACCTTTGACACATGGTTCACTGCGCCCAAAGTGGTCAATCATATTGAAAAAAACCATCGTCATTATGTGGGGCAACTCAAATCCAATCGAAATATTTGGGTTAAAAATGATTGGCAGCATATTGAGGATTGGACGAAATCGCTTATCAAAGATCACGAAAATCCAGATCACAACAAACACAAAAAGGTCTTTCGGAAAACGTCTTTTTATTTTAAGGGCGTGAAAAAGACCTATTGGGCATTCACGAAAGTTGTCAAAATTTCCAAATTGGGTCGCAAGCGAGTGGTTATCTCCTTCAAAAATGAGGAACTCAGCGGCGATCCCAAGTTCTTTGTTTGCAACAATAAGGGATGGGATGCTGGAAAAATCCTCTCCATTGGTCGGCATCGCTGGCCTGTCGAGCCATTTTACGAAGTCAGCAAAGGATTTCTTGGACTGGACAGATATGAGCTAAGAGACCCCGTGGGTGTAGAGAAACACTGGGATATGGTCTTCTTTGCCTATTCTCTCATAAAACTCCAAAATCCTGGTTGTCTGATGCGGTGTGGTGACGACATCCAAACAACCTTTGGTGACGGTGTCAGGGCTATCCAAAAAGAGGTTTTGACCGCATTGTTGACTTATTGTTATGAATCGGGGAAACAAGGAAAACCATTAGAGCAAGTGATGGCTGAACTTTTCCCCAAGAATTCATAAAATACAAAGAACAAAATATTAATATAAGTAATAAATAGGCTTGAAAGAGTTTAAGGATATAAGACTGCCTATTTTCAGGCAGAAAAAGCTCAAAAAGCCTTTATTGACTAGGGTTTTCGGCTAATGCAAAAGTCGAGTACTAATAAAACTACAAGGATTGATTTTAGTAAGGATTGGTTGAATTCGGTTGAAATAAAAA
>CAZVTW010001000.1:0-1752 GCA_964629805.1 uncultured Bacteroidales bacterium | reverse complement strand
CTCAAACCCAAAAAGGTTAAAAAATGTTAATCTATTCCGGCTTGTCCGGGTTAGGAGCGGACACATTTATTTATCGTGAAATAAGATTAGCCTGAGAATAACTTATTTAATACCATAAATCTGAGGAAGTATTTTTTTGGACCAATATACAATGTTTAAATTGCCCTGCCGCGTGAATTAAGGTCATTGTAAGCCACCTGCGCTTATTTGTCAGCTTCCTTATTTATCGTAATAACACTTTAAATATGTGCTTTTTTGCTTATAACTCCCAACTCCCGTCTCCCGACTTCCGTCTCCCGTCTCCTCTCTCTTCCCTACTCATACACAATCATCGACAGCCGGTCCGGATGCAGAATCTCGTTGGCTACTTCCATGAGTTGAGAAGCAGTGATTGAATCGATTTTTTTCATCTGTGTATCTAAATCATCGATTTTTCCGTATGTCAGGTAACTTTTGCCCGCTGAGTAAACCATGTTTTCTTTGTTTTCCCTGGCAATAGCCAGTTGACCTTTGAGTTGCTTTTTCGCTTTAGACAACTGTATTTTGCCAAGTGGTGTGGTACGGAGCTTGTTAATCTCATTTTGAACAATTTGCTGGCTTTTTCGCAATTTCTTTTTATCAGTTCCGAAATAGATGTTCAGTGTACCGGTATCATTGTACATCGTGTAATTTGATTCAACATGATAGGAGAATCCGCTCTTTTCACGCAGGGAGACATTGAGACGTGAATTCATGCCTTGTCCTCCCAAAATGTTGTTGAGCAGATACAGCGCTGTCCTTTTTTTATGTTGACAGTGGTAGGCTGTTGTCCCCATGATGCAGTGGTTTTGAAATGTATCTTTTTGAATGGTTTTGGAAACAGGCATGTACTTATGTATCTCGTTTCTTGTTTTGCTTTGTTCAACACCGGGAATTTGTTCGAAATATTTTTGAATAAGGTATGTTAATTTTTCAAACGGTATTTTTCCAATCGAACAGATGACCATTTGATTAGGAATATAATTTTTATTGACAAAACGTTTAATCGTATCCTGGTTAAACGAGTGGACTGAACTCGCATTTCCCAGTATATCTCTGCCCAGGGGGTGGCCTTTAAAAATGAATTTTTCAAAATCATCAAAGATAAGTTCCGAAGGTGTGTCAAGGTATGAATTGATTTCATCTTCTACCACTTCTTTCTCATGAATAATTTCTTTTTCAGGGAAGGTTGAAGAAAACAGGATGTCAGAGAGAAGTTCAATGGTTCGTTCGTAGTAGGTGTGGAGAAAAGTTGCATAGAAGCATGTTTCTTCTTTTGTTGTAAAAGCATTGAGATCGCCGCCAACATCCTCGAGCCTGTTGTTCACCTGGAAGGCTTTTCTTTTTTTTGTTCCTTTGAACAACATGTGTTCAGTAAAATGTGCTATACCGTGCTCCGAATGCGCCTCATCACGCGAGCCTGCATTGACAACCACACTGAGATATGATATGGATGAAGGGTCGTAGGTATGTAAAAGTGTGATGTTGTTTTTTAGTCTGAATACCTGGTATGCCATTTTAGATAAAAAGCTAATATTTGCCTGATTTATAAGTTTGTACTGCAATTAGTACAGTTATGAGTATCTGCTCTTTCACTCGCCGAATAACAGAAATTTTTTTACAAAATTAATAATTTTTTACAAATACATAGCAATTCACCAGAACCTTTGACGCCTCTGTATCCGATTGTCAAAACGCTGCCAGCGTACCTGCACCTGGCAGCGTTGTAAAATA
>CAZVTW010000999.1:0-1756 GCA_964629805.1 uncultured Bacteroidales bacterium | reverse complement strand
TAACATATATTTGTCCTTTAAAGTCAAGAAAAAATAATACACCCTTTCAAATAATGGTGTTTTTATTTTACAAATTGTTCTTTGATCACATTCATTCTACAGGTCTGGCTTGATTTCTTTAACGGTTTCGCAGGATTGTCTGCCACCAAACACATATACAAGTTGTATCCCCGAATCGTTGTCGGGGCGATCTCAGAAATATCCACGGATCCTGTGCTGTCCCAATCAATAAAAAATGACTCAACGTGCGATTCAGTTAGTCAGCGGGCTCAGTCAGGAGCAGACTGAAAATGAGTGATCATTATTTTATGGCCCATACCGGTCGTCCAATCAAGCACGCAAGGTTTTACACCGTCGATAATCATAACCCGTCATCAGACTTGTGCTTACGAACACATCAAAATTTGGGAATGATTTTTTCGACTTGCTTTTGATTAACCTCAGTTAGACGTTTGGCTCGACCGGCATGGCCGTTTTTGTTTTTTCTTTTACCAAAGCTTTTGTTTTTTCATTTGCAAACGTTATTATGTTAAATGCTTGTTTGTTTTTCAGCATGTAATATACTGCACGTCCCAATTTATGCGACAGAATCGCTAGCGCTCGTGCTTTACCATATCGATTTTTTAACTGATTATGCAGCTCTTTGACAGCGTCACTTTCCCGGATCAGTAAAATAATTGCTTCGGAAAACGCCCACTTTAAACAGGCGTTACCCATTTTTTTACCACTACTGCTTTTGATTTTTCCGGCCGATTCTTTGGTCGGTTTGATCAACCGGCAGTATGAGGTAAAATTCTGAACTCGTTCAAATCTATGGATGTCGTAAATTTCATAAAGCATAACCAAAGCCAGAATTTTACCGACACCAGGGATGGTCTGTAAAAGAAACAGGTCATGTGGACGATGGATTTTTGCATGTTTGAGTATATACAATTCGACCTCCTGCAAAAGCCCATCATAATGATCGATCAGCGATACATCGCAAGCGATCATCTGCTGTACGCTCGCATCTTCAAAATGAGAAACTATAGTCTTCCGGTTTGCTTTGTATGAAATTGATTTTGTAAATCCTGGCAGATTATATTGACTTTTTGTATTTTGAATGTGAGCCAGCAGTTCAGATTTTTTTCGGGTAAAGTGCATGCGGCGTCGAAGAAGATCACGGGTCGAACGAAGACCACGTGGATAGACATAAGCCACCGGCAGCATGCCGGCGCGAAGCAGCATGGCGATTTTCTTTGAATCAATTTTGTCATTCTTGGTTTTTGAACCGTGGATTGCTTTCATATACAAGGCGTGTCCCAGCACGAACGGGATATCCCGCTCCTCGCAAAAATCAGCAATCCAGTACCAGGTGAAAATACATTCTACACAAATGACGAGATCTGGAAGGTACGGTTTGATAATTTCGAAAAGCATTTTAGCGCTGACTGGTGTATTTTCATGAAATACAGTTTTACCCTCTGCATTGATAATGCAGATATACATGGTTTTGGTATGAAGATCAATGCCGCAATAATACTGATGTTGCTCTGTATAAAATCGCATCTTGTCCTCCTTTTGATTATGGTCTGATATTGATTAATAATCACATGACCAAAGGACAAGAATAATATCAAGCAAATGCAGCCGATTTTAACCGCAGATTCTTTCAGGCACATTTCGGGGCAATTTCAGTTTCAGTTGGTTTACGCTGGTTTTTCCGATGCGGTTAAAACGGCTGATTTAATTGTTAGCCACTCAGAGGGCACCATGC
>CAZVTW010000998.1:0-1757 GCA_964629805.1 uncultured Bacteroidales bacterium | reverse complement strand
CATGAAAAAACACAAAAAAACAGACAAACAGCTAACCCGCCTTTTCATTTGTTTTGCAACTATTTTTTTCTGCATTCAAATACAGGCACAGCATAAAAGCAGTTATAGGTTAAATATCCTGCAGCATACAGTGCCATGTTCCGGTACGCCACAAATACTGTATAAGTTTTACAATCCTTACAGCAATTTTGGGACAAAGCCACACATAGCCATTTCACCCAATGCAGACAATAGCTACAACATTGCCTGGCTGGACACGGACAGCAACAGGATAAAAATTTCATGCGTTTCTGCCGGGCACCAGCTCATCAAAGAAGTAGGACCTGCTTACATCGGAAAAACCGGCAATTTATGTGGCTTTACAAGTTTGCCGGACAGCAGGGGGTTCATTATCGGTTATTCGAAAGACAATGCTCATGGCAACAAAGACATGGAATTCTGGATAACCCATTGCGACACAGCAGGGAATAAAATTTATAATACGTGCATTTTTGGCCAAAAGCCAAACGCGGAAATTAGGAGCAAAGGGTATCCATGCCGGGCTTCCACAGCACGAATTATTTATTCACAACAAAAAAACAAAGCCTATTTCTACCTCGGCCATACTATGAAATGGGAAGATGGAATAAGGCACCAGGGCGGGTATTTCGGATACCTGGACATGGAAGGCCGTTTAACAGAAATAGACGGTTGGCACGTGAGCCATAATTTTAACCAGCGCATCATTGAAAATGGCGGCAATATAACACTCTATTATCATGGGGATGCTTATCCGCGTGCCCTGGGCATTGATGTGTGGAACAAAAACCTCCAATCTGCTGCAAAAGTTAATTTCCTGCCTATTGCCGGAAAAATTGGGGACAATTATACCAATACGGCCATAGGGAATATCCTTACATTTGGGGGAAAAAATTATGGGGCTGTTTTTACTACTGGTGAAAAGACAGAAAACCGAATGGTGTTTTATGTCTGTCTTCAACCACACGCAAGGAATAAAACAAAACGTTTCCGGAGATATTATTCTCCTCTTGACGGCAGCGCCATAAGCCCTCAAATTGCTAAAAGGGGCAACGGACGCCTGGTCATTGCATACGAAGAATTTAAACCTGCTAAAATGTTTCAAAACTATGATAACACATCGCGGCTTGGCGCTGTGTTTTTTGAAATCGACCATGATGGCAACCAACTGACAGAAATGATGAGATACGACAGCATCAAGCTCCAGCCCATGCACGATATGGCGGCTCTGCCAAATGGTAACATCATCTGGGCAGTGGCAGGGATAAAAGATTCAGCAAATGAAGGTGCAGGCAAAAGTAAATTTACCATATATGAAATACCATACATTGAAAACAACCGCCGGTTATACGACAGTTATGGAAATGACTACGAAAAATGCTTTTTTTCAGGGGCCACAGGTGGGTTTTGTGTGTCCCACAAAGATAATAATGCTTTTAAACGCCTGTTGGACAAAAGTGGCCAATTATTAACAGAACAAGGATACAGGCTTGAAAAAACAAAACACAAACAACTGTTTGTCAATGACCTTGAATATGAGTATGTCCCGTATAATAAATTATCATTCAAACCATTGGAAAAAACAATAAAAGAACACATATACCGTCATCACAATGTGTTTATTTCATGGAACAGGGAATTTGGCAAAGATGCTTTTATCAGCATGTTAAGGCCACTGTA
The DNA here is from genome assembly GCA_964629805.1 of uncultured Bacteroidales bacterium. Lineage (GTDB taxonomy): Bacteria > Bacteroidota > Bacteroidia > Bacteroidales > CAZVTW01 > CAZVTW01. The sequence goes on along the minus strand of CAZVTW010000998.1, from coordinate 59 downwards.
CAATAAAATGGACGAAGATTTCATGATAATAGTTGTTCACAATTCCAGGGATGTGTATT
>CAZVTW010000997.1:0-1758 GCA_964629805.1 uncultured Bacteroidales bacterium | reverse complement strand
TGGTTTTTTTGCACGGCGGAATGTGAAGCCTACCTTATAACCGTGCGGGTCGGCCGGTTCCTGCAATTACAAATAAATTAAATAATGATATAATTGCAGGGACAACCTAATATATAACCTGACGAAGGAAGACAAATTTATTTTATCTTTCGCAGTGATCTAATCTTTGATTTATAGCATGAACAGCTAACAACACCAAGTACAACAATTTCATCATTTTTTATCCGATAAACAATCCACCAACTCATGCACAAAGCTTTCCTGTATATTTTCTTTTTGGTAGGTATTTCTTGACATTCACTATGAATAAATGGATTTAGTGGAATTTTATCAATAGCTTTATATATTCTATCAACAACACTTGCTGCACTTTGTGGTTCAAACTTTTCTAAAGCGATATGCTCTGCAATTTCATCAATACTTGCATAGCCATTTTCAGTAATTTTTAGTCTGTATTTTTCAGGAGCATCTTTTTTTTCTGTTCCCATCTTTGTTTCGCCTCTTCTATACTAATGGTTGGACTTTTCTCTGATTCTTCTACCCACTCCCTGAATTCTTCATCAGTAATTGGGTCCCCAAGTAATGCATACGAGCGGTATTTTTTTTCTTTAATGATTCGGATCATGTCTTTTTCTTCCAGATCATGTAAGGTCTTATATGCATTGGAATTTTTTAGTTCTATTGTTACTGTTTGCATAAAAAATAGTGTTTATTGTGCATAAGCTTGTTTTGCCTTTGAGTCTCTAATTATTAAGTTTAAAAATGTATCTACTACTTCTCTAACATCCTTTGGTAAATTTTGAACCTCTTTAAAATTCCTAAGAAGTTCCTTATCTTTTATTATTACCTGATCTTCATCACCCAACAAATAATCTGTACTTACCCCTAACGCATCAGCGATCTTTTTTAATGCTGTAGCAGAAGGTATAGATGTATCAAGCTCATATCTGGAAATATTTTTTTGATAAATATCAGCTTTTTCTGCAAGCTCTATTTGAGACATTTTTTTTTGTTGTCGTATTTGTTTAATTCTACCGCCTAAAGACATAATAGACTTTAATTTTTATATTTTAATCTTAATTTGACTACAAAGGACAATTATTATACAAATTTACAAAAAAAATCAACATATAAGATTTGTTAATTTTAGACTTATTGTGTATATTTGTATCAAATATGTCTAAATATTTATTTTTATTTTTTTCAACATGCAAATCCCCGACATAAAACAACGTCTTCCCATCGCTGCGGTTCTGAGTCATTACAATCTCAGTCCTGACAAAAACGGCATGCTCCGTTGCCCGTTCCACAGCGAAAGCAAAGCATCCCTGAAAATCTACCACAAAACCGGTACTTTTTACTGCTTCGGATGCCAGGCATCAGGCGATGTCATCGAATTTATCCAACTGATAGAAAAGTGCAGCAAACACCAGGCTATCAAAAAAGCAGAAAGCATGATAACAGGTATTTCACCACAATCAAATCATAACCATAAACCAATAAAACATCAGAATATGGACAAAGCAAAACTTTTTCAAAAATTCAGGCAGTCATTGCCACGCAGCCCAAAAGCAATGGAATACTGCAAACAACGCGGTCTGAAACCCTCACTGCTGGAAATAGGCTACAACAGCGGCAAGAGCCACAGCCATGCCCGTAACTGCCTTATCTTTCCTTTAAAAGACAGCGCAGGAAACAATGTCGATTATTACGGCAACAGCATTAACGGCAGCGCCAACAAACATTATTACAACGCTG
>CAZVTW010000996.1:0-1760 GCA_964629805.1 uncultured Bacteroidales bacterium | reverse complement strand
TTTGGCAATACCCAATATTGAGTAACTTTTAAAATCAGGTTTGGATTATGAGAATATTTCCAGTATTTGCATTGATTATCAGCTTGTTATTTCTTGGACTGATAGATGTTTTAACATTTAAAGGACTGAAGCGGATTTTACGTAATCGGCGAAGCTCGATTTATAAGGTTGCTATTTCATTGTTTTGGATAACGATATTGATTGAAATAAGCCTTTTCATTTATGTTATTGCAGGTTATGAATCCATCAGACAACCGGATTCCTATCACAAAATATTCATGTTGACAGGATATACGCTGCTGACATATATTCCAAAATTGATAATTTCTGTATTTGTGATTATCCGGATCATGACGAATGGAATCAAAAGCCTGTTTAATACCTATTTGAAGCGGAAGCAACATGATCCAGGCCGCCGGGAATTTCTGATACAGACAGGATTTGTATTATCTTCTTTGCCTTTTTTATCAATTGCACATGGCTTATTGATTGGAAGAACAAATTATACAGTACGCCGCCTAAAGCTGACATTTAAAAACCTTCCACGGCGCTTTCACGGAATCAAACTGGTACAGGTATCTGACTTGCATTTGGGAAGTTTTGGAAACCAATATGACATCTTAAAACCTGCTATCGACCTTATCAATAAAGAAGAGGCAGATTTATTTTTTTTCACAGGTGATTTGGTCAATAATTTTGCCTCAGAGACTCATCAATGGACGGAGATACTCTCATCAATATATTCGAAATATGGCAAATATTCAGTGCTGGGCAATCATGATTATGGGGATTATTATGAATGGACATCTGAAAACAAGAGAAAAAAAAATTTCAACGAAATTGTTGAATCACATAAATTATTCAATTTTAAGCTATTAAATAATGATTATTCAATTATTACTTTAGGTGATGAAAAAATTGCCATAATTGGTGTTGAAAACTGGGGTAGAAAGCCATTTCCACAGAAAGGTGATTATAAAAAAGCATCAGCCGGACTGGAGGCTATCCCGTTTAAAATCCTCTTATCCCACGATCCGACTCACTGGGATTATGAAATACTTGGTAAAACAGATGTAGCTCTTACCCTCTCCGGGCACACACACGGGATGCAATTTGGCATAGAATATAAAGACTTTCGCTGGAGTCCTGCTAAATATATCTATCCTCGCTGGGCTGGACTTTACAGGGAAAATGAGCAGGTTTTGTATGTCAACAGGGGATTGGGTTATCTTGGTTACCCGGGCAGGGTAGGAATTTATCCGGAAATAACTGTTATTGAATTATTTACGAGTTGAATAGATAAAGCTGTTTATTACTTTTGCACATCCGTTTTTAAGTAATATCTACTGATATCAAGCCCGGCGAAAATGATTTTATCAACAAACCCATCGTAATCATACACTGCTTTATAAATTCCGTAAATTATTTTTTGTTTACCGGCTTTTGTTGTTAACTGGTGCAAATAGCTAAATTGCTCCCCGCTCAGTGCTTTGTCCCAGAGGGAGCGGAATACCGTTTCTTTTTTACTTTCAATTTGCGAGAAAACATTTTGATTTTTAAATTCGAGCTTTGAATATCCAAAAATATCAATATAAATTGCATTCAAATTTATAAGCGTGCCATCCGGTTTATATTCAGCTTTTAAGATTGAGTTGTTTAAAGCTTTCATTTCCTGTTCCGTATTAATAGTCAACAATTTATGTTCATTGATATTTTTTCCAATCAACATTATTTTATCAACTCTTCCGGACTTGTTTTTA
>CAZVTW010000995.1:0-1765 GCA_964629805.1 uncultured Bacteroidales bacterium | reverse complement strand
ACCTTGAATTTTGTTAACAGGCAAACTGGTATACTCAATGGTAAGGTTGAACTCACCGACTATCCGATAACATTTGATAATACGTTTTATTTTAGCTTTCAGATAACGGAGCAGATTAATGTACTTGAAATATACCAGGAAAAGGAAAGTCAGTACCTGAAGGCTTTGTTTAATGAGGATGATCATATCAAATTGACATCGAACAGGGAAAATAGCGTGGTACCTTCTCAGTTTGTTGAATCATCAGTTGTTATTCTTAACAGTGTAAAAACACTCTCCTCAGGATTGGCTCAGGAAATAAGGAAATTTGTGAAAAGCGGAGGCTCTCTCATATTTTTGCCTCATATTGAAGGTGACAAAGAGTCGTATAATGAATTGCTGATGGCCTTGAATTCAGGATATTTTACTAATCTTGATACCCAGCGTACAAAAATATCTAACGTACGGTTTAAAAGCGAATTATTTTCCGGCGTATTCAGAGAAGAGCAACGAAATTTAGATTTGCCGGTCATCAATCAGCATTTTAAATTTGAGTCCAAACCAGGTGCAAAAACAGAACCTTTGTTGGTTTCGGATTTTGGACATGAAGTTCTCTCACTGAACCGCTACGACCGGGGTAAGGTATATGTGTTCACTTTTTCGCTCGATACAGAGATAAGTAACTTTGTGAAACATCCGATTTTTGTTCCGGCATTTTACAACATGGCCCTTTACAGTCAGCCATTTAAACCATTGTACCATATTATAGGAAAAGACAATACCGTGTTGGTCAGGAATCCGGCAAATATGGAGAATAATATTTTTAAGGTCAGAAAAATACAGTCTGATTACGAATTTATTCCCGGGCAACTACCTGACATAAGCAGCAGTGCAATGAAACTCGACCTGATGGGAAATATCAAAGAAGCAGCTCATTATCAAATTATCAATAATGAACAAATAATTGATGCCATCTCATTTAACTATGACCGCTCCGAATCAATTCTCACATATTTTAATTCAGATGAACTGGAGAGTGAAATCCAGAAGCAGGGTCTCAACAATTTTTCTCTTTTACAGTCAACAGACGATTTCCTGGTGAATTCAATAATGCGCATGGAACAAGGAACGCAATACTGGAAATTATTTATTCTGCTGGCCTTGCTTTTCTTTGTCGGGGAAGCGCTACTTATCCGGTTGTGGAGATGATAAATGTGAAAGATTTAACCTAAAATTTGGCATTTTTCAAAAAATATCAGAAGTCGTTAACACTTTTTATGAATCTTAATACCTGGTTTTTGTTAAATCAAAAAACAAAATTTGACAAAAAATACTTCAATCACTGAAACATAAAGGCAATAAGACTATAAAGAAAACTATTTGTGTCCGGTAAAAATTTTGAGATTTCTCCCTTCGGTCGAAATGACAATGCATTCATTGATTTTTGCAGGGTGGGCGGTGGTGGCGGTTTCACCGCCACCACCGCCCACCCCATACAGACCTAACTTGCTGTCATTCCGAACGTAGTGAGGAATCTTAACTGAATCATTCAATTAATTCAATTTTACCGGACAATACTGATTATTAATAAAAAAATAACTGAATTTAATCATCTATTAATTACTTTAAGTCAGTTAATTACAAAAATGTCCAATTTTTCATGACCAGTTTCTGAGGTCTGAACTAAAAATCTAAAATCTGAACTTAGTAATTTTCGAAATCTATGCGTTGCAAGGTATCGTTTAACTCCTCATCCCGACATCAAGTATGTCGGGACTCCGGGATT
>CAZVTW010000994.1:0-1767 GCA_964629805.1 uncultured Bacteroidales bacterium | reverse complement strand
CCTTACTATGCCAGTTCAAGCCGTTATGTATACGGGAAATCCAATTTTGTTATCACACTCAGGGGTGGACTCGGTATGCAGAAAGAATTTATTTCCAAACGTGATAAGGGCGGAATTTCTATCCGCTATTTTTATACATATGGCCCTTCTCTGGCTTTCATGAAACCGATTTATTATGAAATCCTGCATAGCAATCCTCCGGTTGTGAAAGATGAAAAATTTGATCCTGATTTACATCAACTAGGTAATATAATCGGAAAAGCATCCATATCAAAAGGACTTGATGAGATAAAAGTCTCTCCCGGGGCATTTCTCAAGGCTGGCTTAACTTTTGAATTCAGCAAAGAAGATAAGAAATTTAATGCTTTTGAAGTTGGTGCTATGGTTGAGGGATATATCAGGAAGATAGACATTATTTCTACTGAGGCGCCACAATATCATTTTATCAGTCTTTTTGTCAGTTACAGATTTGGCAAAGCTATCAGAGCTATGTCTTTAAAAGGCTAATGTAAAAAAATGTATTTGTAAACAGGCCATTTATAAATTTTCTGCTTTGTCTTCTTTCACATCAGGATTCTCGGAATATACGAATTTACTAACCTTATCAGCAGTTAGGTTTCTTGTCTGAATGATATTAAGTGATTCATTGATTTTTACAAGATAGTTTACCTGATCAGTGGTAACAATGAGTTTATAATATACCTCGCCCCGGTTGTTTTCTATTTTTGATACATCATTAAATTGGCAGTCCGGAAATTTATCCAATGCCCGTTTTCGTATTTTTTCAGGAACATTTTCCGGAAATATCAGGGATTTGGTTTCTATCCAGTTTCCTGCCGAATCAAAACGCGCTTTTTTCTCTGCCCTGTCCTGGAAAAAAATAACCTCATAAAATTTTTTGCTTTTCATCCAGTCGATATTTTTGGCAGATGGAAATTTATTTTTAAACGCATGCTTTAAACGCACAGGAACATTTTTTTTATTGATTGAGATTATAAAAAAAAGAACCAAAATTATTGCAACTATGGTAATTATCGTTTCCATTCCTGTTGAAGTATTGATGTGTCTACTCCTAAAAGCCTCTTTGTTGCCAAACCCATCGTCATTTGTCTCAACGCAGTGAAGATAAGTCCTTATCTCGACTCAGTCGGGACAAATGCCCCCGACATTTTATTTACGAATGCAGGCTCGATTTTGACAATAATAGCACTTTCAAGGAAACAATGTTCTGTTTCGTCAATTTGTCAAAATAATCTCCTTAGGAGTTAAAGCGTTTTTCAGGAGCAGACTCATTGATTCAAATATAAAACTTTGTCATTTACCTATTAGCGTTTTTCTCTATAAAAATACAAATTTTGTGGAAAAACAAAACAATTCTCAGGAATAATTTCTGAACTCCGTAATTTTCGAAATCTATGCGTTGCAAGGAATCGTTTAACTCCTCATCCCGACATCAAGTATGTCGGGACTCCGGGATTAAACGATACCTTGCGCCTTTATCTTTCGAATTTAATGAATTCAGAATTTGCAATATCTGTGCCTCATTTTAAAAACAACGAACAGTAACTCCTTTTTTCGGTTGGTCCTTATGTAGAAATTTTACATGATTAAGTATTTCTGAATAAGTGTTCTTTTTTCAATAAATTGCCGGAGGAAAATAGCTTATGCCCCATTTATTTTAGTTTGAAGATTAATTCTTTATTCTGAAAGTAAATTATTACCTAAATTTCTAAAATGAAATCGTAACGAAACACTGAAATGTGCTTT
>CAZVTW010000993.1:0-1779 GCA_964629805.1 uncultured Bacteroidales bacterium | reverse complement strand
CAATTGCAAAGCACATTTCAGTGTTTCGTTACGATTTCATTTTAGAAATTTAGGTGTTAATTATTTTCAATGGTATTCATAAGATCGCTTCGCTAAGTTCGAAAAATACAAATTTTTTTTGAAAAGCGTAGCGGTGATGTGCATTTATTTCTCCAGAAGGTTTACCCTGTGGAATATTTATTTCATCATTCCAATGGGTGAATCCTGTGGAATAAAATCCACCGATTAAGTTCGAAGGCTACCAGGGAAACCTATCACCCTCATATATGGCGAACCGCGCAGTACTGGCCGGTACGCTGGGTGGTCCCGACATTTCATGTACGGGATAATTAGTGAGAGGCGCACTGACGGGGCTACAATCCTGTCAGCCGTCTACACGATTAGGCCAGGTTGATTTAATGTCTTGTCCGTATTTAATAATCTCGTTTACAATCGGATTTGTTATATCAAAATCTTTTTCTCTGAACGGATGTGGTTCAATTCTGCTATCAATTTTTCTCCTTAATCGCATTAATTCCAATTGTATATCAATCAGGTTGTTGTAGTCTTTTAAAACCACGGCAATATCAATATCACTATCTGCATTGAAATTACCTTTTGCGTAAGAACCAAACAAAATAATTTTTACGAAATCATATTTTGATTTTACCGCATTGGCATATTTAATTGCGATATCTATAGCATTTCTTTTATCCATATCCGAATAGTTTTTATTTTCTCAATCCAGTTTCGGGTATATCCAGGAGTACATAATTTGTAAAATTCTTTTTTGTAATCATCGTATCTTGCATTCAAGTTAAACGATGTAATCTCATCTAACCAGTCAGAATACTCATCGGACATTTTCAATCCTATTAATTCCGCTAATCTATACAAATTATGTGTGAAAGTAGCATGTTCTCTAAATCGCTTAACATAAAGAGCTTTAAGTAACTTCTCAGTTGAAATGTGTCCTGGAAATAATGACCATCCGAATGATTTTGAATTATATAGAGTCAGCATGGTATTGAAGTCATCATCCGATGTCTCAATCCAATGTTTAACAATCTTGTCAACATCAATATTTGATTTATTATCACTCATTAATCTATTTAATTCTTAGTCTCAAATATAGCAATTTTACATCAGCATATCACTGTCAATGTGGTAGCGCTCAATGTGGCCTAACGTACCTGCATTGGCAGCGTTGCCGTCCCGTAGGGCCGCAATGGTGACCAATGCAATGTGTGTGCCCTGCAAGGGTGCAGTACACACACCGCAAGTTTCGGATAAATTCTTCCCTTCGGTCATGAGATCGCTTCGCTAAGTTCGAAAAATACAAATTTATTTTGAAAAGTGAGTGATGTTGTGCATTTATTTCTACAGAGGATTTACCCTGTTGGATGTAATCCTATGAGGTGAACCGGCCGAAGGGAACTCATGCCTGCCCTCGATTATATCGGGGCCTGCCCACGATAAAATCGGGGCACACCTTAAAAATAATAAACAATAGGGTGAATAATGTTTTGAGATATTACGCGATAGTAAGCAAAACATAAAGGTTACACTAACATAAACAGGGAAACTTTTGAACTATGAATTTGCTAAGGGTTTGATGCGAAATAAACTGTGCAGAATAAAAATGTACAGGTTATTTCGTTTCAAACCCTAAAATCCAACGATTAAGTTCGAAGGCTACCAGGGAAACCTATCACCCCATATTTGACAAACCGCGCAATACCGGCTGGTATGCTGGTAAATAGTGAGAGGCGCACTGACGGGGCTACAATCCTGTCAGCC
>CAZVTW010000992.1:0-1780 GCA_964629805.1 uncultured Bacteroidales bacterium | reverse complement strand
TGTCGACTCATCCATCATGAAAATAATTAAAAAAGTGAGTTAAAGAGGACTTAAAATAAAACCGGCGACTATTCAGAGTCTTTCTTCATAAATGGATATTTATAATCCTCGTCCGGCAGGTAAGTTTCCTTAATTGAGCGAGTTGAAACCCACCTCATCAGATTCATTGAAGAACCGGCTTTGTCATTTGTTCCTGAAGCCCTGGCGCCACCAAACGGTTGCTGATTGACAACAGAACCGGTTGGTTTATCATTGATATAAAAATTACCTGCAGTGTTTTCAAGAATTTTGCTTGCTAATTCAATAGCATACCTGTCTGTGGAGAATACCGCTCCTGTAAGGCCATAAATAGATGTATTATCAACAAGTTCAAGTGTTTCCCCGTATTTTTCTTCGTCATACAGGTAAACTGTCAGTACAGGACCAAAAATCTCCTCTTCCATGGTAACATAATGAGGATCAGAAGTAAGCAGAATTGTCGGTTCGATAAAGTATCCTTTGGATTTATCATATTTTCCACCGGCAATTAACTCAATTTCGGGCGCTTTTGTGGCATTGTCAATATAAGTTTTGATTTTTTCGAATGCCGGTTCATCGATCACAGCATTAACAAAATTTGTGAAATCCTCAACCGGTCCGATCTTAATCTCTGCCAGATCATCAAGCAGCATCTGTTTTAATTCCGGCCACATTTTTTTTGGTATATAAGCTCTTGAAACAGCAGAGCATTTTTGACCCTGGTATTCGTAAGCGCCTCTTATGAGGGCTGTTGCAACCTGTTTTGGTTTAGCTGATTCATGAGCGATGACATAATTTTTACCGCCCGTTTCTCCAACGATCCGCGGATAAGATTTATAAATGGCCATATTTTTTCCTACGAGATGCCATATTTGCCTGAACACATCAGTTGAACCTGTAAAATGAACACCGCCAAAATCAGGATGTGACAGGACTTCTTGTGCTGTTACGGGACCAGAGCTAAAGACCATGTTAATAACTCCATCAGGTAATCCGGCTTCGCGCAGGACCTCCATAAATACACTCGCAGAATAAATCTGTGTTTTCGATGGTTTCCAGACAACTGTATTACCCATAATTGCCGGAGCTGTTGGTAAATTACCTGAAATGGCAGTAAAATTAAAAGGTGTTAAAGCAAATACAAATCCTTCAAGGGGTCTTTGTTCAAGTCTGTTCCAGGTATGTCCGCGCGAATCGGGTTGGTGGGTATATATTTCATTCATATATTTGATATTGAAATTCAAAAAATCTATCAATTCACACGCTGAATCAATTTCTGCCTGGTGTACATTTTTTGACTGGCACAGCATGGTTGCTGCATTTATTTTTGCCCTGTAAGGACCGGAAATAAGCGTTGCGGCTTTCAAAAATACAGATGCCCTGTTTTCCCACGGTAAATCAGCCCACTGTTTCTTTGCGCGTTTAGCACTTTCGATGGCATGTGTGACATTCTCTTCATTTCCCTGATGGTAAACACCCAGTAAATGATCAAGATTATGCGGGGGACGAATCTCTTTGAGATTTCCAGTTCTGACTTTCTCCCCATTGATTACCATGGGTATATCGACCTCTTTGGAACGAGCTTCGGAGATAGCTTCCCGTAACTGTTTTCTCTCTGGCGAACCGGGTTCATAAGTGAGTACGGGTTCATTATGAATTTCCGGTAAACTAAAAAGACTCTTTGGCATAATGATATTATTTTAATTTGTGTTTGTCTATAAAGTCCGATCTCTTCGTTGCATTTGATTTGAAAACAGTCATT
>CAZVTW010000991.1:0-1782 GCA_964629805.1 uncultured Bacteroidales bacterium | reverse complement strand
GGTGGTATCGGGACGTCCCATTTCATCATAGGCAAAAGAGACCAATGGATCGACGCGATAGCTGATTTCGAGATAGGGGCGTTTGCTGGTGTCGGTGGTGTAATCGGACGAGTAGAACAGGGCATCACCATCGACCCGTGGAGAACCGACATCAGAGCTGAATTTGAGCAACCAGCCATAGTTGTCAATCGTGCCATCGACCATGTCGGCTATGCTGGAGGTGACATTGAATTTTTTCCAGCCATAGGTCCCGGATTTGTAAATGGTGACGGTATCCAGTGCGGTAGCGGCATAGTCGCCTCCATAGGTGGACCAGTCATTGGTTCCGTCATAGCGCTGATACGAGACGCCATCATTGGTGGCTGTTCCCGTGCCTGTGCCTTCCACCCAGCTGCGGGTAATGCGGTGGAAGTGGGCAGGATGGTTGTTTTGGTCTCGGAAAAGACTCTGATTTGAATAATAGTGATAGAGGCATACATTGGCAGAGTCGATTGTCGCGGTGGGAGGGAGGTAAGTGAGGTCGAATTCAATGACAGATAGAAATAGGGGTGAGAATGTACTTTAGGCCGATCAGGTTATTTAAAGAGGGGAGCGATCAATCCGAAAAAGAGATTTTTAAGAAATTATTCAAAAAATAATGACCCTGAAACATAGTTCAGGGTCATTAATTCTAATTACTGAAAAATTTTTTAATATTATAGTTTCCTATGTTTTTTGCTAAATCAATAGCACTAATATCATGGTCATTTTTTAATGTTTCATCAGCATTATGCTTTTTTAACAGATTAATCATATCACCTCGACCTCTTGATGAAAAAACCGCTCGCAAAATAACAGTGTTCCCATTTGAATCTTTGGCATTTACATCTGCTCCATTTTCAAGTAATAATAAAGCTATGTCAAGCAGATTGTCTTGTGCAGCATAATGAAGTGGTGTCCAACCATCCCTGTCTTTAATATTTGGATCAGCGCCATTATTTAGTAAAAACTCTGTCATTTTTTTGTTGTTCGATAAGATAGCTTCAAAGAGAACTGTTCTTCCTTTTTCATTTCTAGCATTAACATTTGACCCTTGAGTGATAGATTTCTTTAAATTTTCTAAATCATTGTCAATTACATAATGTTCTAATTTCTTATATATTTGTTCATCCATCATAAATTCCTCTAATCCTTTTGTTCATACTTACGACTTCTGTTTGAACTTGGATCTTCAATTTGATAAAGGTCTGGATTATTTTCTTCTTCAATTACTTGTTTTCTTGTACTTTTATTTCTTTGATGCATTTCTTTTCGCCTTTTCCATTCATGACCTTTTTTATGACCAATATCATGAGGACTATCTTTAGGTATAACTTTTAATGTGTTCGGGTCAATAAAATCACCCTCTGGTGTTTTTGGTGCATTTTCAATAATTTTTTCTTTTGTGCTCTTTCTTAATTTAACTCGATTCCTTGTCGCATCAACTACTTTATCACCCGCTTTACCAGCATCAATAAAATCATCAGCATGAGCAACAACCTTTGATGCCAGTCTGACGCTGCCGGGTGACGGAATAAACGGTATAACGGCTCCGCCAACATCCGCAGCTAGTAATCCAGCATTTCCCCATGAAGGATTTTTGGCGAATTCATAAGCACTATAGCCAACCGAGACAATGTCAACAACAGTATCCCATACTCGACCATCCGAATCGGTACGAGTTAGTGGATTATTTGCACAGTATGAATACGGACTGTGATCTTGATGGGCAGGATCCACACTAATAAACCGCCCGATGCTCGG
>CAZVTW010000990.1:0-1787 GCA_964629805.1 uncultured Bacteroidales bacterium | reverse complement strand
CACGTAAAAGCCTCCAACAATGATGGAATATGGAATAAAGACGGCAGAAGCCTTAAAGTTATTATTACTCCCCCCTGGTGGCAAACCTGGTGGTTTAGAATCTCCCTGATTACTTTTATTGTCGGTAGTGCATTAGGGTTTTATTTTTGGCGTGTCAATGCTCTAAAAGCCCGACAACGAGAACTTGAGAATAAAGTTGCCGAACGTACTGCTGAATTAAAAGAGGCAAACGTTGTACTGGAAGAAAAACAGGAAGAAATATTACAGCAGAATGATGAGATTGTATCTGTCAATGAGCAATTGAAATCAAGAAATGAAGAAATATTAACCATTAACACCCAGATTGAATCGCAAAAGCAGGAAATAGAAACTGCTTATAAAAACACGAAAATACTGAGTGATTTTGGCCAAAAACTCACCTCTACACTTGATTTTGATAAAATCAATGACATGATCTACAATTATGTCAGTTCACTGATGGATACCTCGGCATTTGGAATTGGTATCTATAATCCCAAAAGAAAGATTATTGATTTCCCTTATTTTATGGAAAATGGTAAGCCGATTCCGTATTTTTATAAAGATGTGAATAATGATAAGAGCCTCTCAGCAAAATGTTTTAATAACAAGGAAGAAATTGTTCTGAATGAGCTCAGGGAGGATTACAAAAATTACCTCTCCGTGTTGCCTGAAGTGAATGAAATGCGTGTTCCGGAATCAGTAATGCATCTGCCTTTAATTGTTGAGGACAGGGCCATAGGAGTCATCACTGTAAACAGTTATCAAAAGAATGCCTATTCAGAACAGGACAGGATGAACCTGCGGACACTGGCAGCCTATATCTCCATAGCCCTTGAAAACTCAAGAAGTTACAGGACAGTGCGCAGCCAAAATGAGCAAATAAACGGCAGCATCCGTTACGCAAAAACGATTCAACAGGCTGTTTTACCTGCTAAAGCCCATCTGGACAAATATCATGATAATGCCATTGTTTTTCGCCCGAAAGACATTGTCAGCGGCGATTTTTATTGGTTTACAACCATCAATTACGGCCGTGCATCTCTACTGGCCGTTGTCGATTGCACCGGACACGGTGTTCCGGGCGCTTTTATGAGCCTGATAGGAAATATGGCACTCAATGATATCATCAACATGAAACATATTTATGAGCCGTCCCAAATACTTGAAGAACTTGACCAGCTCATCATAAAAATGCTGCGCCAGGAAAAAACAGATAACCACGATGGTATGGACATAGCGCTCATAAAAATTGAACAGGATGTAAATGAAAATTCAAATCAGCTATCTTCAGAAAAGCCAAAGACAAATATATTTTTCAGTGGAGCCAAACGACCGCTGTATTGGTACAAAGCGGCAGAGCAAACCATAGAGGTTGTAAACGGTACTCGTCGTTCAATTGGCGGCGTACTGACTTCGGCCAATAAAAAACAATCTTTTCAGACTGTTAAATTAGAAGTCCGCCCTGGAGATTGTTTATATTTATCCTCTGACGGGCTGGCTGACCAGTGCAACAGCAGGAAGAAAAAGTTCTCCGGTAAACGCCTTTTGAAAATACTTGGTGGAAATGCTACATTGCCTATGAATCAGCAAAAAGATATTCTTGAAAAGCATCTTGATGAATTCCAGGGCGACTTTCCACAGAGAGATGATATTACATTGTGGGGGCTGAAATTTTAAATCTGAGCTCAGAAATTATATTCAGGGTGGTAAGAATTCACACCCCCGGTTTCACTTCTTCTTTCAAATAGCCGCTTACATTACGCGCC
>CAZVTW010000989.1:0-1790 GCA_964629805.1 uncultured Bacteroidales bacterium | reverse complement strand
AAGAGATGACTTTAATTAATTGACAATGAGGTAGTTGTAATATAACTGCACATTTCATTTTGAAAAAAACGCCATACGCCTGTACGTCATGTTGTTATAAATTACAGAATTCCAGTCGTTTGCGAGTAATACACCTATTATAAACGATTTAACTATAATGTGTTTTGTATACTTTTTTTATTGCAAAAAATCTTATTTTAAGAAGTCTGTAATAAAAGCTTTGTTGTAGTTTTTTAATATTAATAAACAGATATTACAACCAAAAACTATATATAATGTATTGGAAAATATTACTATCTATTCTGCTGTACATTGAAATAGTGGCGATTAAACCGGAAGAAACTATAATACAAAAAGATGGACACATTTCGACAAAGGAAAATCTTAAGTTATCTACGACTGGCAGTTCAATTTGCCGGCCAATGGAATGGAATGAAGAAAATATAAATGCTTCCTACACTTGTACTTACACCTCAATGGAATTTGTTAAAATCTCCGCAGGTACTTTTTTCATGGGAAGTACTAAAAATGAATTGTGTCACGAAAGTGATGAAACACAGCATAATGAGACAATTAGCAAAGATTTTTATTTGGGCATCTACGAAGTAACCCAGGCGCAATGGAGAAAAGTGATGGGAAATAATCCATCACATTTTAATTATTGCGACAATTGCCCTGTAGAACAAGTTTCCTGGTTAGATGTACAGGATTTTATTACAAAGCTAAACAAGCAAACAGGTAGAAATTACCGCCTGCCAACAGAAGCAGAATGGGAATATTCCTGCAGGGCCGGGACTGCAACACCTTTTAATACCGGTAATAATTTAACAACGGGACAGGCAAATTATGATGGATGTCTACCATACAATAGTGATGTTAATATGAATGGAACAGATCGAAATGCAACCACTATAGTTGGAAGTTTTTCACCCAACAAATGGGGATTATACGATATGCATGGAAATGTATATGAATGGTGTTCAAATTGGTATGATGATTACCAATTAGGTCATATGTCTAATCCTAAGGGATTTGCATCAGGAACAACAAGAGTGATACGCGGAGGAAACTTTGGTTGTGCAGCCAGGTATTGCCGGTCGGCATATCGCGATCATTTTCTGCCAAATGAAAAAAATGTTGGTATCGGATTTCGCCTGGTTCTTGAACCAAATCCAGATTTAGTATTAATTCCTTACTCTAATAGTAAATTAGGTCACTTAATTCTTCACCAATCGCCTGATAATTTCTTGAAATATTTAGAGATATGGGAATCAGTCAAATAGTTTTATACGAAGTTACACAAAGTCGACACAAAGTTTCATGGAGTAAAACAATTCAATGAAATGAAATCAAAAAAAATAAAATTATTATCACATATCTAACCTGTGAGGCGTAAATTTTTCTATTAGCAATCTTTTTTCAAATTCTTCTTCGGCAAATTCAATATTGTTAAAATCCAATATCAATTCTTCCTGGAAACATTCAGCTTCATGTTCCAATATTGATTTGGTACCATACCAGTTCACTTCACTTCAACTTCAAAACCGTTTTTTTTGATATTTTCCAACATTAAAAAAATATCAATAAATTCAAATGAAGCCTCCAGATACTCAATCCATATATTAACAATAGTTTTTTTCAAAGGATTTTCAGCATATGCTTCAATGTATTTTTGTAACCGGAATAAGCTATTCACTGGGTAGATTATTTTACCGTAAAGATTCAACATTCCTTTTAACCCATATTCCGGAAAGCAGCATACAACTCCCTATTAATCAGATTGTAATAAT
>CAZVTW010000988.1:0-1794 GCA_964629805.1 uncultured Bacteroidales bacterium | reverse complement strand
TATTTAACACACAATGAAAAAATTACATGGATTATTGATTGTCGCTGCACTGATTTTTTTCAGTTCATGCAACCCAAAAATTTCAACAAGTATTAGAAGGTCTTACCCTCCCTTAGATTACAAACAAGAGATTGTTGTAATTGGATTAGCCCATCCAGAGCCTGAAAATGCCGAAGTTTTGGGTCAAGTTAAAATAGGAGATACAGGATTTAGTACAAAATGTGGCTATGATATTGTGATTGATAAAGCAAAACTTGAAGCCAGAAAAGCAGGAGGAAATGCAATCAAAATTATTGAACATAAACCACCAACTGCTATGGGGAGTACTTGTCACCGCATTACAGCAAAAATTCTAAAAGCGGAGAATATTGAATCATATAAACCAGTAGAAGTTGTTGACTCAACACTTCTTCATGCAGATTATGCAATTTTGCATATTTACAGGAATAGTGGTGTTGGTGCTTTAGTAAGTTATGATTTACATTTAGGAGATACCACAATTTGCAGGGTAAAAAACAGGTGGAAAAAGTCTATAAAAGTTAAAAAAGACGGATATAATACTTTATGGGCAAGAACTGAAGCAAAAAAAGAATTACCGATGAAGATTGAATTTGGTCGTGAGTATTATATTCGATGTGCTGTAACAATGGGAGCATTTGTTGGTCATCCGAGCCTGGAACTTGTTGATAATATTTCTGGAAAAGCAGAATTTGATGCAGTTAAACTTCGAGAAGCTGATAAAAGGGATTTATTGGTATTAACAGACGGTCGAGAAATCGAATGTGTTATAAAAAATGAAGACGACCATAATGTATATTTTTCAATCTTTAGAGATGGGAACAAAATTGACACTCAAATGAGTAAAGATAAAATTCAATCAATTGAAAGGGCTGAGTAATGAGTTACAAACTATTTTTTATTCTCACGTTATTATATGTGTTTTCATTTAACAGTTTATTCGCCCAAGATTTAATTGTGACAAACGAGGGTGATTCTCTTAATTGCAAAATAGCAAAAGTAAAAAAGGATAATATCTATTTTACCTTTAAACACAAAGAAGAAATCAGAAGTACATTGTTGCCAATGTCAAATGTAAAGTACCATCAGTTTGATTATTATCAGACAAGTGAAGTTCCTAAAGACAAAGTTGTTGGCTATGAGAATTACCAACATTTTAGGATTGCAATAAATGGTGGTTATAGTTATCAAACTGCAAAGATTGCAGAGAGTGTTCCTTCAGATTTTAAAGACTACGTTAAAGAATTAAAATCAGGATATCATTTTGGCGGTGATTTGAGTTATTATTTTACCGAGCCATTGGGATTTGGTGTGAAATATTACTTATACAAGTCCTCAAACAGTATGGATAATATTTACGTCGAGGATATTAATGGCAATAGAACGTATGGTAGAATGAGTGATGATTTGACAATTTCGTTTATTGGACCGACTTTTTCAACGAGACTATTAAATCACGATAAAAGTAATGCTTTCTTAATGAATCTATCTTTAGGTTATATGGGCTATAAAAACAACAAAGTAATTGTTGACGACTATATCATGACTGGTAGTACAATGGGATTAGCTTTGGATATTGGATACGATATTGGATTATCAGAAAACCTGTCATTAGGATTTCAGGTTTCTTTTTTGTCAGGGACATTGTTTGAATATGACTGGAATGATGGTTCAACAACAGAAACGATTGACTTAGAAGAAGGAGAATATGAAAGTTTAAATCGGATTGATTTTTCAGTTGGATTAAGGTTCAATAAATAAGTACTTTGCCTAACA
>CAZVTW010000987.1:0-1803 GCA_964629805.1 uncultured Bacteroidales bacterium | reverse complement strand
CCCGGCAATTTCTCAGAAATGTATAAAACAGTATGATCATGAAAATAACAGAATCTCTGAAACGGTTGGCTCCTTATATATTGAGTATTATACTCTTTATAGTCATCAGTTTTGCTTATTTCAATCCTGTACTTGACGGTAAAAAGCTCCCGCAGATGGATAATACCCATGCAAGGGGGATGGCCAAAGAGCTTGTGGATTTTGAAAAAAACAATCCCGGTGAATATTCCGGATGGACCAACTCTATGTTCAGTGGTATGCCTGCCTATCAGATTAAAGGCCCCCGAACCTTCAATATACATTATTATATTTACAGACTTGTCAGTCTAAATCTTCCTTATACAACCGTTGCAATTCTTTTTATTTATATGCTCGGTTTTTATATATTGCTTATCACTTTAAAAGTAGACAAATGGGTAAGTTTTATAGGAGCCTTGGCTTTTGGCTTTTCAACATTTAATATCATATACATACTTGCCGGACATATAACAAAAACCTATGCCATTGGTTTTATGGCACCGGTTATTGCAGGCGTCATCCTCACATTCAGAAAAAAATATATTGCAGGAGGTATTCTCACGACCATAGCTCTTGGAATGGAAATAGCCGTTAATCACGTTCAGATCACATATTATCTTGCCATTGCAATAGCCATTTATGCACTTGTTGAATTTATATATTCAGCAAAGCAGAAAGATTTTAAGCCGTTTTTTATGTCCTCTGTTGTATTAATACTCGCTGCTGTTCTGGCAGTCGGTCCAAACATAACGAATCTACTGACAACCTGGGAATATGGGGAAGAGAGTATACGTGGAAAAAACGAATTAACAGAAAAAAAGATTGATAATGAATCCGGCCTTGATAAAGAATATGCCTTTGCCTGGAGTTATGGAAAAACCGAAACATTTTCGCTCCTTATTCCTAATGCAGTAGGAGGTGGTAGTGGCCAGATTGGAAATGTTGAAGGCGCCCTGGATGATGTTGACCGTCAGTTCAAACAAGTAATTGCCGGATGGCAGCAATATTGGGGGGCACAATCATTTACAGTTGGGCCGGTATACTTTGGCGCTATCGTTTGCTTTCTGTTTATTTTGGGATTATTCTATGTCAGGGGGCGTATCAAATGGTGGATATTTGCCGGGACGGTACTATCTGTTTTACTGTCATGGGGAAGTAATTTTTCCTGGTTCAATGACTTGTTTTTTGAGTACTTCCCCCTCTATAATAAATTCAGAACACCGATGACAACCCTGATGATAGCCCAGGTACTGGTTCCTTTTCTTGCAGTGCTGGCCCTATGGGAAATAATTAAAGACCCGGCTATCATACGTCAAAACAAACGAGGTTTCTTTATTGCCTTGGCCATTACCGGCGGGCTTTCCCTGCTGTTCGGATTACTTCCTTCACTATTTACTGACTTCATAAATGCTTCGGATAAAAGAATTCTTGATTACTATGAAGCTCAGGTTGGAGCTCAGACCATTAATGCCCTTGTTGATAATCTTGCCAAAGCCAGGGCCACAATTGTCAGACAAGATGCATTCAGAAGTTTTGCGTTTATTGCACTGGCTGCTGTTGCGCTTTGGCTCTTCTATAAAAAAACCATTAAAAGGAACCACGTCATTATTGCCCTGGGAATTTTAATTCTTGTTGATCTATGGGTTATTGCCCGAAGGTATGTAAATCAGGACTCATTCGTTTCCGAAAGAACTGCAAAGAATGAATTTGTCAAATCTCCTGCTGATGAAGTCATATTAAAAGATACAGATTCATATTTCAGGGTCTTTAATATATCACGGGACC
>CAZVTW010000986.1:0-1806 GCA_964629805.1 uncultured Bacteroidales bacterium | reverse complement strand
GTCCACTTGGCTTTTGCTTTTTGTGTATCGGTTAAATCTTCACCATCTAATTCGGAATCTAATTCTTCAACCAGTTGTTTTCCTTCTTCGCTTAAATTTACTTTAGCTAAACGGCTTTCATAATAAATCCTAACGGTTGCTCCATCATCAACAGCCTGTGCAATATCGTAAACGTCAATATAATTACCAAAAACCGCCGGGGTATTGACGTCTGTGTTTTCAATTGGTGTACCGGTAAATCCGATATAAGTAGCATTTGGCAAAGCATCATGCATGTATTTTGCAAAACCGTAAACGATTTTTTTTCCAATAACATTACCCTTATAGTCTTTCGCATCAATTGTTTTCGCTTTGAAACCGTATTGTGTTCTGTGGGCTTCATCTGCAATGACGATAATGTTTTCTCTTTGTGAAAGGGTTTCATAAACGTTCCCTTCATCCGGCTGAAATTTCTGGATTGTTGTGAAAACAACGCCACCGGAAGCTACTTTGAGTTTTTCTTTTAAATCTTCACGGCTTTCTACCTGTTTGGGTTCCTGCCTTAAAAGCTGTGTTGATGAAGCGAATGTATCAAAAAGCTGGTCGTCCAAATCATTTCTATCAGTAATGACTACCACTGTTGGGTTTTCAAGCGCCAGAATGATTTTTCCTGTAAAAAAGACCATAGAGAGCGATTTTCCACTGCCCTGTGTGTGCCATACAACGCCACCTTTACGGTCTCCTGAAGGTTGGCTTTGAACATTTGCCAGCCCCCAGGTGGATGGCGTTTCTGCCACCATTCTCAACGGTATATCCCGGGTGCCATATGGATCAAATTGCACTGATTCTTTTGAATAACCACTTGCGCGCAATACGGATTCTATAGCTCGGTTCACGGCATAATACTGATGGTAGGCGGCTAACTTCTTGACTGTTGAAATGGTCGCAATGCCTGTTTCAGCGTCTTCCCGTTTCGATTTTTCAAAAACTACAAAATGCCGGATTAAATCCAACAGGGTTGCTTTATTAAGCATTCCATTAATCAATGTTTCCAACTGACTCACTAAGTTGGATGCTTCTTCTTTACCGTCGGCTGACTTCCACGCCATGAAACGGCTCATTCCGGCAGAAATAGTCCCTGCTTTAGCCTCTAAGCCATCTGATATGATTGTAAATGCATTATAGGTGAATAAGGTGGGTATAGCTGACTTATAGGTTTGTATTTGATTAAAAGCTGTTTTTATCGTAGCTTTTTCGTCAGCTGCATTTTTCAATTCTAAAACAACCAGCGGAATTCCATTCACAAACAAAACAACATCAGGACGTTTATTGATTCCATCTTCAACCACGGTAAACTGATTGGCGACAATAAACTCATTATTTTCAGGTGTATTGAAGTCAATCAACCAAACCAAATCACCTCTTTCATTTCCATCTTTCTGATACGTTACTTTGATACCCTCGGTGAGCATCCGATGAAAATTTTCATTATTGGTGATAAGCTCCGGTGAATGTATCCGGTTCAATTCTTTTTCAGCTTCATCTTGTATTTCAGGGGGAATTGTGGGGTTTATCCTCCTAATCGACTCACGCAACCTTTCTAAAAGCAGAACTTCTTCATAGCTTGTTCTTTCAGGCGTTTCTCCGTCATGTGCTATGTTTGGAGCATAAATGTATTCATAGCCACTATGCTCCAATAATTTAATGGTGAATTCTTCTATGGTGTTTTCTGTGATATTTGGACTCATTTTTTCTTTTTTGCTTGCTGCTCTATCGATTTTAAGCTTTCCAGATAATTTTTCTCTGCTTCGCTTGATAATTTACTTC
>CAZVTW010000985.1:0-1810 GCA_964629805.1 uncultured Bacteroidales bacterium | reverse complement strand
TTTCTTTACGTTTTTCAAACCGGTTTGGAGGGGTCAGCTTGCTCCGGAATATCCAGTTTGTCAATATGCATAAAGAAGCCTTTTATATCAAGCTTTAG
Source organism: uncultured Bacteroidales bacterium (assembly GCA_964629805.1). Classification (GTDB taxonomy): domain Bacteria; phylum Bacteroidota; class Bacteroidia; order Bacteroidales; family CAZVTW01; genus CAZVTW01. Next base: position 1,712 of record CAZVTW010000985.1, on the reverse strand, counting down.
TATGTAGCAATCCCTTGTATAGTTTTTGCTACACTTACGGATAAAGCTATCTATTCTGTTAATACCAAATAATGTACCTTTCCCTTTTCGGCAACTATAACTGTCGTAAATAAACTGTTTTTCAAATAAATGGTTCAGTTTATTTATAATAAGATGGTGAACAACCCTGTCCCGGAAATCAGCTGCAAAAATCTCTCGTTTAACCGGTTTGTTAACAATAAATGCTATAGACCTGCCAATTTTATATGTGCCATCATTTATTTCTTTATGCAGTTGCAATAATTTATTTTCGTAATCTATCTCATAGGCAAGCGCATTGGCTGTATTTCGTTTATTTTTGCGACAATCGAAATATGCCTCAAATACTTCGGAAATTTCTATTTTGGGTTTTGCTGTATCAAAAAGAGATAATTGCATACCATAAATGTATTAAAACACTGCCGGACGAATGTCCGACAGTGTAAAAATAGTTTTGCTGAAGAATCTCTGACTGTTCGAACTCTATATGTATTTGTCTTATTGTTGTTGTTCGAGTTTCCGTTGTTGAAATTGTAGTTCCACGCGTTGTTACTATTGTTCTCCGTAGAAGACCAACGAAATGCAAACGAGTTTGAATGTTTACCAGGATTCCGGTAGCATATAATTTAACAACCCCGCCGTGGCAGGACTGTCCGTTTGCCCTTTTTCAACAAAACTTTGCTCGCTCCTGAATGCCTTAACAAACAGGATTCTGGCGTATTAAAACTTGTTTTTCCATGAAGTAGCTTGTTTGCCAATAATTTCAAGCATTTGATTAATTTCAGAAAGATGTTTAATACTTATAAGTTTTAAATCAGCACACAGTCGTACTTCAAGTTTTAATATTTCAAAATTATCTAAAAACTCTTCCAGATATTGGCGTTTATCAGTATTACGATTTGCTCTGTAAATAGAACGCACTAAACAAATTGCATCTCGTTTCATATCCTGCCCCAAAGTAAATTTGTATTCTCTTGAAAAATGTTTGGTGCGTTCAAAAATGAGCAATATTAACTTGTACGTATCCCTGTATATGGGTAACTCATGTGATAATGCCAAAATCTTAAAAAAATTCGACCGCCAAAGGCGGTAAATAGTTAAATAGATAAATAGTTAAAAAGCTCTGACTGCTCGAACTCTATAGGTATTTGGCTTATTGTGGCGGCCCGAGCTCCCGCTGTAGAAAAGGTAGCTCCACGCGAGGCTACTAAGGTTCTCCGTAGAAGACCAATACCTTCCGTAAGTTGGACTTACATACTGAGCATTAAAACCATTTGTTGTTCCGTCCCCGTCATTTTCTAAAATCTTATTTATTAAAAACGCCGAATTGTAAAGTAAATTTAATTCCCAAGATGCAGGTAAATACCAGTCTGTTTGTCCACCACCTGTAAAACTATTACATAATGTTGCTGCATATCCTGCTGTGCCATCTTGTGCTACAATTGCAGCTGTATTACTTGCACCATCATAATAACTTTTAGCACTTGCTCCAATTTCTGTGCTTGTTGTAGCACTCCAGGCTACTCCACTTCCACCGTCTAAATCATTAAGGCTTGCAATTAGCCCGTGCTGTCCGTTATCATAGACATAAAATACTATTCCACCGCCATATAATTCACCAACGTAATGGGCACTGCCCCCAACATTATCATCCACATATTTCTTTGTAGCAGGCTCATAATCTGCATCCGGGG
>CAZVTW010000984.1:0-1810 GCA_964629805.1 uncultured Bacteroidales bacterium | reverse complement strand
ATGAAACAAACATATCACCTGTATAAGCCGATTTTATTGCTACTTGTTCATTTTTTTCTTTTTCAGTCATGTGAACAGGATGAACCGGCTGAAAAAGTATCAGGCGAGGCTTTCCTCAAATTTTACGGAAACTCCTTTCTTGATGAAGGCCTTGACGTTAAACAAACCGATGACGGAGGATACCTGCTTTTTGGTACCATGACGGTTGAAGGAAAAGGAAAAGATATGTGCCTGATTAAAACAGACAAAACAGGAAATCAATTGTGGATAAAAAACTATGGTGGACCTTATGATGATGAAGGCGATAGTTTTGAAATCCTGGCAGACGGGAATATCATGATGGCCGGTACATACTCCGATTCTGCCGGATACACTGACTTTTATATCCTGAAATCAAATTTCAACGGAAACAAACAATGGAGTAATGTTGACGAAGACAGGTACGCCGCCTGGAAAGAGGCTACCGGGGGTAACGCCGTCAAAACAGGCAATGGCCTTGTGAGTATCGGGGATGAAGGATTTGTTTTTGTCGGCACCACCACAGCGGCAAATGCAGGGAATGGCAATCCCGAAGGAATGAAAGATGTGTTGATGGTCAGGACAGACCAGGCAGGTCAGGTTGTATGGACACAGGCTCATGGCGGCGCCAGGGATGACATCAGCGCTGATATCAAAGCAAATGACGATGGTTTTGTAATCATAGGCAGTTCTTTGAGTTTCTCCGAGCCAGGGCAGGATAAATGGAACATGTTTATTGTTGAAACCAACCAAAATGGCATTCAACAGGATAAACTCACCTATGGTGGTTTGGAAGATGATTTTGGAGAATACGTGGAGGTACTTCAAAACGGATACATTGCAGCCGGCAGTACGCGAAGCAACACAAACGGCGGGCTGGATGTGTTCCTTGTCAACACAGCCAGGAACATCCATGAAATCAACTGGCAAAAAAATTACGGCGGCCCGGCAAATGACGCAGGCCATTCACTTGTTTTAAATAACCAGGGTCTTTTTATTGTTACCGGGTATACTGAGAGTTACGGACAGGGAAATGCGGACATCCTTTTTTACGAAATTGATGATACAGGAAATCAGATTGACATGAGAACCTTTGGCGGGGAAGGCAGTGAAAGAGGCAACAAAATAATCATGACACATGATGAAGGATATGTTATATGTGGCTCATCACTTTTTTCTGAAAACAGCATGCTGACACTGCTTAAAATCAGGAAAAACGCAGAGCTGGATTTGTAGATTCTATGACAAAATTTCTTACCGGACCACTTACAATAAAAAAATATTCCATCTGATATATGAAATATATTCTGAAACCAACTAACTTTGTAGAGCGTTATTTATGAGATAATTTCTAAACATTGTCAATTATGAAATTCATATATACCTTTCCGGCTTCAAAAAGGTTTGTAAATCGTGTTATACTTATTTGGATAACACTACTTTTTGGATTCAATGTGCCAGTCCTGAAAGGTCAAATTTACACTGAAACGAATGAAAACTGGAGCAACACCCTGACATGGAGTAGTGGATCGCTCCCGACAAATACCGATAATGTAGCTCTTTTTCATGATGTCACTGCCTCTGTTACAACCGCAACAGCAAAAAACATCATACAATTTGATAAGAATCTTACATTAGACGCAGGTTCCGAACTTTCCGTATGCGGTGATTGGGATGTATCAACTTTAACTGCAAGCTCAAATTCAACCGTCGATTTTTGCGGAGGCGGAAAACAAAATATTGAATCACAAAATACCGGGACTAATGCTTTTGATATCCTTGAAATTAATAA
>CAZVTW010000983.1:0-1811 GCA_964629805.1 uncultured Bacteroidales bacterium | reverse complement strand
AAAAACGAAAGGAAGAGTATGCTGCTTTGAATGAAGAGTTTACAGCGACCAACGATGCATTGAAAAAGCAGATTTATGAATACGAGAAATTAACAAAAGAATATCAGGACGTAAATAAAAATCTTAAAAAGACCAATAATAAATTACTGAGAGCCAAGAAAGAAATTTCGGAAAGTGAGAACAAATATAAAACCATTGCAGAAAACACCTCGGATGGACTGGTCGTTTTTAACAAAAATTTTATTATTACCTATGCCTCCCCGGCGTACTTTCAACTGTTTAAATTCACTCCGAAAGAAGTAATCGGAATAAATGACAAGACCATATATCAGCGCATACATCCTGAAGATCGGGAACAATTGTTTGACAAACTGTTTGATGCGCTGAAATCAAAAAAAGCAGGATTAACTTATCAGTACAGGTTCAAACTGAAAAGCGAAAATTACATATGGAGAGAAGACAGCGCAAAATTTTTCTATGATGATCAGGGTAAACACATAAATTCGTACGTGGTATGCAGGGACATAACGGAGCGAAAGGAGACTGCTATTTCACTGGAGCAAAGTGAATTTCGTTTTAAAAAGATGTTTGAAAATATGCCAAGCGGGGTGGCTGTTTATAAGCCTGTTAAAGATGGAAAAGATTTTGAATTTATTGAAATCAATAAATCAGCGGAGCGAATCACCCGGACCCTGAATAAATCAATCATTGGTAAAACCCTTCTCGAAGAATTTCCAAACATGGACAAAAGTCCGCTTTATAAGGCATTTCGCGAAGTTCATCAAACAGGAAAAGATATTCACCTGGAGCCTTTTTTTTACAAAGATGAGAAGAGAGAAGGATGGCGCGAAAATTACATTTACAAGCTGCCTTCAGGAGAAATTGTTGCCATTTTTGGTGATGTTACGGATAAGATGAATTTCAGGGAGAAACTCCTTAAACAGAATGAAGATTTAGAGATAGCGCGCGACAAGGCAGAAGAAAGCAACCGGTTGAAAATGGCATTTCTAAATAATATTTCCCATGAATTCCGAACTCCCATGAACGGCATACTGGGATTTGTAAACCTGATTTCCAAACCGGAAATTGAATCAAAGCAACGCCAGGTTTATTCCGAACAAATAACACAATGCTCCGAACGGTTGCTTGACATTGTAACCGACATTGTAGAAATTGCCCAGGTTCAAAGCAATAGCAGTGTTTTAAACCTTACAGATGCGAATCTTAAAGATTTGATTCATACATCAATAAAAGATGTTCAATCCAAAATTGGTACAAAAAATATAATGTTCAGTGCATCCGTTCCTGATATGCTTGATATAACAGTTCATGCCGATGAATTTAAAATCATTCGGTCATTGAAACACCTGCTTGAAAATGCAATCAAGTTTACCAGTGAAGGGAGTATTGAGTTTATTGCGCGTTTAACTGAGGGTAACCATCTGCATGTAGAAATAAAGGACACAGGTATAGGCATTCCTGCAAATTTGCAAAATATTGTTTTTGAACCTTTTCGTCAGGTAGAAACACTCATGACCCGCAATTACGGTGGTAACGGTGTGGGTTTGCCATTGGTTAAGGCATACATTAAAATGCTTGGAGGAACCATTTGGTTGCAGTCGGAAGAAGGTGTGGGTACCGTTGTAAAACTGGATATACCGCTATCTCCATCAGAGCCTGTTAAGCAAAATGAAACATTTAACCTGGCAGATAACCCTGAAAAAACAGGAAAGACGATCCTGATTGTTGATGATGAACCAACGAACTGTATCTATTTAAAGGAGGTGTTAAATGATCTTGATGTACACACG
>CAZVTW010000982.1:0-1814 GCA_964629805.1 uncultured Bacteroidales bacterium | reverse complement strand
ATAGAAATCAATGGGTTGGACAAGCTGAATAAATATATCAATACATTAATTCAAAAAAGAACTGTACATGTATCGTTCTATGAAATAGGGATAGATCCTATAAATCCTCCTGAACGGGTAAAAAAGGCGTTGAAATACATGGAACAAAGATATTTAAAGATCAAACATGTTGATGAGGTAGTAAATTATTTAGATACGCGATATAAAACACTATCAGTGAATTTTGCGAAAGCAGGCATTATAAATCCCAAATCATTATTAACATACCTGAAGATAAGACATGCCTTGTACTTGTTAAAAAAGACTAATCTGTTCATTAAACAGATAGCATATTATATTGGTTATAAAAATTCCAAAAGGTTTATTGAAAATTTTAAAAAGATGTTCAACAAATCCCCTGGTAAAGCAAAAAGTGAACTTCGCAATAGTAGCGTTGATGAGTTCTGGAGAAAAAACCTAAATTATTAAGTTTTTTAATCAAAAAGTTAAAAAAGCGGAACAATAGTAAAAAAACGGTATTGTTTTTTAGAAAAATATATATTACTTTTACTGCATTAATTAAATACTTATTGTATCCGTTCTTTAACATTAGTAGTTTTAGAGATACCCTTAAATTGTTATGCAAAAAATAATCAAATAATCATAAATCCCTTTATCATGAATTTAAAATTATATTTTCGTCATTTTCAAGGCATAGTATTTTTAGCTATGCTTTTTTTCTTATTCCAGGTAACAGGCAATGCGCAGGGACAAGGAGGGGGCGGTGAAACGGGCCATGCCAAATTCTGGACAAAAACAGGCAATACCCCATCGGCAGATGAGTTTATCGGCACTACGGGCGAGCAGCCATTACGTGTACTGACAAATGACTCCTTGCGGGTTATTATAACTCCCAACGGCCTGGTAGGAATTAACCTTGAACAACCGGCCACAACATTGGATGTAAACGGTAAAGTAACGGGCTCTGCATACAGGATACGGGATATAGTAGGCGAGAATGCTGTATTGGTTATAGATTCCTTAGGTAATATAGGTATCTCCGATGGAAATACCATATACAAGATTGGTAACCTCAAGGTCACCGGCCAACTGATGGTTGGCGAGCAGGTGATGTTTCTGGAGACAAGAGAAAACAACGGGGATATTTATGTTGAAGACACACTATACCTACAGGGCAAAGGAGACGGTGCGCATACGGTGATCAATAACAAAAGCGGCAATGTAGCCATTGGTACTATGAATACCGGGCACAAGTTAAACCTGGCCGGTGATTTTAATATTGAAAACGGAACCATTATGTTTGATGGCGAGCCTTTGGGTGTGTGGCAAACCAATAACGGTAATGTTTATGTGGAAGACAGTGTAGGAATTGGTACAACCAATCCTGAGTCCCGCCTGCATGTTGACGGACAGGTTACAGCTTCGGATTTTAAAGCCAATAACCTGGCAGGAGAGAACGCCTTACTGCTTGTAGACTCAACAGGAAAGATCGGTACATCTGCTACATTGGATAATAATACTATTTACGTAGTGGATAAGATCAAAGCCAGGCAACAACTTATTGTTGGCGAATCATCCATCGTGATAGGCGGGGTTAGCCAACCGGATGCTAATGATATTTATGCAGGCTTTGGTGGAGATGAAGACATGACTATAAAAGCACAAACACTGACCATTGACGGAGATGTGCAGATCAAGAACGGTTCCTTGTTAACAGATGTGGGCAAGGGCACAGGCAAGCTATTAGATTATACCGGGCTTGCCACAGGTGACAACAAACCATCAGGCTGGTACAGCCATCCCGGAGCGGCATA
>CAZVTW010000981.1:0-1820 GCA_964629805.1 uncultured Bacteroidales bacterium | reverse complement strand
CAATTTGTTATAGATTAATTATGACTCAAGTTATGGCCGCTCAGCATATATTTAATGCTTTTTGCAACGCAGGCAAAGGGCAAAAGAACAAGTTCAGGGTGTGTAATAAAACGATTTTTACAAATGAATCTGTTTTTATTTGCTATACTTCGACTGGGCATAAATTGAATTTTATGTAATATTTAATCTGTTTATAAACAATTTGTTATAGATTATTTATGACTCAAGTTATGGCCGCTCAGCATATAAATTAGGAATTCATTATGAAAGAATGTATGAATTATCCTATTACACACCCTAAAAATGTACAGGTTATTTCTTTTCAAACCCTTAGTGCCACTATTTAGGCATTGATGAAAAATAAAGCGGACAATAAACGTTCAGTTTATTTTTTTTCAATGCCTTAGTTCATGCATCAGGAAATTTGACAACCCGAAGTTTAACATATGGGAAAGAGAACATTCTTATGAAAAAGCAGAATAAACATCAATTTGTGATTGTTTTTTTGCAAATTTGTATTTTCATAATAAGATAGCCTCTAAAAATTCAATAATCAAGACTTCCGTTTCAATCTATTAGAGAGAATAAACGCAGGAATTCGGTTTTTTAGAGGTTCCAATAAAAATTTTAAGATGTCATTAAACAAAGAAATTAAAAAAGTCACAACGCATGTTTTACATGCCATGAAAAATGCAGGAGAAAAAATTTCTATGCTCACTGCATACGATTACTCAACGGCCTGCATTTTAGATAACGCCAATATTGATGTGATACTTGTCGGAGATTCTGCCTCCAATGTTATGGCCGGCCATGACACTACTCTGCCTATTACCCTTGAACAGATGATCTATCACGGCGCTTCAGTGGTCAGAGGCGTGAAACGCGCGCTGGTCATTGTTGACATGCCTTTTGGAACATACCAGGGAAATTCGAAAGAAGCGCTGCATTCTGCCATCCGCATTATGAAAGAGACAAGCGCTGATGCTGTCAAATTAGAAGGCGGACGGGAAATTTTAGAATCTGTTGACAGGATATTGTCAGCAGGAATACCTGTTATGGGGCATCTCGGACTGACACCCCAATCGATACACAAGTTTGGGACATATGTTGTCAGGGCTACCGGAGAAGAAGAAGCTCATAAACTAATCGAAGATGCTCATTTACTTGAAGACACCGGCTGTTTTGGCTTGGTACTTGAAAAAATACCTGCACAACTTGGAGCTAAGGTAGCGAAAGAACTCAAAATACCTGTGATAGGTATTGGAGCAGGCAACCAGGTTGACGGCCAGGTACTTGTCATTCATGATATGCTTGGTATAAACCAGGAATTTTCTCCACGTTTTCTCCGCCGATATCACAACCTGTATGCTGAAATTACCGGCGCTGTAGAGGCTTACAACAGGGATGTGAAATCAGTCAAATTCCCGAATGAGCGCGAACAATATTAAAAATACATGGAAATACTATTTGAGGATAATCACCTCATCGCAATAAACAAAAATAACTCCGACATTATTCAGGGTGATAAGACCGGGGATACTCCTTTGTCCGAAAAAGTAAAGGAATATCTTAAGGTAACTTATAAAAAACCGGGAAATGTATTTGTTGGCGTACCGCACCGTTTAGACAGACCTACCAGCGGGGTGGTTCTTTTTACTAAAACCAGTAAGGCGCTGGGCAGGGCGGGAGAGCTTTTTTCTCAGGGAAAAGTAAAAAAGACATACTGGGCAGTTGTGGACAAACCTCCTCCAGAAAAAGAAGGACGCCTGGTTCATTATCTTGTGAGAAACAGGGAACAAAATAAATCGTATGCTTTTGAC
>CAZVTW010000980.1:0-1821 GCA_964629805.1 uncultured Bacteroidales bacterium | reverse complement strand
GATAAAGCAATATGGCTAAACAAGTAAAATCGCATAATTTTTTGAATAAACATTTTTTAGTTTAAATAGCAACATTAAGTTCTTTGACATATTTATTTATAATGTTAACATATTGGGTAATCAAATTTAAAGATAGCTTGGTGACAAGATGAATGTAATCTTCATCTTTATCATCAAGGTATAAGGTCTTTACGCGATTAAAATCTTTCAGATAACGGTCAACTGCCAATATGCTATGATTAGTCTCTTTTGCGGCAACCACAGGGTCTTTTTTTTCAACCACACACTTGTATATAATTTGATATTTGTGCGTCATACATGATCCCATATCCTGTAAATTACCAGGGTGTGGCAAATTCACATTATGTTTTTCCTCATACTTTTTCCTGGTTTGCGTGGCATAGGAATCACTCATTCCCAGTAGCAAACTTACATCCCTCATAGAAAGCAACGCCTCTTGTGAGTAGGCTTCTTTTAATATCCGGGCAACTACGTTCTGTTTGTGTTCTGATACTTTTAAGCCTTTTTCAAGTTTAGAAATATCCTCTTCACTGACTAAAGTAAGGATTACCGGCACAAGTTTCATTTTATAGGAGTCCGCCCTGGTGTCTTTATGGACTGCATTCCAAAGTACTTGCCCCGGTTTTATAGAGTTAATGTCCCTGTTATTCGCTTGAAAAATTTTGATCAATTCGTCAGCAATAAAGCTGCGAACACTTGGTCCAAAGGATTTAGTGAACTCCGTTTTGAAAAAGTTCTCTATAGCAGGTTTTAAAAACCGTTTATGAGCTGATCTATAGTGTTTTAATTCCCGTGAAATTGGTAGCATATCGTATTTTTCTATTTGTTTGATATTCTTTTTTTTAATAAATTTTCAAGTTCGTGTTTGCGGGAAGGGACAATAATCGAGTGGGCTTTGATGTCAATATACTCTTCTGCCAACCGTTTTGATATTTTGGTCAGAAATGCAATGGTATTTACATCATATCCTTCTTTCATAAGTGCCACTACCTGTTTGAACTTGTTGACATAGTTGGCTATCGCTTTTACGCTATGGTTAGTTTTGCGGGCAATCTCTGTATATTCACTTCCTTTGACCCATTCCCTGACAATCAGGGAACGGTGCGATAGTGTTCGCCCCATATCCTTAATAGTGGAACGAAGAGGGACAAAGGTGTTTTCCCCTCTTAGATCTTTTAAATCACGTATAATGGTTCTCTCCCCACAGCAGAATATGCGGTTGGCAATATCTTCCACAGTGAGCAGTCCACCTTGCATAAAGGCTTCGTTACAGATGCGGATCAGCCGGTGTTGCCTTAGAGCAACTACACCATCGTTCTCTTTTATGGGAAGATCTTCCTTGTCATCATTAATGGTTAAAGTAACACTGATCTTAGTTGCCTCTTTTAAATTCTTGGAAGGCGAGTCCTCAGCAGATATAACAATGAATTTAGCTTTGCCTGGAGCCAGTTCCTGGGAGCAGTCAAAAAAATCGCCATACACCTTATGAACGTTATCCAATACAGCTTTTGCCTCAAAAGAAGAACAGTTCAAGCCTTTAGAGATATCGTTAAGGAATTGATTGTCCAGGCTCTTTGATTCAAGGCGGGACCATTTTTGTGTTGAAGAATTATTGATCATAGCAATTAAAATAAAGTGAATAAAATAGAGATAACCATCTGAATTTAAGGCGGCTCCCGGTGGAGAAGCTTTCCGGTCGGGCTACGCCCTCCCTCCAAGCTTCTCCACCGGGAGGGAAACAATAATAACAATATAAAACAATACGTCAATGAACAAATATATTCAAAATATAACTTTATG
>CAZVTW010000979.1:0-1826 GCA_964629805.1 uncultured Bacteroidales bacterium | reverse complement strand
GTCATGCATTCAGGGTGGCAAGTGGAAAATATGACAGAAAAGAGGACGAGGGAGATGCCACGCATTTCCAGGCCCTGGCAACAGCTTTATCAGGCACCATAGGAACAGGAAATATTGCCGGTGTGGCTCTTGCAATCCACCTGGGCGGTCCCGGGGCGCTTTTCTGGATGCTTGTAACAGCAGTTCTCGGGATGACAACCAAACTCGTGGAGGTGACCATATCGCATAAATATCGTGAAAAAGCAGAAGACGGAACAATAGCCGGTGGCCCGATGTATTACATGAAAAAAAGGCTTAAATTCAAATGGCTTGCGGTCATTTTTGCTGTTGCAACAGTTTTTTCTTCCTTTGGAACAGGTAATCTGCCGCAAATTAACAGCATAGCCAATTCTGTATTCACTACTTTTGGTATCAATCACATTCTAACCGGCGCTATCCTGGCTGTTTTACTGGCATTGGTTATCATTGGGGGAATCAGGAGAATTGCCAAAGTCACTTCCAGGCTTGTCCCCTCTATGGCGGTGATATATTTTATTGGTGCTTTGGCAGTCCTCATATTTAATTATCAGCAAATTATTCCTTCCATTGTTTCTATTTTCACCGAAGTATTTACCGGCACTGCCGCAACCGGCGGTTTTCTTGGAGCCGGGTTTGCTTTTGCTTTCAACAAAGGTGTTAACAGGGGGCTTTTTTCAAATGAAGCAGGACAGGGAAGCGCTCCGATTGCTCATGCAACAGCAAAAACAAAACACCCTGTATCCGAAGGATTAGTTGCACTCTTAGGCCCTTTCATTGATACAATTATCATTTGTACCCTTACAGGGCTCGTAATATTAAGCTCAGGAACATGGAAAGATAAAATAGAAAATACATTTCAGGATACTGATCTTGAAATACTTGACCGCCAATATGATACTTCGGAGCCCAGGGACAAAGAAATACTATATGCTCATCTTAACAGAGGGAAAGAAATAGGCAAATTTACCGGAATTTTGGATGTTGAAAACGGTCGTATTCAAAATGACCTGACTATACTTCATTCAAGAAGTATTGCTACTGATGTAAAAGTAATGGAAGACGGGAAATTATATTCCGGAGGTGTAAAAATCAGCAATGGTAAAATTCAGTATGAGGATATTGATGAAGATGGACAATATGTCTATTTTAAAGGCGAGTCATTAATACACAGCGCACCGTTAACAACAATTGCCTTTACACGAAGTTTTTTTGGCGACTGGGGACGATACATTGTCAGCATCGGATTGCTACTGTTTGCCTTTTCTACTGCCATTTCGTGGTCATACTACGGAGACAGGGCTATGACGTTTCTCTTTGGTTCTAAAAGTGTTTTGTACTACCGAATATTTTATGTCATTGGCTTTTTTGTGGCTTCTTTTATGGATACAACAATCATCTGGACTTTTTCTGCCATTACCATAGCCCTGATGACAGTTCCCAACCTCTTTGGTATTTTATCATTGCACAAAGAAATGAAATCAACCTTGAATAGCTACTGGCCGTTTTTTGCAAAAGAACACCCTGAAGAAAAACTTCCTGTGAAACTGAAAGATGAGTAGTTAGTTATGCTGAAATATGACATATTCTTTACCCGGACAAGCTGGAATAGATGATCTTTTATTTACCCTGTCGGGTTTGAACGCTGAACCTGCACTTGCATTTGCCCTATTGCTCTCTTGCAGCTCCCCATTTTTCAGTTAAATGTTAAAATTTCTTTTCGTGGTGTTTTCTGTGTCTTCTTTTGAAAACCATACAGTAAAATCACCAATTTGTTGTCATCGAAAAGAAAATATCCGGTAAATAGTGTA
>CAZVTW010000978.1:0-1830 GCA_964629805.1 uncultured Bacteroidales bacterium | reverse complement strand
CATTACAGAACGCTGCTATGCGCAGATTTTTTGCCTTGTTAAAATCCAAAATAACGTCGTTATACCTTTATAACTTATTATCTAATCGTTCCTTAATTGAGTAATCTGACCGGGTTTTGGATAATTCTTATCTTGAAACCCGGTTTTTTTTCCACCAATTCTCCTGTGACCATTTTCCTCATATAATAAACCCTCAATGTAGATTAATTCCACACTTTTTCTGTTTCTTAGGTTTTTTGAAACAATGTAATTGATTTAAAGCATTGACAATGAGTTTTTTGTTTTAATATCATAAATTTTGGCACATTATTCCCATTAACAGTGATTAGATATGATAAAGATCAATTAAATCCTAAATAAAACATTATGAGCGATAAGGAATTCGAACAAAAACTGATTGATTTTAAAAATACGCTGACAGGTTTTGCTATAAGACTAACTTCAGACAGAAATGTGGCAGATGATTTGGTGCAGGAAACGTTTTACAAAGCCTGGGCTAACAGGAAACGGTATATGCAAAGACCGGTCAATCTGAAAGGATGGCTTTTTGTTATCATGCGAAATCATTTTGTCAATAATTACAGGAAAAGTCAGAAGCTAAAACTCCTTTTTGACGACAGCTACAACAACTCATATCTTGATTCATTGCACAAGACTCCATATGTCCATCCTGAGTCCCTTTTTGCCTATAAAGAAATTCAGGCAGTTTTGAATAAGATGGAAGCAAAATATAAAAAGCCATTAAAGCTGTTTATCTCCGGTTATAAATATAAGGAAATCGCTGAAAAACTTGGCGCAAATCTCGGTACGATAAAGAGCCGCATTTTCATATCAAGAAGAATTCTGAATACAAAATTGGCTGCGTAGACCATGATAATCAATTGAAATATAAACTATTATTTAGATTAAAATAATCGAATTTGTAAACAATTAAAAATTTAAATGCTATGAAGACAAAAACAATGAATTTTTTACGGGTATTTTTTATTACAGCAGTTCTTGCTGCATTTTGTAATATTGAAATTTTTGCGCAGGACAACAAAATGACAGATCCTGAAATAACAAATACTGTTTCTAACCAGCTGTTTATGAATCCGACTACACCTTCCTACCTGATTGATGTCAGTACAAGCGAAGGTATTGTTTTATTAGAAGGATCAATAGACAACATATTAGCAAAGGAACGTGCAACGCAGATTGCAAGCGCTGTAAAAGGTGTAAAAGGCGTTGTTAACAAAATTGAAGTAGATGCTCCGTACAGACCGGATCAAAGTCTTAAAAAAGATATTGAAGATGAACTCTTTAATGATCCTGCTACCGATTCATATGAACTGAACGTGAAAGTCAATGAAGGTAAAGTTACACTTTCAGGTACGGTGCAATCCTGGCAGGAAAAACAACTTGCTGTATATGTTACTAAAGGGGTAAGAGGTGTAAAAGAGCTTAATAACAACATTGATGTTAATTATAAGCTTGAGCGAAATGATTATGAGATACAGAACGAGGTTGCAGCATTGTTGGAAAATGATGTCAGGGCTGACGATGCACTCATTGATGTTGAAGTAACAGATGGCGAAGTTGAATTAAGCGGAACGGTTGGAAGCCTGGCTGAAAAAATGCAGGCCGAATCTGATGCCTGGGTTGCCGGTGTTAAAGCTGTTGAAGTTGATGATCTGGAAGTAAAAACATGGGCCAGGGATGATGACATGAGAAAAAATAAGTATGTTTATAAGACAGACAGCAAAATTAAAGAGGCTGTTGAAGATGCGTTTCTTTATGATCCACGTGTGCTTTCATTCAATCCGGAAGTAAGTGTTGATAATGGTGTGG
>CAZVTW010000977.1:0-1835 GCA_964629805.1 uncultured Bacteroidales bacterium | reverse complement strand
ACGGAATTGGGTTATAAGGTTGCGCATATTAATTTTGAGAATTATAAAAATGAGCCATTAAAATCATTTATCAGTCGTTTGAGTTGGAAACTGGAAGAATTTTGGCAGGAAAAATTTTCGAATAAAACAATTGGTGAAATCTTTCAAAAAATAGAAAAAAACAAAAAAGATAAATGCGTCCTGATAATTGACGAAGTAGAGGGTATAAACCAGGAATATTTTGGTGATTTCCTGCACTCGATACGAAATGCGTATCATTCGCGCGAGACGCATTGCCTGAAAAGTGTAATTTTTGTTGGTGTATCGAACATAGTAGGTGTGGTAAGCGACAATGCCAGTCCGTTTAATATTGCCGACAATCTGAATGTTCCGTATTTTACCGATGAAGAAGTACTTGAACTGCTCGGTCAGCACGAGCAGGAAACCGGCCAGTTGTTCGATGAGAATGTAAAACAAAAAATATCGGAAATTACAGCCAATCAGCCCGGACTGGTAAACGGATTTGCGAAAAAACTGGTAGAGGATAATCCTGACTTAAAGAAGCTAACATACGATGATTATCTAAAAGTGGAAGACTGGTACCTGACCGAAGCTATAGACAAAAATTTCTCAAATATTTTGAATAAAGCCAGTGAATACCGGACTTTTGTTGAGACTCTGCTTTTTACAGATGCTAAAATTCCATTTAAAATCGATCGGCCAGGTGTAAAAATTTTGCATACAAACGGGTTGATAAAAAAGGACAACAACGGTTTTATATCGTTCTGGGTACCTTTTTACAAAAAACGACTTTACGATGCTTTTTATCCTTACATGAACGGCGAACAGCGACAAATAATTAGAACAATTTTTATTGACGAATATTTCAATGAAACAGGCGAATTAAAGCTGGAAAAACTTATAGAAACTTATAAAGATTACGTAAAAAGACGCGGATTTAATCCGCACCGCGAAAAAGATGAAAACGGCAATTATAAATCCATAAAAGAAGCTGCTCTGATTTACAGCTTTGAAACTTATATTCATGCATTTATTACCCAAACCGAAGGTAAAATTTACCGCGAACCAAATACAGGACTCGGTAAAACCGATATGATTATAAATATAAATAACAAAGAATATGTGATTGAAACCAAAATTTATTATGCACCCAAGCAATTTGAAGAGGGTAAAAAACAACTGGCATATTATTGTAAAAGCCTGGGGTTGAAAAAAGCTGTTTATCTGGTGTATTGCCCAAACGATATTAAATACCCCGAAACTGTAAGAGAACATACTGAAACCATTAATGACGTTGATATATCGACCTATATCATTGAATACGATGAAACTAAATGGTAAGAATCAATTAACTGCCGTTGAAATAAATAAAGCCTAAAAAGAAAAATAATTATGAGAGAATTTAATACATCTGGTCCCAATATTACTGCTGAGCATTATACCGTTGAACGAACAAATTTGATTGAAAAGGGCGTAAATCTGGTCGATAAATCGAGGTATTTCACTATTTGGGCACCACGGCAAACCGGTAAAAGTACATATTTCAGGCAGTTGGCCAAAAAATTAACGGAATTGGGTTATAAGGTTGCGCATATTAATTTTGAGAATTATAAAAATGAGCAATAGGATGATTTTATATATCGTTTCACCGGAAAACTATATGAATTTTGGAAAACTGATTTTTCGTATCCTCTCAAAAATAGAGGGTAAATATATAGCAAATCCATGAGATGTAAATTTGCTTTCACTCCCGAAATTGCCTTGATTTTCAAAATAGCTTTTTTATGAGGTATTAAAGGCATAATTAGTGTTCATCCATAAAGTAAGTGTCTCGG
>CAZVTW010000976.1:0-1837 GCA_964629805.1 uncultured Bacteroidales bacterium | reverse complement strand
GAAAAGCAGGTAAAAGAATATGAACTCAGAAAAAGAAGCGAAGAACTTGAAACCACAAAAGATTCTCTTGAAAAAGCAGCGCTTTTAAATAAACAAAATCAGCTTCAGATACAGTTACTCAATCAGGATAAAGAAATCAAGGAACTAACAATAAAAGAAAAAGAAGCTCAACTCAAACATGAGCGGCTCATCAGGTTGGTCTTATTGGGCGGACTTGTTATTGTGGCGCTTTTTGTTCTTGTTCTTATTTATTTACTCCGGATGAGAAAAAAAACAAATAAGTTGCTCCATGAACAAAACCTGAAAATTGCCAATCAAAAGCAGGCCATTGAAGACAGTATTACGTATGCGCAACGTATACAGGGGGCTTCACTGCCACCATCAAAAACGATACGTTCAATATTCCCGGAGCATTTTATTTTTTATCGTCCGCGAAATATTGTTAGCGGAGATTTTTACTGGATGACCCAAAAAGGGAATAAAATTGTGACTGTTGTGGCTGATTGTACCGGGCATGGTGTGCCGGGAGCGTTTATGAGTATGTTTGGTATTGCCTTTCTGAACGAAATTGTGAACAAAATATCAACCAACAAACATATTGATGCATTACAATCGGATGATATTCTGAACCAGCTTCGCGACAAAGTTAAACAATCGCTTCACCAGGAAGATGAGGACTCATCATGGATTGGTATTGATTTAGGTCTTATCGTCATTGACACTGAAAATCGCACGTTACAGTTTTCCGGCGCTTACAATCCCCTCCTGGTTATTCGTGATGAACAGATTATTGAACGTAAAGGAGATAAAATGCCAATAGGAATGCACAGAAAGGCGTATTTGTCTTTTTCTAAAACATCATTAGATTTGATGGAAAATGACATTGTCTATCTATTTACCGATGGCTTTGCAGACCAATTCGGGGGTAATAAAGGCAGAAAATATTTAAAGAAGAACCTGAAAAATTATCTCCGTGAAATATCCTCTTTGCCTATGGCAGAACAGAAAGTTTTGTTAGAAGAAGAATATGATACCTGGCGGGACAGCTACGAGCAAGTTGATGATATTTTGGTTTGCGGATTTAGAATTACCAAAGATATCGGTATTAAAGCAGAAAAAGAATCGATTGACTGGAACGACAAGCATATTCTTATCGTTGAAGATGTTGAGGAAAATTATTTCCTGCTGGCATCTGTACTCAGTGCAACACAAGCTCAAATTACCCGTGCCGAAAGCGGGAAGGAAGCCCTGGACATTATCAAATCAGGTAATAATATTGACTTGATCCTCATGGACATTATGATGCCGGAAATGGATGGTTATGAAACGACCAGAAAAATACGGGAGATGAATCAACATGTTCCCATCATTGCACAGACAGCTCATCACTACGAAAACAGCGAAGAAAAAAGCCTTGAAGCTGGCTGCAATGATTTCATTACAAAACCTATTGACATGAAGTCTTTTATGAAAGTTGTTTCAAAATATTTGAATGAGAAGCATTAATATATTTCTAATACCTTCATCACTGGTTCCTCAGCTCATCTATCAAATACTCAAGTCCATTCATTTTTATTTCCAGGGCAAGTGACATGAGTTTCCCTAATTCCCCGGCAGGGAAACCTTTCCGATAGAACCAGTTCAGATAGGGTTCAGGAAGTGAGGTCAGTAACCGGCCTTTGAAGCGGCCAAAAGGCATTCTGTAAACGGCCAGTTTTTTTATCATTTCGCGGAATTCATTTTCCGGAGATTCGTCCTGGTTTGACATGTATGTTTTTATTAATGGTATTGTCAGAAGATTTTACTAACTCAAATGGTCCGCAATTTAATAATACTT
>CAZVTW010000975.1:0-1841 GCA_964629805.1 uncultured Bacteroidales bacterium | reverse complement strand
TGGTGGCGGTGAAACCGCCACCATCTCCCTCCCTCGTAGAAAATTCGATTCCTGTCATTCCGACCATAGAGAGGAATCTAAACTCAATTTCAACAATCTTCTTTCAATGTCCAAAATCAGAAATTGAAACTAACGAACTCTGAATTTTCAATTTTTTTTTTTTTTTTAAATCTATTTTAGTATTTTTGATAGACAAAAAAAATAAAAGAACGATATTTATTTTCAGAACATGCCGACAACAATTTACACAAGCATACAATTTCACAGGAACAAGCGTATTGTCAGGTTAGGTTTCAGCCAATCAGACAAGCATGCAGATAAACTTGTCCGCTCCCTGCCCGGGCGGGCTTACAGTCAAACAATGAATTGCTGGTATATTCCCTACTCAACTGATTTCCGGAATGTGATTTTAAATTCGAAGATGAGTGGCTCTCATATTGAAATAAAACATATTGACAAACCTGCCAGGATTATCATAGACAATGAAAAAGAAAACATATATGTTACTCATCCTTTCCACACAGACATGTATAAACGCATAGGACAAATTACTCATAGTTACAGGCAGAAAGAAAAATATCAATGGATAGTTCCCCTCACTGATAATAATATTGACACAATTACCGGGATATTTCAACAATATGGTTTATCATACGAAACAAAAGCCACCCTTTCTCCTGCTGAGGAAGTAACCAATCCCAAAGTACAATATTATATCGAATCATTGCAGCTTAAAAAATACAGCCCCCGGACAATTGAATTATATACACCTTACTTCAGGGAATATGTGAAGCATTTTGAAAACAAAAAATTGGAAGATATTGAAAAATATGAGATACAGAACTACATCAAATCATACATCCGGGACAAGGATTTAGGCGAAGAACAAAAACGGCATCTCATAAGCGCTGTAAAATTTTATTATGAAAAAATACTGGGATGGAACAAAATATATTTTTCACCTGAAAAAAAATATGACATTCAGCGAGAACCTGTCATACTTACAATAGATGAAATACGGCCTTATACAGAGGGTTCCGGCAAACCAGGTGAAAAATTATTACTCGTTTTGCATTACTGCTATGGCCTGGAGTGTGAAACTATTTCTACTTTAGACAAAAATATCCATACTAACCATGCAGCGCTAAAGGCTGCCAGAGACAACAGGATTGATAGTCAACTGAAACAGCTTGTCAACCAACATACACAAGGAAAGCCGGGAAAGAAATACCTGTTTGAAAAATCAGCAGGCAAAAGATATACAACAGAAGAAATTCAGGTTAGCATTAAAAAATTAACAAGCGCTTATAAAATCGTTGCTGTTTACGAACAGCTTTTTAACAATGCAACCCGGCAGGCTGAATTGTCAGATAATACCAGGGCAAATTATTGCAGTACATTTTTGAGTTTTCTGAAACATTTTGATTTCCGGCATCCGGATTTAATAACTGATGAAGAAATACGGCGGTATTTACTACATATAAGGAAAAACAATACAAAATCAACCTCAAAGCTGGAGAATTGTATCAATGTTATTGGTTTTTATTATACTCATATTGCAGGACTTGAATTGCAGCCGGGTACACTTATTCGCCCCAAAAAGGCAAAAAAACAGCCTGTCGTATTAAGCGTTGACGAAATGAGCGACATGATACAATCAACAAAAAATCTAAAACATAAACTGATACTCCTGATGCTCTATACATTGGGTTTGCGCCGCAGCGAGCTTCAAAACATGGAGATACAGGACATAGATTATCAAAGAAATGTTGTATACATAAGAGGTGGGAAAGGAGCAAAAGACAGACAGGTTGCTATGCCCAATACACTGAAGGCAATGC
>CAZVTW010000974.1:0-1843 GCA_964629805.1 uncultured Bacteroidales bacterium | reverse complement strand
TGTGCAGTTCAGTGTTGCAGTAGATTTTCGTTTTAGAATTTTAGGTATTATGCAAAGAACATTAAAGTTTGTTTCAGTATGGATCATTGCACAATTTATTTTTGCAATGCAACTTGCTTACGGACAGGTTGAAAAGTTTCAGGCTGCTTATATATATAATTTTACTAACTATGTGGAATGGCCTGAAAGCTACAAATCCGGTAATTTTGTTATCGGAATTCTTGGCTCAGGTGAAGGTGTTACAAATGAACTTACCACTATTGCCCAAAAGAAAAAGGCAGTTAACCAGCCTATAGAAGTTGTTGAGGTACATCCCGGCAGCAACATTTCGAAATGTCATATTTTGTTTATCCCGGAGTCACAGGGGAAAAGTGCAAAGGCTGCTATACAAAAAGCAGCACAATACAACACCTTGTTTATCACAATGCATGATGAAGGTATTAATGTCGGAGCTGCAATCAATTTTATTTTGAGCAGTGGAAAGCTCAGATTCGAATTAAGACCTGATAATGCTAAATCTCAGGGTTTGAAAATAAATCCTGCTCTTCAAAAACTGGCATCTAAGGTGCTTTAAAAACTTTTAAAAGATACATTATGAAAACAAAATTACTGATAACACATAAACTTGCACTTGGATTTGGTGTTATAATCCTTGCGGCAATCGTAAGTTTTGGTATCATTTTTTTTACTTTACAGAAAAGTAACACAGTTGTCAGAAACAACATTCAACTTTACACCCCGTCAGAACAAAAAATAAATGAGTTATATGACCTGATAAACAGCTCAAAACTCTTGATTAAGAACTGGGTGTTTATTGAAAGACATTCAAACACACCGGACAAGCAAAAATTAGTTGCCATACATCATGAGAAATTTCCGGAATTAAAAGCAGCCCTTGATTCCCTGTCACTTCAATGGGATAATAATGATGCTAACCAGCTTACTTCTTTAATGAATGACATAGAAAACAACTTGTTTCCGCAACATAAATATGTTATGTCTCAGCTTAAAAATTTTGAAGATTATGACGATCCGACAGTTGTATTTGATGTGAATCCGACAGTTGAAGAGGATGGAGAAATAATTCTCAAAACAAAGGAAATCCTGGATGGATTATCAGGCCTGCAGGAGAGGATGATCAAAAAATCAACTGAAAATAATGCAAATCTGCTTGAATCATTCAATAATCTCATCCTTTTTATTTTTATTCTGGCTATTATAATAATTATATCAGCGCTTTCAGCCGGGATATTAACGGCCAGGAGTATTGTTATACCTGTCAGGAATTTAAAAACATCTCTATTAAATAAAAGCAGGGGTGATTTTAGGGAAGAAGAAATTATAACCGGTAACGATGAAATAGGTGATATGGCTTTGGCATTAAAAGCTATGTCAGATAATATCAGGAATATTGTTCACCATCTAAAACAATCAGCCCGGGTGGTTGAAATTAAAAGTAAGGATATGAACAATACAGCCCATAAAATTTCGGGCGGAGCCAATGAACAGGCAGCTTCAACAGAAGAAGTCTCTGCATCGACCGAGGAGATGGCATCAACCATTAACCAAAATTCCGAAAATGCCAGGAATACTGAAAACATAGCAAAATTTGTTGCAACGGAAATTAATACCATCAATAAATCTGTTAATAATACAACCTCAGCGATGAAAAATATTACAGAGAAAATTGCTATTGTGAAGGATATTGCTTTCCAGACGAATTTGCTGGCACTAAATGCCGCTGTCGAAGCTGCCCGCGCCGGTGAACACGGTAAAGGATTTGCTGTTGTTTCAGCGTTAAACTAAAATGATACCACTTGATATGACAAAATGATACCATTTC
>CAZVTW010000973.1:0-1844 GCA_964629805.1 uncultured Bacteroidales bacterium | reverse complement strand
CAATGCTATGCAAATTGGTTTCAGTTTGTTGAAGCAAATAAAAACAGTGACGACATTAAATCAGAAGCGAACAAAATACTTTCTGAAAATAAAACGTCATGGGATGTGTTTACAAATATCGAAATATTGAACAAGCAGTCTATTAAAGAATATTCCAAAAGGACGTATAGGTGTCCTGCTAAAAGGCAGTGGAGGAAACAGTTAAGAGATACGAACTTTTTATCTAAATTGGCATACCTTTAAGAAATTGCATGATCTACTTTATTCTTGAATAGAGCTATCGGTATTTATGAAAGTGTAAACTGAATTTTAAATAATGCCAAAATCTACAGGTATTACAGATGTGATAAAATTATTGTTCACCGGCGTATAGTAAAAAAGCCTGCTTTGAAATAAAACAGGCTTTTCTGATAATATAATAATATTTGAGAGGATTAAAACTTATATCTTATCAAAACGACAACCCCAATAATACCAAAGATCAGAATAAACATCCAGTTAGAGAGTGGTGCTTTGGCATTCGGATCAGGCCCTCCGAGTACCCACTGAGACATGTGTTCAACTCCGCAAACCTGAACATAATTTCCATTGTCATCTGAACCGGAAGAGGTAGGCCAGAGACGTTCCCATGGTGGATTGCCATTTTCAGAGCGGAAAAAGGCAAAATTCCCTTCAGGGTCTCCTTCATAATAAATTCTCACACAGGCATTCAGGTTATTATTATCGCCGGTAATTGTGACATCAACAACGTCAGTCACAGGGATATACCTGAAACCAGGTATTGTTTCAAAGTCTACACCATCGCCAATGGTAACGTCACCAAGATTTCCATCACTGCTGATGATTTGAAACCAGGGATGGTCTGTATACGAATATGTGCCAAATTCGGTTAAGGTCAGATTATCAATAAAAAACGAGCCACCATTGCTGTAATCGATATCAACCTCAGGGGCTTCTTCACCTTCGCTAAGCACTTCATTAAATGTATAATCAGCTAAAATTTTTAATTCTTTATCCAGATCATTACTATTTTGATTTATTGAGAAGTCGTATGATGCATAGCTATCGGTTATTGTTTGGCTACCTATGAGATCTCCATCATAATACACCTTTAAGTCTACAGATTCGATAGTTTCATGATTTATGTACTTTGCATAAAATGACAACTCTCCAGGATTGGCGATGTCATTTCTAGAAATATAGTTTTCATCTAATGAAGGCGCTATGCCATCCGAAGATTCACTAGCAGGTTCAAAATCTTCATAGACTATTGGAACCCATAAGTGTCCACTTCCACTAAAAGGTGTATATGCACTTGTTGCACCCCAACTGCCTGTGCCAGTTATATCTTCA
Source organism: uncultured Bacteroidales bacterium (assembly GCA_964629805.1). Taxonomy (GTDB): domain Bacteria; phylum Bacteroidota; class Bacteroidia; order Bacteroidales; family CAZVTW01; genus CAZVTW01. The sequence continues at coordinate 491 of CAZVTW010000973.1, read as the reverse complement.
TTGCTATATGACCATCCCTCCTCTGAACCAGCATCAAAATAATTATCAAGAAGGTTGCCCTGGGAATACAATATTCCGGGCACTAAAAAGCAAATCGCGATAAAAAACAAAATTTTCTTCATAATAAATAAATTTTATAGGTTAATTAAAAATATTCATTTTTCTTTATATACATTTTACGAAGTTCCGAATATTTATTCTTAAAAACAAAATATTTCATGAATAAATTAATTATTTATCAATTTTTCAACAAAAAATATGTTTTATCAGGCTTATTGATAGTTCTGGTTTTTCTTATTCATCACCAAACCCTTTATAATGATTTTACCAACTGGGACGATCCAATGCAGATTACAGAAAATGAAGACATTAAAGAAATAAACATACAAAACGTCACCAAAATATTTTCCAGTTACTATGCAGCCATGTACCAGCCAAACACAACACTCATGTATGCTGTTGAATACCAGTTAACCGGTTCTGAGCCATTT
>CAZVTW010000972.1:0-1848 GCA_964629805.1 uncultured Bacteroidales bacterium | reverse complement strand
TGAGCGAAGCGAAGAATCTAAAAAAATCACATGACACGTTAAATATTCTCAAACAAATACTTATCAACATTCAAACAACAATTTATGTGTCATTTATATTTATAATTATAAATTGCCAATAACCTATATGAAACTTTTGGGACAGAGAACTAGTTCCCCAAATAATCAAATAATATATCCTTCCATTCTTTTTCATGGATCTTTCTCAGGATAATCTGGTTTATGGGTTCTCTGAGTTCACTCCCCTGCTGAAATGCAATTCCATAGTCTTGTCTCAGGAACGTATTTTTCAAAACCTGTAATTCTGCCGGATAGTCTTTATTAATCAGGTATTGAAGAAGCGCTGCATCGTAGACAAGCGCATTTATTTCATCATTTTTCAGCGCTTTCAGGGCTTCATCTGCTGTTTTGTATTCAATATATGCAATCCTGCGTTCTTTGAGATATTTTTCGCTTGTTGTGAATTCTACTGTTCCGACAGTTGTTTTGGGCAGGTCTTCCGGTCCGGTGACACCGGCACTTAGTCTGGAAACTGTGAGTGTTGAGGTGATAGCTGCTGTAAAGGTTGAAATCAAAATAATACCCGAAAACATCCAGATAAAACCAATAACACGGCCACCGAGTGTTTTGGGAGTTTTATCCCCATATCCGACTGTGGTCATGGTCACTGCCGACCACCAGAAGCCTGCACCTATACCTCTTGCAGGGCGATTATCAAATTCTTCTTTATTTTTTTTGCGCTCAAATAACCACATCAGGAATCCTACAATTAACAATAGCAATACAAGACTGGCTATTGCCTGGATAAATTGTATGGAAAACAATGCTTTAATCATTTCAAGAATACCGGTTTCATCCTTTTTTTGAACAGCGATACCCAGGCCCGTATTGAAAAAAGGATGAGAGAAATCGATGACTTTTTCCCTTTCATTTGTCAGGGTCATAGCAGCTACAATAAGGTCGATGCTTTCATTCTGGAGGCTGTCTAAGAGTGTTTTATTATCACTTTCAAAATATTCATACCCGAGGTTTAACTCAAGAGCCATTTGTTCCCATAATTCAATACTTATCCCTGAATACTCACCAGTGGCATCTTTAATAACAAAAGGCGGGACTATTTTAGTTCCCACGATAAGTTTTTGTTGGTCTGGTTGTTTATCCTGTGCATAAGCTCTTATGGTGCAGAAAAGAACAAGAATTGAAGCAAGTAGAGTAATCTGCCGGGTTTTCATAGGTGTATATGTTTTTGGTTACATGAAATATTTGTAATGTAAATCTACAAAAATTAAAAATATTCCGCAAATGTCCATGACGAAATAAAATGAATAATTGACTAAGGTATGAATTGTATTGATTTTAAGATGTCTCGAACCAATCCGTATTAAAATTATTCATCCAAAAGACAAATTTTTCTAACCAAATAATTTTATCTCCAGTAAATTTTGTATTATCTCAGTTAGTTTCACTTGACTAGCACAATCATTTTAAAATTCCTGCCCTGACAATCCAAACCATCTTCAACATTTTTTGTATCTTTACAGGATAATATAACGTAAGTTTATACTGATGCCTTTACTCTGTCCCGGAGAATTGATTTTATCTAATTGACAGGAAAATGCTCCTTAAATTGTTGACATATATGATTTTTTTGTTGCTTCTATTAAAAGGAGAATTCCTTTTTGGGCAAAAAAAACTCATTAAGATAAGCCAGGATGATGATATTTATCCTCACTCAGAAATGTATGATTCAAAAGGGGATACATTATTTTTCAAACTGACTGTCAGGTCATATTTTTTGGAAGAAGCTGAAACGCAACAGGGAAAAGTTTTTAAGATTTCATCTTTTGA
>CAZVTW010000971.1:0-1852 GCA_964629805.1 uncultured Bacteroidales bacterium | reverse complement strand
CTACTTCTGATGGCGGTGATGCAGAAACGGGTACCGATGGGACTACTTCTGATGGCGGTGATGCAGAAACGGGTACCGATGGGACTACTTCTGATGGCGGTGATGCAGAAACGGGTACCGATGGGACTACTTCTGATGGTGGTGATAATCGTACTACAGATGAAGATATAGGAACTGAAGATACAGATTTGACAACACCAGAAGAAGGAAGAACAGGGGACAAAGATGGAGATGGATTATCCGACCAGCTGGAAGATTTGGTTGGTTCTAATCCTAATAATAAAGATACTGACGGAGATAATATAGATGATAAAGAGGAATTGACCAGTGGAACTCTTTCAGATAATGATGATATTGCTACATTAGGTGGTGACTCAATAGATAGTGATAAAGATGGGATTCCTGATGGACAGGAGATAGCATTAGGAACAGACCCATATAAAATGGATACTGATGGTGATGGAGTTCCAGATGGTAGAGAAGTTATTTTAGGTTCAGACCCAACTAACCCGGATACTGATGGGGATGGTTTTGATGATGGTAGAGAGTTTGCGAATAATACATTAGGAAAACCGGATACCGATGGGGATGGAATACCAGATGATGTGGAAAGCCTTATTGGAACAGACCCAAATAATCCGGATACTGATGGAGATGGAGTTCCGGATGGTAAGATGATTGATGAAATACTTAGTGGAGACCCAAAAGGAAGATTGGTTATCATATTGAATAGGTCAAATAAGACAGATAGTGACCGAGATGGATTATCTGATGAACAAGAAGCTAAAATTGGAACAGACCCAAATAATCCGGATACTGATGGAGATGGTATTTCTGATGGTAGAGAAGTGCTATTAGGAACGAACCCCAATTCCAGAAATAACACTATAGAACAGGGAACAGGTAATGGTATCATAGATAATGATAATATAAGTCAGGCTGAAAAAGATAATGGACTAGACATAACCGATAGTGATGGCGATGGCTTATCTGATGAATATGAATTATCTATCGGTAGTGACCCTAATAACAATGACACAGATGGTGATGGTATACCAGATGGTGATGAAGTAGCTTTAGGAACTGATATTAATAATCCAGATTCAGATGGTGATGGTGTCTCAGACTTACATGAGATAAATCTAGGAACAAATCCATTGGTTTCTGACACAGACGGAGATGGCATATCAGATAAAAATGAGATCGGTTTAGGAACAGACCCAACCAATAAAGATAGTGATGGTGATGGCATTTTAGATGGTGATGAATTGGTACAAGGAACATTAGAAGGAGTGATTAAAGATAGTGATGGTGATGGTATATCCGATGAAAGAGAATTAGAGTTAGGCACAAATCCATATGAATCAGACTCAGATAATGATGGGATACTCGACTTGAATGAATACTATGGTGGTGCTTCTGGAGCAGGAGTAGCCCCTGAAGATGACGATGATGATGACGATGATGATTACTATGATAGCTTTGAGCCAGACAGAGCTGGAGTTTAGTTAATATTAATTAAAGTTTAATATTGAAAATCTGTATTGGAATTAAATTCCTAGCAACCACTAATTAAATCATAAAATCCTTCGATTAATATAAGTAATTCCATACACCCTTCAGATAATCGGGAGGAATATTAATAATGAACAAAGCGATTAACTTATCTATTGGAGCAGGATTGGTTATAGTTGTATGTTTAACTATAATTATTATATTTGATCCATTTGGTTGGATTCATTCAGATAAAGAAGATAATAAAAACACTTATCTTTTAAATAATAGTGAATTAGATAGATATAGCGATTTAACAGATGATGATAAAAAAGTTAATCCCTATGATAGGTTAATG
>CAZVTW010000970.1:0-1854 GCA_964629805.1 uncultured Bacteroidales bacterium | reverse complement strand
AGAATGTTCAATAATAAAAAAGAAAAAAGCCATGTACATTGAAAAAAAATATCATAGAAAAAGAAATTTCCAAAACATTTTTATTTCAGTTTTTACATTATTTGCATTTTTGATGATAATGCCCGGAATTGTCTCTGCCCAAACATACAGCGACAGACAGATTAAAATCGCTATTCAGAATGACTTTATTTATCATGATGAAATCAATGAAAACATGATAGATTTAAAAGTTGAAGATGGCGTAGTCCTGCTTTCTGGCAAAGAAGAAAATCTTTTTTCGAAAAACAGGGCCAGGGAACTGGCCTCTTCTATAAAAGGCGTTAAATCCGTTGTGAACGAGATAAAAGTGATAAATACAGTTATTGATGATTCAAAGTTGCTTGATCACCTGAAAGACAGGTATATTTTTAATGATGTTATTGATTTGCAGGAGCTTACTATTGAAGTTGATGATGGTGTCGTTGAACTTGGAGGAAACGTTGATTCGTACAGGGAAAAGTGGATGGCCGAAAAAATCGCCGCTGAATCAAAAGGTGTTGGCAAAATCCAGAACAAAATTGAGGTATCGCATAAAGGTCACCGGCCTGATAAAGAAATAAAAAAAGATGTTAACAATGTCCTGAATTGGGATATCAGAATTGACAATGGCATGATTGAAGCAAAAGTAAAAGCCGGAAAAGTAACTCTTTACGGTACGGTGGGAAGCGCACGTGAAAAGTACTATGCTATCAGTCAGGTAAGAAACATACAGGGAGTCAAGTCTGTTATAGCGCCGGATTTAAATGTTGATAAATGGGAAAGAGATATCATGATGCGAAAAGATAAATATGTCATACGTGAAGATGATGAAATATCACGGGCTTTGCAAAAGGCTTTTGAAGTAAATCCCTACATAGGAGGCAATGATATTCAAATTGATGTCATGCAGGGCAGGGCTGCCATATCAGGAAATGTAAAGACTCTTAAGGCAAAATATGAGGTTACGAGTACGGCTAAAAATACGATTGGTGTTAAAAAAGTAACCAATTATCTTAAAGTGAAACCTGATAATCAATTCAACAACGATCAACTTGAAGCTAAAGTTGTAGACGCACTTTTTTGGGACCCCTATTTGTTATATCTGGAATTTAATATTCATGCCAGATTTGGCAAAATATATCTTAATGGCATTGTAAACACACCATTTGAGGAATATCATGCAGAACAAGTTGTTGCACAGGTGCAGGGAGTTACAAAAATTATCAATAACCTGGAAGTTGAGCAACAATCCAAATTAATGTATTATGGTTATGCATATGATAAAGGGACTATGCCAAAATCGCAACTGGTAGCGAATTCAACAGATTTGGAAATTTACGAAGATATTCAGAAACATTTTATTGCTTCTCCGTTTATCAATCTGGAAGATATAAAAATCATGGTCAAAAAAGGTGAAGCGACACTTAAAGGAAAAGTTGAATCAAAAAAAGAACGAAAAGAAGCCACGCTTCTTGCACTAAAAGGCGGAGCAATAAATGTAAATAATGAGATTGAAATATCAAAAATGAAAGAGATGCCTGATTAATATTAATTCTTACCCTGTTTAGGAACGAACAGACAATAACTTATAAACTTAAACTCGTTCTTTTGAATTTTAACTGCGTTAAAAAATCATTACAGAACGCTGCTATGCGCAGATTTTTTGCCTTGTTAAAATCCAAAATAACTTCATTTAACCTTTATAACTTATTATCTAATCGTTCCTTCATTGAGTAATCTGGCCGGGTTTTGGGTAATTCTTACTTACCTTGAAACCCGGTTTTTTTTTCCACCAATTCTCCTGTGACCATTTTCCTCATATAATAAACCCTCAAT
>CAZVTW010000969.1:0-1865 GCA_964629805.1 uncultured Bacteroidales bacterium | reverse complement strand
AGCCAAAAGGAAAAAAGCTTGAAGCTAATTTCTACCAGAACGAAGATGAATTATTTGCCGGTCTCATGGCAGCATATGACATGCTTCAGTTAAAATACGCCCCACCCTGGAGTTCGTATTATTTTTTGGCTAATTTCCCGTCGGATGATTCCAGGGTAGTAGGTGGTGGTCCTGGTGACAGACCTGAATATCATGAAGTAGACCAATTCAGAACAACGGCCACAAATACGGCAATTCAGGAACTCTGGAGACGCGGATATCATGGAATATACAGGGCGAATGTCATCATTAACAGCAGTGGTGTGGAATCTGCAACTGCTAATCGTTACAGGGCCGAAGCGAAATTTTTGCGGGCTTATTACTATTTTGAACTGGTCCGCTTTTTCGGTGATGTCCCGCTTATTACAAGCACCCTGACACCCGATGAGTATAGCCAGGCAAGAGTTGAGACTGAAGAAGTATATCAACAAATGGAGAAAGACCTTTCCGAAGCCATTCCTGATTTGCCGGTTAAATCTGAATTGACCACATACGAGCTTGGTCGTGTAACTAAAGGCGCTGCGCAATCACTCCTCGGGAAAATCTATCTGTATCGGGAAAAATTCACGGAAGCTGCTGACCTCCTTGGAAAAGTTGTTCAACTTGAGGGGACTGTCTACAATCTCGAGGACAACTATGACAGAATCTGGAAACAAGAAGCCGAAAATGGTACAGAATCTATTTTTGAAATTCAGTATTCCTCGGTGACAGAGCGTGGAGACTGGGGTTGGGGAAGAGCCAATGAAGGAAACATTGATATCCAGATGAGTGGCGCCCGTATGACAGACACTGATACCCTGAATTCAGGCTGGGGTTTTGACATGGTGACCCAGGATTTGATTGATGCCTATACCAGCCAGAATGATTCGGCAAGGTTGCACGGAACAGCATACGGCGCTGCATTTCTGACCGAAATTGGCGCTTCATCCTGGGAAGAGAACGAGGGATTTACCGGTTGGTTTAGCAAAAAAAGAGCTCCCTGGAATGGGTATACAACAACAGCGAATTTTGAATGGAATTATGGAACAAATGAAAGGATGATAAGGCTTGCAGATGTAAAACTCATGTATGCCGAAGCGCTGAACCGAGGAGGAATTGATGATGCAGAAGCCCTTAAACAGGTCAACCATATCCGGGAAAGGGCTAAATTAGAACCTTTATCCGGACTTTCAGGAACAGAACTGCTTGAAGCCATCAAAAAAGAACGACGCTTAGAACTGGCAATGGAAGGACACAGGTTTTTTGATCTTGTCAGGTGGGGAGATGCCACCTCAGTGCTCGGGCCTCTCGGTTTTGTTGAAGGAAAACATGAAGTATTCCCTGTTCCGCAGTCTGAAATCGACAAATCAAATGGTAAGCTCATACAGAATAACGGATATTAATTTTTACATTTCATTCTTGTTTTTGATCCTGAACCAATGAAATTACTTATAGATATTCTAAACATAAAATATTGTTTTTAAATACTTTAAATAGCATACTATCTGGTCAAACAGATTAAATAAATAACTCTTATTATTCATTAAAATTAAAAGTACATATTATGAAATCAATTTTACTTCAATTTTTTGGTATTTTGGCTTTTGCTGCAATGGTAAATGCCCAGACAACTTACATGGACTTTGAAAATGTAAGTCCTATAGCTTATGATTTTGGAGGTAACACACATGAATTTATGGTTGACAATCCCGATGCAAGCGGTAACAACACTTCAGATAAGGTTGGAATGGTTGTGACAGGGAATGAAACCTGGTCAGGTGACGCCCTGCCAATAGGCGGAACAGTCGATTTTTCAGCAACTGACAATACCTTTTCTATGGATGTCT
>CAZVTW010000968.1:0-1865 GCA_964629805.1 uncultured Bacteroidales bacterium | reverse complement strand
TGCAACAAAAGATGATATAAAAACTTTGGTGCAAATGATGGACAAGCGTTTTGAAGATATGTATCGATATATGGAAAAACGTTTCGAGGCTGTTGATAAACGCTTTGAGGCTGTTGACAAACGTTTTGAGGCTGTTGACAAACGGTTTGAAGATATGTACAGGTATATGGACAAGCGATTTGATTCGGTCGATAAACGGTTCAGGATGATGTTTATTTTTATGAATATCGGATTTGGAATTATTATTTTGCTGACTGTGTTGTTTAAGTTTTTACAATAAAGCTATTTTTAAGATATTCACCTGAGATACAAAATCAGATCAAACTAAAGAGAAACAGTCCCCAAATGATTAACAATAATTTTGGGGACTGTTTTTTTGAATTGAAATACATTTTATTCTCTCATCAATAACATACTCTGTGTCCCAATTCTGATGAGATATATACCTTGTGGATATCCTGACAAATCAACCCTGAGTATTTCGGATTCGATGGTTTTTTGCAAAATCATCCTGCCTGACAGGTGATATACCTGATACTCTTTCACTGCTGATTTCAAAGCGTTATTGAATGAAATCTGATATATCCCGTTTCCTGTTTGTCTCATCCGGAAAAGGTGATTTTTTTGCTTTGTATTCACACCCACAGCATATCCATGCATCACAGTAATTATCCATTTTACTGTTGTAGTCCCGTCTTCTGCTAATACCTCACACACAACAGGCTTTGAATAATCAATGGTCGTTTGGCCTGATATCACCTCATCCTCCTCTAACATTAAAACAGCCCCGTCAGACAACTCAAATTCTGCTGTCAGAGAAGATAAATCATGACCAGGTTTGACCAAAGCATCTATCCGGTGTGTGCTTGCATTGATGGTCGAAAATCCTGACTGGTTCGGGAGTTGAAACGAAATGATATCTGTTTCGGTTGACAGCGGCTCTTTAGATGCCACAATGACCCACTCAGAACTTGATTGTCCGTCTGCTGCAACAATCCTGACTGTTTTTGGTTCTGAAAGGTCAAGCACCATGTCATTAGTCAGAACTGAATCCCCGAGATATGCTGTTGCATAATCAGGAAGATTATAATCTACAGGCACTTTTGTCAAATCTTCATGTTTGTGCAAAATAATATCAATCCGGTGCATATGCGGATTTATAACTGGAGACGATACCTGGCCCTGAATGCTGAAATCCAGGAATTCGGTTTTTGTTGCCATGCCAGGTTTTAAAATCTCAACATCAACAGACCAGTTCATTTTGGAGATACCATCCTCAGCAATGACCTGATAGGTAATATCTTCTGTGAAGTCCTGTTTTGATTCCCCGCTAAATTGTTTTACATCATCTACCTGGCAAAATGCTCCTTCAGATAATGTAAAAACAGGCGCAACCTCACTTAGTTCCTCTGTGTTCTCTGCTTCGGCAAGTATAAAAACGTGACCATTATCTGTATTTATATCAGCAGGTTTTACCTGTTCTGGCAACGAAAAACTTTTAAAATGGCATTCAGAGCTAAATTCGTCCAAAACCACATTGACAGTCCACTCAGATATATTGATGCTATCTTCAGCGATAACGGTATACTTCACAGGAGAGGAAAAATCCTGTGGCGTTGAACCACTCGTCTGAATATTATCATCAACATAGGCAGAAGCTCCCGGACTGAGAGTAAAGGACGGCGATAATCCGGATAAGTCATCTCCTTTCAGCATTCGGATTTCAACTGTGTTCTGTTCCTGGTCGATTTCTGCTTCTCCCAGTTGTCCCGGGATTTCAAAGGTCAGGAAATCTGTGTTTGTGTGTAGCTGATTAACAACCACCTGCCAATCTTCCCTGATGACATTTTCATTAGACCGTACCT
>CAZVTW010000967.1:0-1867 GCA_964629805.1 uncultured Bacteroidales bacterium | reverse complement strand
AATGAGTTTTTGTTTATTATACTGTTGAAAGTTTACATGTTTTGAAATCAAAACAAATAGAAAATCAATATTCTTCACAATTTAAAAACCCTGTTGATCCTGGGATTATCATATTCATCAAAGACAAAAAGATTGGATAAAATCAGGGTCAAAACAACAGAAATGACAGATGAAATAAATATTGTCAGCATGATCATAATTTGGTAACGAATAGCCACAGCAGGCGAACTTCCGCCAAGTATCTGACCTGTCATCATGCCGGGGAGGGAAATTAATCCAATAACAGAAATCGTTGCTATCATAGGGTTAAAAGCGTTTTGAAGCGCATCTTTGTAAAACAATGATAAAGCTTCATTCTTTGAAGCGCCGAATGATAGATTATATTGGTAAAGAGAAAGTTTGTCCCTGAGTGAATGATAAAACGTTCTCAACGAAATGATATTGGAATTAAGGCTGTTTCCAAGAATCATGCCGGTAATGGGAATAAAATAACGTGATTCAAATGTATAATCCAGTTTTATTACAAGTCCAAGGAACCAGGTGTCAACAATAAACACGCTTGTCAGTATGGATAATCCTGCCGGGATAACAAAAAACCTCAGGTTCAATCCTGACCGCCTGACAATTGTAAAGGCAGCTACGATTATCATGATAACCACCCAAAGGATGTTAATCCACGCATTATTAAGTTTAAAAATAAATTCAAGGTATAAACCGACCAGGAAGAGTTGTACTGACATTCGTATTACAGCAATCAGTGTATCTTTGAGCATTCCCGTCCTGTAATACAAAAAAACGGACAACGGGATGATAAGAGATGCAAATCCAAGGAGTAGGTCAGTAAATTCAATATTGACAATATCTTTCATGTTTTATGTATAAGTTTTTCATTCATATAAATAACCTGATCCGCATATTGTTTTGAAAAACCATCATGGGATGAAATAAGAATGGTGGCATCCTGAATACCATAGATATATCTCAATACTGTTTCCTGCAGTTCAGTGTCAAGCGCAGCAACAGGCTCGTCGATGATATAGAAAGGCTTATTCTGTAAAATGGCAAGAATTATGAGAATCCTTGATTTTTGACCTCCTGAGAGATTGACAATTTTTTCAGTAAGTAACCTGTCATCAAGAGAAAATTCTGCCATGAATTTCTTTATCTTGTTATCATGCATTTCTATTTTTCTATTTCCTGTAAAATCCAGATGGTAACGCATAAATTCCCCGGTATTTAAGTCTGGTAAAACAATTTCCTGTGGTATCCAGGCGATTTTTTTCCGCAGTTGTCTTACACTTTTCTCAGATAATAACTGTCCGGAATAAAAAATTTCGCCCTTTACGGGAATGATAAAACCCATTAATGTTTTCAAAAGTGTTGTTTTACCAGATCCTGACGGACCGGAAATCAATGCTTTCCGGCCGCGTTCGATCTCAAAACTCACATTCCGGAAAATATCATGACCATTCATTTTTACAGAAAGATTTTTTACAGAAATTGACATAGGTGTATATTAATTCACTATTCAAAAAATTAAAAATCGAAAATTAATTAACAAATACAGAAGAAAAAGACTGAAATTTCAGAAAATATTAACATGTCTCTGGTCTGCCGTCTCCCGACTTCAGTCTTCCGACTACCGTCTTCCGTCTTCCAACTTCCGACTTCCAACTTCCGTCTCCCAACTATGACCTATCAGGCTGGTGCTCCACAATAATATCTTTCTCGTGACACAGATTATGCTCGGGTTGTATAGTAACATGGTGTATTCCAAACTTTTCACGGAGTATTGATTCTATTCTTTCATGCATTTTTCCTGCTTTGCTCAGTGGTATATCATCTATGGTTTCAACATGACATTCAA
>CAZVTW010000966.1:0-1876 GCA_964629805.1 uncultured Bacteroidales bacterium | reverse complement strand
GTTGTTGACTTTTTTTAAGCAACTCAAAAGGCAAAACTAATACATTATCTCCACCAAAAATATTTTGGTAGTACCTAATCAGTTCATCATACTTGAAAAAGTCTAATGGACAGACAGGTGTCAACATAGATTCATTGTTGCTTGTGCCGATATAGTCTTGTATAGTCGATGTTTTGCCCATACCAACGTGTTGCCGATACGATGAAAGTAACATCGATTTTTGTTCACGAATAATTATGAGAATTCGCGCTTCTGGAAAAATATCATGGATTCGATTGGCAACCTCTTTTTTCCAGCCCTTACCTATGGTGGGAGTAACAGTCAAATTCTCATGGGACAAAACAGGAATAAGGTTTTGTCTTGCAGCATCCAGAAGGTCGGGTTCAAGAACTTGGCGTACTGATTCAGCAGCAATATCAAAGCTATTTGGATTCAAATATTGTCTTCTCAAATTTTCTGCTTTAACACCCAAAGGGGTAAAGAAACCAGCATTTTTATCAGAAAAAATAACCTGTTGTAGCCATGTTGAAGCAGTCTTCGGGTAGCCAATATGGATGAGAACTTTTGGATTTTCCATGTTTCAATTTTGGTTGTATCTACATGTACGTGGATATTTATTTAATTCAATCAAGTTTTTAATTCTAAAATAGAATTATATTATAATAGTTAAGCTCAAATAACACAATTAGCTGCCGTTATGCGTCATAACCCAAGTCAGCGAGGTTTATCCCAATCAACTGACTTGTCTTTTGATTACTCAGGCGGTATAAATCACCAACATTCTGGGCAATGAACTGCCGTAAACGATTTTCTATCCCTTCATGAATTGTTTCTGGTATCAATAGAGCAATCCCGGCTGCCATTTTATGTCTCAAGGGTATAGTTGGCTTGTGGAAAGGCGAAAACCAAATGTTAAAAACAGAGTTGAGTGGTCGCAAAACAGACAACTTTCCACCTTGAGTGCCAACATTTTTAGGACTTTGTGAATAATCGACTTTTCCGTTTGCTTCCGCAAAACTTAAAAGCTTTTCACAAAAAATCTGTTTATTTTGTTTAAATAATTCAAATGGCAAGACTAATACATTGTCTCGACCAAAAACATTTCGGTAATAGTCAATTATTTTATCATAGTAAAAAAAATCAACACAACAGCTATGCTTTAAACTTCTAGGCGTTTTTTCAATTACTATGAAATCATTGATACTTAAAGTTCCACCCATCATTAGATGCTGTCGATATGATGAGAGCAACATTGATTTTTGTTCCCGGATTACGATAAAAACTTTCCCCTCTGGAAAGATATCATGAATCCGATGCACAATCTCTTTGCTCCAGCCCCGACCTGTTGAAGGAAAACCAGTTAACATTTCGTTGGAAAATACAGGAATTAGGCTTTGTTTAATCGCCTCTATTAAACCCGGTTCAAGTTGGCTGCGTGCTGTTTCAGCAGAAACATGAAAACCATCAGAATTGAAAAATTGCTTTCTCACGCTTTCGGCTGGAGCGCCCCAAGGAGCATAGAAACCTGTATTTTCATTCAAGAAAACAACCTGCTGTAGCCACGTTGAAGCAGTTTTCGGATAACCAATATGAATTAGGGGGCGTGTACTTGCCATAGTTTTGATTTACTAATCCTGACTAGCTACTTGAATTGACCATCAAGGAGTTATAAACATCATCATGTAGATTTAGAGAATATGCACGAAAGGTATGGGAACAATAAACTGAGACGTATAATTCCCCGCTTGACGCACCTTATTCACAATCTCATCACGATAATTCCAGGCGGTTAACAGGAAATAATCGGGGGGATTCGCTTGCGATTCTTCCTCAGAAATCACTTGAATATTAGACTTGGGTAAATATTTCCCCTGCT
>CAZVTW010000965.1:0-1881 GCA_964629805.1 uncultured Bacteroidales bacterium | reverse complement strand
CTTTTTTTGCGTTTGATAATTTAGACTTTGGTTAAATTTAGTGAGTTCTGATATTAATAAATGTCCAGTTTATTTTTCCTCAATGCCTGGTACTACTTTGTTAGATTTTTTTGTTGTCAATCGAACACTCAGATTAAGTCAGCCTGACATTTTCGATGTCAAATGACATTAACTGCGTAGAGCTATGACGAGCCAGGTTAATAAGGTTAAAGACATAAGACGATAAGATTTTCTTCTAAGGTTTAAACAATTTATAATAAGGTATTTAAAAAACTTATCAATAATTTCAACCTTGGTAGAGTAATTATTCCACAATCATCTCAAACCTTATTAACCTGTCTCTACGCAAGTAGAGACCTTACTAAAATCAGCTGATTAAAATCTAACAAAGTAGAACCAGGATGATGTCAAATTGGTGTTTCCAGGGATAATGCCTTCTTGTTGTTATTTTTTAATCCTGAAAAACTGTATTGCCTTAATCAGTTTATCACCATACCCAGCCAGATTTTGGGAATGAGAAGCCATCTCCTCTGAGACGGAGGCATTCTGCTGTGTTACTCTGTTGAGCTGGACAATGGCATTGTTAACCTGTTCAGCGCCGGAATTCTGTTCCTGGCTGGAAGCGGCAATCTCCTGGATAAGCTTAGAGGTTTTCTGTATTTCAGGGACAATATTCTTCAGGTTTGATCCGGCTTTTTCAGCTACTTCAAGGCTCGATTTTGAAATTTCGTCAATTTTAAGCGCTGCATTCTGACTCCTTTCCGCCAGCTTACGAACTTCAGCAGCTACCACAGCAAAACCCCGCCCGTGTTGGCCGGCACGGGCAGCCTCAACAGCAGCGTTCAAAGCCAGCAGGTTTGTCTGAAAGGCAATTTCATTGATAATAGATACCCTGTCAGTGATATATTTCATTGAATCGACGGTCTGCATCACTTCACGACTACCTTTTGTTATGTTATCCGAAGCTTTTTTAGCTATTTTTTCCGTTTCCTGTGAATTATCAGAATTCATTTGGATATTTGCAAGCATTTCTTCCATAGAAGAAGATACTTCCTCTACTGTTGACGCTTGTTCGTTAGCGCCTTGTGAAACCTGTTCGGCGCTGGCATTCATCTGATTGCCGGATTCGGAAACCAATTCGGCATAGTTCTGAACTTCTGCAATAACTTCTGTAAGTTTTGAGATGAGTTCCCTGATGGATATATAAACTCTCCCAAATTCGTCATTCCTGCTTAATTGTTCTTGGTTGACAGTGTTTTCAATATTGCCTGACGAAAGGTTTTTAATCATTTGGTCAAGATTATTGAGGGGTTTCTGAAGTAGCGATGCAATGAAATATAGAGCGCTAAAAAAAATTAAAATATCAACAGGAAGCGCCCAGTAAAGATGTTCGTAACCTTCCTGGGTGAAAACGGCAATAGTAAATGCTATGCCAGAAATTGAAACTATAAAAACCAGGGCAACTTTTACAATAACGGAATTTTTGTATATAGCTTTTAGTATCAGATAAACAATGGGTACTAAAATGACTATAATGAGTAATAAAACAATGTACGCGTTCATAAACTTAGATTTATTTATTTAGGTCAAAGGTATACTATTTTGTTTTATGGTCAAACAATTAAGAATCAAATTACATTATAAAAAAATATTAGAAATACGTGAGAATTCATGCATTTTTTTAATCCGCCTCGACCTCGAACTTTCTGGCCGGATATTTACTTTATGGATGGACACTAATTAGCTTCTCATCACCACCATCATTTGATTTCACCCACACCCTTTTCCCGTCAAAAGTAACAGCAAGTTTGGCAATGTTGGTATAGCCTCGTTTACGAACGTCAACTTCATATTTCTTTTCTTCTATCTGGCCGAGTGCAG
>CAZVTW010000964.1:0-1891 GCA_964629805.1 uncultured Bacteroidales bacterium | reverse complement strand
TTAAGTGAGATCGAAAGAGTGTATAATGCTCCTTTGGAAAGTTGGGACCGGATGTGTTAAAATACCGCATTTCTTTTACTTATACTTTTATCTGGTAAAGTTAGGAATAAATACAATGAATTCAAATATTCTTCGCATCTTAACCGAAGGTGAGGAAAAGCATCAGTATTTTTAATTCGTATCTTATTGATTTCTAATACATACTCTTTCTTTCTCTTAGAATACCTATCCTATCTTATGCATTTCAATTAATATCAATTACTTTTGCAGGTTCAATAAAAAAAACATACAGGATGGGAAAAGATATTACAAGAGAACTTGAAAAACGGGTACTATTGCTTGACGGAGCTATGGGAACAATGATTCAGCGTCGTAATCTTACAGAAGAAGATTTTAGGAGTAGTCGTTTTCAAAAACATAACTGTGATCTTAAAGGGAATAATGATATTCTATCAATCACGCAGCCTCAAATAATTAAGGCAATTCATGAAGAATATCTTGAAGCTGGAGCGGATATTATTACAACCAATACATTCAATGCCTCAATTATATCACAACTGGATTATGAGACTGAACAATTTGTATATTTAATGAACCGGGAATCTGCCAGACTGGCTATTGAAGCAGCAAAAACCTATACAGACCAGAATCCTGGAAAACCAAGATTTGTTGCCGGTTCGCTTGGACCGACAAATAAGACGCTTTCAATTTCGCCTGATGTCAATAATCCTGGTTTCAGGGCAGTTAGCTTTGAAGAAGTGGCGGATTCATATGCAGAAGAAGTTCGTGGATTGATTGACGGCGGTGTTGATGTTTTGCTTGTCGAAACAATTTTTGATACATTAAACGGTAAAGCTGCATTATTTGCCATAGAGTCTGTCTTTGAGGAAAAGGGTAAAAAAGTTCCCCTGATGGTTTCCGGTACGGTGACAGACCAAAGCGGACGAACTCTTTCCGGACAAACGATAGAGGCATTCTACAACTCATTTTGCTTCGCTGATTTATTAAGTATTGGTTTGAATTGCGCATTTGGCGCCGACATGTTATTGCAATATGTAAAAATATTGTCTAAAATATCTAAATTCTATATCAGCGCACATCCGAATGCCGGTCTTCCAAACCAACTTGGAGAATATGATGAAACGCCACAGACTATGGCTGAACAAATACAACCATACCTGGAGGGAAAATATGTTAATATTATCGGTGGATGCTGCGGCTCCGGGCCTGAACATATTCATGAGCTTTCTAAAATAGTGGAAACAGCAGAGGTAAGAAAACCCGCTGAATCGAAGAAAATTATGCGGTTAAGTGGATTAGAACCTTTAAATCTGACAGAAAACACCAATTTTATCAATATCGGTGAAAGAGCTAATGTTGCCGGTTCAAAGCGTTTTGCCAGACTTATTCGCGAGGAAAAATATGAAGAAGCGTTAACTGTTGCCAGACAACAGGTTGAGTCCGGGGCTCAGGTTGTTGATGTAAACATGGATGATGCCATGCTGGACGCTAAAAAGGAAATGGAAACTTTTCTCAAATTAGTCGTGCCTGAGCCGGATATTTCTAAAGTTCCTGTCATGATAGATTCATCCAAATGGGAGGTCATTGAAACAGGTCTCAAATGTCTTCAGGGAAAATCTATTGTAAATTCCATTAGTCTGAAAGAAGGTGAAGAACAATTCATTTATCAGGCCCAAAAAGTAAAAAACTATGGAGCAGCTGTAGTTGTAATGGCTTTTGATGAGCAGGGTCAGGCATCTAGTTACCAAAGAAGGATAGAAATTTGTAAACGTGCTTACGACATACTTGTTGACAGAATCGGTTTCCCGGCGGAGGATATTATTTTCGACCCCAATGTGCTGGCTATTGCCACAGGAATTGAGGAGCATAA
>CAZVTW010000963.1:0-1892 GCA_964629805.1 uncultured Bacteroidales bacterium | reverse complement strand
TATAGTTTTTAATAATCCGTTAAATGTATGCAAATTTAACAGAATTTTATTCTGTTTTTTGTATTTTTTCTGTATAGAACAAAGCCCTATGAATAGCCCACCCCCACTCACAACACAATCCTGTATTCCTCAATTTTTTTCTTCAGCGTGTTCAGCGACCCATACCCCAATGCCAGCCATGCCTGCCGCTGGTTGCTGTTTTTCAGGGCCAGCACACGTTTTATATGTGCCTTTTCAGCATCTTTCCAGTTTAATGATTGTTCTTCAGGCACATCCTGCATACGCGAGGGGATATCAGCAAGTGTTACTTTTTCATCACAAAAAACATATAAACTTTCAATAAGGTTTTCCAGCTCCCTGATATTACCGGGATAAGGGTAATTGATAAGAAAATGCATAGCATCCTTATCAACTTTCAATATTTTTTCCTTTTTTAATCCCTTTTTCTTTTGTTTCAGAAAATAATCTATCATTGTCCTGATCTCGTCGGGGCCACGCTGCTGCATGGTTGGCAGTTCGAGTTCGGCCACAGCGAGGCGATAATAGAGGTCCCACCTGAATTTTTGCTCATTGCACAGGCCTATCAGGTCATTGTTGGTAGCTGATATAATACGCACATCAATCTTTTTTGTTTTATCACCAACAGGTTGTATTTCTTTCTCCTGGATCACCCTGAGCAATGCCTGTTGCATATATGGTGAAATATCACCAATTTCATCAAGAAAAATGGTGCCCCCGTTAGCTTTTTCAAACAATCCGGGTGTATCTTTTTCTGCACCGGTAAATGCCCCTTTCTTGTATCCAAACATCCTTGATTCTATCAGGTTATCATTAAATGCCGAACAGTTGATCACCACAAAAGGATGATCACGGCGCACCGAGTGCTCATGAATATATTTTGCCAGCGATTCTTTTCCCGTACCACTGGCGCCAAGAATTAATGTCGTTACCCTGTCGGTTTTTGATATCTTATACGCTTTTTCATATACCGGTTTCAGGCTGTTGGTGATAATTATTCCCGGTTTTTCATATATGTCACTGCTGCGTTTTTCAATGTTTTGTTCTTTAAGGATGGAAGTGATCGGGGTTGAAGTCTGTTCAATATTGATCTCGAGCAGTTCCGGCTTGCCGGATGTGGTGTCTTTCGGACGGCGCATTTGCAGCAGGCGCGTTTTATACCCCAGGTTGTTATGACATATAAACCATGCCAGTTGCATGATAGATGTACCGGGTGAGAAAAAAATGTCAATGGTATGGTCTGCCTGTTTATGCAGGAAAGTCTCAACCTTTTCTTTGATCTCAGGCAAATTGATGACATCCTCTATGTTCATATAAACACCTTCGGTTTGATGATCGGGAAAATCAAGCATTAATTGGTTTTGCAATACCTGCAAACGGGTATCATCTTTTGCTGCCGAGCAAAAGAGAAAATGCTTGTCATAATTATAATAATGTTTGTGGATCAGGAGTTCGGACTGTTCTCCTGATCTACCTGTCCTTTGACAAAGTCGTTGTTATATGCGATCCAGGAAATGAGAATTTTCATGATTCATAAAATTAATATTAAAAACTGATACAAAAAAAATAAATATGATATAAATATAATGAATTTTAAATAAATAACATTTAAGGGCATCTCTAAAAACCTGTTTCGTGATGAAAATGAGCGAAAAGAGTAAATGCAAGGCGGAGGGTGAAATACTCCGCAAACATAGCCGTAGCTATGTTGAGGACGGATTTTATCCGACAACGAAGCAGTTACTCTTTGCAGCCATTTGCAATAGATAGAGGTTTTTAGAGATGCCCTAAAGTTTATTTCGTTTCAAGCCCTAAGTTGCTGCCACCAATTCAATATACTTTTTCTTCCATCTTCTTCATCCGCTATTCTATCT
>CAZVTW010000962.1:0-1893 GCA_964629805.1 uncultured Bacteroidales bacterium | reverse complement strand
GAATTTATTCGAAGCTTACGGTGTGTGCACTGCACCCGTGCAGGGCACACACATCAGGCTGGTCGTCAGTGGTTTTTGGGGGTATTTTGCTTCGCTACGCTTCGCAAAACACCCCCAAAAACCACCGCCGCCAGTCTGTTTTCGTTGGGTGCAAGTGTTTCGGAGCGATACCAACAAATTGATAAAAATCTTATCTTTGTAAAAATATTTGTGATATGATAGATTATAAACAAATTATAACAATTGAACCTGGAAAGCGTGGAGGAAAACCATGCATTCGAGGTATGAGAATAACCGTTAGTGAGATTCTTGGTTGGCTTGCCGCAGGTATGACTGTTCAAGATATTTTAAATGATTTTGACGAGTTGACAGAGAAAGATATTTATGCTGCATTGAGTTATGCTGCTGATAGAGAAAATAAAATATATCAAATAGCCGTATGAGATTTCTGTTTGATCAAAATATCTCTCACAGGATTTTAAAACTTATCCCTGATAAATATTCTGATTCTACTACTGTAAAAAAAGAGGGGTTGATAAATGCTCCAGACAGAGAAATTTGGGAGTATGCGAAATCAAATGATTATATAATTGTAACACAAGACTCAGTTTTTAATGATTTAAATTCCTTATACGGATTTCCACCTAAAATAATATGGATTAGGACTGGAAACCTGTAAACACAATCCATAGTTGAAATATTGATAGATAACATCGGTGAGATAGTGAAATTTATAAATGACAATAATTATGGATGTTTTGAGATTTTTAGTATGAGATCAAAATAACACCAATACCCAACAGGCTATAAAATCCAATAACCGCCGTGGTTCTTGGGATAGTGACACGGCTGAAAGGAAACTTTTAATGCCTTTATCGGGCGATGGTGGAATGCGGCTATTGTATTTATAGCTATCGTTAGGCGTAAATTAGCTGCACGAAAATTACCACTTGATTGATACGGATTATATTTGTATATTTGCACGTATTAAACATTTTGAGTTATGGATGCAAAATTGACATTAAAACTTGATAAATTGGTGATTGATAAAGCTAAAGAGTATGCTTCATCACATCAAAGAAGTCTTTCTCGCTTAATTGAGTCTTATCTCAAATCATTGATTGATAAAGAATATAAACGAGTTGATAATGATATTGAGATATCTCCATTTGTTAAAAGTATGCAAACTGGAGTGAAATTTCCAGCAGATTTTGATTATAAACAAGAATATGGTGATTACTTAGCAAAGAAGTACAAATGAAAGATAGATTATTCCTTGATACAAATGTTGTTCTGGATTTGCTTGGAGAAAGAGAACCTTTTTATAATTCCGCTGCCAAGATTGCGACACTTGCCGATAAAGGCGAAATTGATTTGGTCGTTTCAGCTTTAACATACTCTACTGTTTATTACTTACTTTCAAGATTTGAGGACAAAGAACTGGTTAAGGAGAAAATACGTAAATTCAAGGTAATAACTGAGACCTCTGATTTGACAGATAAAATTGTTGATAAAGGCTTATCGTCAAAATATTCGGATTTTGAGGACTCTTTACAATACTATTGTGCCATAAAAATGGATTGTAAATTATTGATTACAAGAAACGGTAAGGATTTTAGGGAGTCAGAAATTCCAGTTTTGACACCTGACGAATATTTGAATAGTTTGAGAACAAAATAATCTACGTCTAACACGCAGTCATAAAACATTGGGGGCGAAGTGGTTATTCGAGCCTCGGTTCTCGCATCAAAGTTCGTTTTACCTTAATATTTTCAGGCAATGACCGATACACCAAAATATATCAAGCAAAAACAATTTGATATAATATATACTAAACCACAAGAATTCGGAAAACTAACTTGAAAAACACCAATTTTTTTCTGCTTGGTATTG
>CAZVTW010000961.1:0-1894 GCA_964629805.1 uncultured Bacteroidales bacterium | reverse complement strand
CAGTTAGTTTATCCTGAGACATTTGACTATATGGATGAATCAGAGGAAGAGGACAGTATCAGAAAATATTTACATCTAATACAGGAAGCAAAATCGCAATTGTCAATCCCTGTCATTGCCAGTATTAACTGCGTTTCATCACAAAAGTGGACCTATTTTGCACATGAAATAGAAAAAGCCGGTGCTGACGCACTGGAGCTTAACATGTTTATTCTTCCTTCAGATTTTAACCGAAGCGCTGAAGAAAATGAAAAAATTTATTTTGATGTTATAAAAAAGGTGCAATCCGATCTGTTCCTGCCTATATCAGCCAAAATTAGTTATTACTCTTCAAACCTGGGTCAACATATTCAACAACTTTCAAAAACAGACATATCCGGTATTGTGTTGTTCAACAGATTTTTCAGCCCCGATTTCGATATTGAAAATTTTACAGTGACCAGCGGACATGTTCTCAGTAGTTCAAATGAGCTGGCAATGCCTCTACGGTGGGTAGCCATCATGGCAGACAGGATTGACTGTGACATTGCGGCATCAACAGGAGTTCATTCCTCTGACGACCTCATTAAACTTTTATTGGCCGGAGCTAAGGCTGTACAAATAGCATCTGCAATATATAAAGAGGGTGAAGATGTGATAACAACTATTCTTCAGGGACTGGAATCCTGGATGGATAAGAAAGGATTCACAACTGTTGATGAATTCCGTGGTAAAATGAGTCAAAAAGAAGTAAAAGACCCGGCATCGTTTGAACGAGTTCAATTTATGAAGCATTTCAGGCATTTTGTTGAGACATAAAACAGGAATCACCTGAAAATGAAATACCCGGTAATCATTATCCTGGCGCTACTTTTGTTCTCCTGCCGGGACAATAAAAAAAAATATAAAATAGCCATCTCTTCTGCTAATACTTCCTTATACCAGGTAGGGAAACCTGTTGTGGACTTGCTGGAAGAGGAACTGGACCTCAGGTTTGAGGTAATTACAAATACTTCAGGGTCTTTTGAACACCTGCAAATGCTTGCAAAAGGTGAAGTGGATTTTGCTATTTCGCTCAATACCATCGGAGTTCTTGAAGCTCACGAAGATACATTCAGAAGTGATGCTGTTATCAGGACCATCTTACCACTTTATGATCAAATATTTTTTTGTGTTCACAAAGATACTGTTCAGGCAAAAACACTCAGGGAACTTATTAATGGCAGGCAAATAGGTCTTGGAGAAAAAGAAGGGGGAACGGCAAAAATAGTCAGGACCATTTTTAAAGAATTTGGTATTGAGAATGGAGACTATACACCTGTTTATTCCAAATATGAAGATAACAAGGTAGGAGACTCAATAGATGTAAGTTGTCTGTTTACATCATTCACAAATTCACGCCTTATAAACATGCTCAGACAAGAGGGTAACACGCTTTATAGTCTTGGTGATCCTCATGAGGTTTACAGAGGATCGGCAGTAGAAGGTGTTTGCATGAAAATATGGACCGCTCAGCCTTATATTGTGCCGGAAAAAGCTTTTTTTTCAAAACCGGTCAAACCTGTGCTGACCATCTCAGCAAATGCCGGTTTGCTTTCCAGGAAAGACATTCCTGATGATATTATTTATGCTGTGACAAAAACAATCCTCAACAACAAATCTATATTAGCAAAGAAAAATCCGGTATTTATCCGGCTCTCTGAGAAAACTGCCGGCGAAAATCTTTTTTATCCTTTGCACATAGGTGTCATCATGTACCTCGAAAGGAATAAACCGACCTTTCTTGAACGCTATGCCGAAGTGCTGGCATTTATACTATCAGCTTTTGTCATCATGGCCGGTGTGATAACCTCACTGGGAAAATGGAGCAGGCAGCGCAAAAAGGACCGTATTGATGTATATTACAGGGAGGTGA
>CAZVTW010000960.1:0-1894 GCA_964629805.1 uncultured Bacteroidales bacterium | reverse complement strand
CAAAGGGGTTTATGATTCTCCTTATGGTGAAATAGTATCGCAATGGCAAATAATTGATTCAGCGTTTGTACTTAAAGTTTCCGTACCTGCAAATTTAACAGCAGTTGTTTATCTTCCATCTGAAGAAGCAGGGAAAATTGCCGAAAAGGGAAATATAAAAACGAAATCGAAAGAAATGAAGATTCTTTCTTCCGCAGAGGGTTATACTAAAATATTAATTGGTTCGGGTGACTACACATTTGAAATAAATAATGATACAGATTGATTTTAACAGGAATATTCAAAAAATGAGATTTCATAAAAAAATAGTATTTTTGGGTTTTCTAATAATCGTTTTTCTCAATTGCTTTTCTCAGGAGCATAATTATCCTCAACAATGGCAAGCCAAATGGATTTGGTCAGAAAAAAGCAATGACGAAGGATGGCCAGTTATATATGCCCGTAAGGAGTTTGACCTGTCAAAATTGCCATCCAAGGCAGTGGTGCATATTTCAGCACATTTGTTGTTCAAGGCATATATCAACGGTAAATTCATTGGTGAAGGCCCTCCGAGAAACATTGCTCCCGATATCAGTTATTGCAGTTTTTCGCTTGATACAGTATTGAGGAAAGGAGAAAACAGTATTGTAATAGAAGCATATTCAACCGCTCCCCGGCATATTGGTTGTTTAATTGTTCAACTTGAAACCTACGACAAACATGACAAGCTGATTAACGTGATAGGAACTGATAGTACATGGAGAGTAATACCTGCTCCATGGCAGCGAGTTCATATTCCAGGAGTAGGGTATGGCCATTCCGAAGTATTTAAAGCAGACAAGGATTTTGAGCAGCGTCATAACTGCGGTTATGATGATTCCGGCTGGGAACAGGCAAAAGAAGTTAATATGTTAATCCGCAGAAAGGATAAAAAAGAAATTCCCTATAGTGATCCTATTGCCGGAATTGTCCGTGATGGAACGTTGCAAGGTGATTTTCCATTTAAAAATCCTGAACCCTCAATATTACCTCATTACCAGCGCACACCTGTTCGTGCGAAAGAAATTGTACGTGCCGCTGAAGTGCTTGAAATACATGGTGATAATTATGGTGATATGAGAGATAATCCAGGCCTTCAAATGACTACAGAGATACCAAGGCCATTAGAGCACTGTTCAATTTCGGACCCCACAGGGCTACTCATGGGAGAACATAACTCCACGGTTATCAATAACTTCGGATATTCCGGTGATATAAAATCATATTACAGATATTTGGAAACGGAAAAAGAAGTGCCCGCGGTTTATAATTCCACTGTAATTCTTGACTTCGGAGAAATAATAAATGCTTATGTTTCATTTGATTTAGAGGGAAACAATGGTGCCATCGTGGATATCGCCTGGGGACAAACACTTATTGATGGGCGGGTTTTGCCCATTCCATTTTCTTCAATTAAAAAAAATGGAATGACGGCTGCAAGATATCATTTAAGAGAAGGCAGACAGCAGTGGGAAACTTTTCACTGGCAAAATTTTCGTTACCTGCAGGTAACCTTCAGAAAATTAAATGCACCTTTAACTGTATATCAGATTCAGGCAGTAAAAAGCGGCCAGCCATTAATACAAAAGGGAGAGTTTGATTGCTCGGATCCGTTTATGAAAAAACTATTCGATGTAGGAAAAAACACCTTAGAACTTGCAAGTTACGACGTTTTCATGGACAACACTAACCGTGAAAAGAAAATCTGGGGAGGTGATATTTCTGATGGCTCGATTGCCACTTGTCTCCCAATTTTCGGAGATATTCCGATGTTACAGAATTACTTAGACCTTTTCTGTAAAGGACAAAGAGAGGATGGGAGCTTGCCAAATTATGCTTCTGCAGGTGGTTCTATTTCGTCGCATATATTGGCTCA
>CAZVTW010000959.1:0-1901 GCA_964629805.1 uncultured Bacteroidales bacterium | reverse complement strand
TGACATGAGCAGCAATAACAGCGCTGGATTTACTGCTTTGCCCGGTGGCTACCGTGGCTCCAATGGTTCGTTCGGCCGCCTTGGCTACTACGGTGACTGGTGGAGTAGTTCTTCAAATGGCAGTGAGAAGGCGTGGTACCGCGCTTTGTGGTACGACTACGAGACTCTGGGCCGGCTCAGCTGCTTCCGTTCGAACGGGTTCAGTGTTCGCTGCCTCCAGGACGATTGACTATTTTTCTATTTGTCTTTTATTTTTTACCCGCGAATTTATCCTGTGAAATGCGGAGCATATTTCACAGGAGCGGGTCGATTTTTTTGGGTTTTTATTAAAATTGCAGATATTATCGAAATTGAAACTGTTTTGATTTTTTTGCGGTGTCGTTGCCGCGGTATTGTTGCCGCGGTGTAGAGACGCGCCGCGGCGCGTCTCTACACCGCTGGCAAAACGAAATGAAAAACTGGAAAAAGCGCTTAAAGACTTTGCAAAATATCAGCCAAAACTGGCGGAGGCGCTAAGTATAAACAAAAATTAACTGTTTTCTTTATAATACGTTTGGTAAAAGGTCATATTTTTATTACTTTTATAAAATGAAAGTAAAAGAAATGATAGAAATAATTGAAAAAGATGGTTGGTACTTAAAGAAACAAAGAGGAAGCCATCGCCAATTTGTTCATCCTGAAAAAAAAGGAAAAGTTACAGTTCCCGGGAAACTATCAGCCGAATTAGCAACAGGTACAGAAAATAGTATATATTGACAAGCAAATATTAATATAACATAAAAATGGAGCAAATTACAGTAATATTAGAAAAAACGAATGCCGGTTATTCCGCTTATTCTCCCGATGTTGACGGTTGTGTAGCTTTTGGGGAAAACATTTCAGAAGTCAAGCAGGAGTATACAGATGCTCTTGAATTTCATAAAGAAGGGCTTTTAGAAGATAATGAATTGATACCTGAATGCTTAAAAGGAGAATATAATCTTCTTTTTAAAATTGATATCCCAACTTTTTTTGAATGGATGAACGGGATAATGTCTAAAACCGGTATTGCAAATATTGCAGGCCTCAATAGGGACCTTGTTAATCATTATGCAAATGGTCAAAAAAAACCTGGTACGAAACAATTATTAAAAATTGAAAATGCAATTCATAAACTTGGGCAGGATTTGTTAGGTGTTCAACTCTCCTAATTAGTGTCTGTCCATAAAGTCCGAACTCTTCGTTGGACTAAAAACCCTAAATCATTATCCGCCAGCCGGCGCACTGCGGTTTATGATTTTAATCCGCCTCGACTTTGAACTTTCTGGCCGCGACACTTACTTTATGGATGGTCACTAATTACAGCTTAGAATTATTGTTTATTCGACCACACCGTGCCGTAGATAATTTTTGAACCCACAACATGTAAGAATATTTTTTTATTTCTACTGAGGGTTTGAAACGAAATATCCTGAGCTTTTTTTATGGCGTTTAATAGGATAACTCCCCAACTGTCGCAAGTCTGCGACTTGTGACTAACCCCAACAAATGTCATTTTGCTTTTTATTACACCATTCCAGCTTTGCCAAAAAAATAATTCATTCCATTTGAACTGGACATATAGGGTTCTATGTTAGGTCTAAAAACCCTTCGAGCGGTCGAAGACCCTCAAAGCGGTTGCTGAAAAAACCCTTCGAGCGGTCGAAGACCCTCGAAGCGGTTGCTGCGATGAAGGCTTTAAACCAAATAATAAACGCCAAACTTGATGCCCAAAATGAGAAATTTAATACAAAATTTTAGGAGTGGACTCATTTGATGCGATAGATGAGAAATTTTCCATGCTCTTCACACTCATCTACTTTGTTCCCGGCGGTATTATGGGGCTTATGGGTTTTGTGTTGTGGGACAGGCGTACTTTCCTG
>CAZVTW010000958.1:0-1905 GCA_964629805.1 uncultured Bacteroidales bacterium | reverse complement strand
TTAAAAGACATTGAATTTACCATTTTATCGCCAAAACTGTCAGGTATAGTAAAAAAATCAGAAATAGTTATTTCTCAAATTACAACATATTTAAACTTACAAGGACATGAAAGATGAATCATTAGAAAACAGCATTTTATATTTACATGGCCAGGGATGGTCTATACGTAAATTATCAAGGGAGTTTTGCATTAGTCGCGGGCGGGTTAAACGCATTATTGAAAACAACAGCCGACAACGTGAAGGCAACCAAAAGGAACCAGGGCGACGCCCAAAAACTTCGAAGTTGAATCCATATAAAGAATTCATAGGAGAGATTTTAGAAAAGTATAAGGACCCGCCCCCGACCAATCAGCGTATTTACGAGCTCATCGGTGAAAAAGGCTACCAGGGAGGTATTACCACTGTACGCAATTACTTGTACAAAATACGTGGAAAGTCGAAAAAAGAACCGGTTTATTGTATTGAAACATTTCCCGGTCAAAGGGCAAATCACGACTGGAGCGAATACGACATCTTTTTTTCAGGAGATAACAAGAAGGAAAAAATAATATTTTTTTCAATCATATTGTCCTACTCACGAAGGCAGTATATTGAAATTGTCTCAGATAAAACACAGCATACATTATTTGAGTGCTTTGTAAATAGTTTTCATTACTTTGAAGGGGTCCCCCGGCAAATTAAGGGAGATGATCAAAAAGCCTGTGTTGACAGGTGGGAACAGGGTCAACCTGTATTCAATAAACATTTTCTTGAATTTGCCAGTCATTATCGTTTTCGTCCTCTGGCTATTCATCCTGGAAAGCCAAAAGAGAATCTAAAGGTAGAACGCCCATTTTATTATCTTGAAACCAATTTTTTAAATGCCCGCAGCTTTGTCGATAAAGATGATTTAAAGCAGCAGTTGCAAAGCTGGCTGACTAGTGTTAATGATACACGTATCCATCGTACAACCGGTAAAAGGCCAATAGATTTGTTTGCAGAAGAACTTGCACATTTAACTCCTTTACCTTTAAAACACTATGATACCTCGATAATAGAATACCGTATTGTTAATAATGAATCTTGTGTACAATGGCAGACCTATTTTTATTGGGTTCCTTCAAAATATATGTATGAAAACTGTCCTGTCAGGATAAAAGACAATCATATTACAATATACACACCCGATTTTAAAGAAATAAAACGCTATGCGTTAGCCCCGAAAGGAAGCATACAACGCTATATTGGCAGAGATGCTCCATCATCAGACAAACCTGATTATATGCCAGCTCAACAAGTTATTGAAAAACTTAAAACATTTGGGCCGCTTATGGAGCAATATATAAAAGAAGTAATGCAACATAAAAAAAGCAACTACCGCTATCATTTACAACATATCCTGTCAATGAAGGTCTACTATTTAATTGATGATATTTTAAAGGCTGTTAAGCGGGCAATGAACTATAAAGTTTATGAATCAAAAGCTATAGAGAATTTTTTGTCAAATCATGCACAGAAGAAAAATGAGCTTACAATATAAAATCTTTAATAATGAGTGAAAAAGAATTTAAAGTTTTTGAAGAAAATTGTCAATACCTGGGAATGAAATACCTGTTAAAGGAATATTCAGGGTTGATTCAACAGGCTGGCAAAACCGGGATTGGATATTGGGAATTTTTAAAGGATATAATAATGCAGGAAGCAGCACATAAAAAAGAAAGAAGCATACGATATCGTATACAGGAAAGTCGACTTCCAAAGCCATATAAGTTACTCTCGGATTTTAATTTTACCTTTCAGCCTAAACTCAATAAAAGCCTGATAATGGATTTATCAACGATGAATTTCATTAACCGCAAGCTGTCGGTATTATTTATTGGTAATCCGGGAACCGGTTATGTATAGTATATGATAATGTAAAGT
>CAZVTW010000957.1:0-1908 GCA_964629805.1 uncultured Bacteroidales bacterium | reverse complement strand
AATATCACCTTATGCTTATGGAATGACGAAATAGTCAATGAAGCAGTTGCGGAGAAAAATTTATTGTCATATCGATTTCCTGATTTATTTGTCTATTGTTCTGGCTATATTTGCCGTTTATTCTCAAGTCAAGCATTTTGGTTTTACCAATTTTGACGATGACGCCTATGTTTACCTTAATCCAGTAATCCGAAAGGGCATCACCTTAGAAGGACTGTTGTGGGCATTTAGCTTTCACGATATAGGCTACTTTCATCCGATTACATGGCTTTCTCACATGTTGGATTGCGAGCTGTTCGGGCTTAATTCCGGTATGCACCATCTGGTGAATGTCGTTTTCCATACTGCAAATTCGCTGATACTTTTCACGGTGCTTCGGAATATGACAGGTTTGAGGTGGTCAAGTTGTGCGGTTGCCTTACTATTTTCAATTCACCCTGTTAACGTTGATACGGTTGCGTGGATTTCCCAACGGAAGAATCTTTTGAGTTTATTCTTCGGTCTTTCCGCCGTTTTTTTTTATGTCCGTTACGTCAGATATCGACGACTAATTGAATATATAATTACTCTTTTTTTGTTTAGTGTTTGCCTCATGGCCAAGCCCTTTCTATCGACCTTGCCCGCGATTATGATCTTGTTGGATTATTGGCCACTTCGTCGGTTCGGTCTTTTGCATGAACACAATACATCATCTATTAATGTTCGATCGAAATTAGTTGAAGCTATTGCTGAAAAAATCC
Source organism: uncultured Bacteroidales bacterium (assembly GCA_964629805.1). GTDB lineage: Bacteria > Bacteroidota > Bacteroidia > Bacteroidales > CAZVTW01 > CAZVTW01. The sequence continues at coordinate 1,168 of CAZVTW010000957.1, read as the reverse complement.
CCATGTTCTTTCTTTCAGCGCTTTTCATTGGCATCGCATCCTATTCGACTTATAAGCATGGAATAAATATTTCAACGAATATGGTGCCTATGGATTTTCGCATTGCAAATGCTTCAAACGCTTACTTAATATATCTTCAAAAAATTTTTTGGCCTGTGGGGCTAGCGGTTCACCATCCGTTTCCTAATCAAATTGATGTTGTTCGTTCCGCCATATCAGCGGTTGCTATTATCTTTATAACCGCAATGGTCGTGGTCAAAATTCGCCGATTACCCTACGTTTTTGTAGGTTGGTTTTGGTTTGCCATTTCCTTGCTTCCAGCAAGTGGGATTAAGATGGCCGGACTTTGGCCATCGTATGCTGAGCGCTGGGCCTATTTTCCTATGATCGGCATTTTTATTGCCATGGTCTGGGGGCTGGCGGGAATTAAAATAAATTTGCCTGTAAAGCGAAATGTTATGATCGTTTTATTCATCTCTATTTCAATCCTTTTGATGGGAAAGAGTTGGATTCAAGCAGGATATTGGAAAAGTAGTCTTACGCTTTTCAATCACGCTATAAGCGTAACTGACAATAACGAAGAAGCTCATTACCGGCTAGCTGATTCCCTCGCAAGAAGGGGAAGGATAAATGAAGCGGTAGCACATTATGAAAAAGCAATTAAAATTCTTCCTTCTTTCAAAGAAGCTCACCAGGATTTGGGCATTTTATTGATGACCGTACGGGGAGATATCAAAAAGGCAGTGGACCATTTAAAAATTGTTGTTCGACTATCTCCGAGATCAGCTAATTCGTATAATAATTTGGGGGTTGCTTTATTTCAATTGGGAAAAGTACAGTCGGCTGAAAGGCATTTTCGTATGGCATTGCAACTATATCCAGATCACGAAGAAGCAAGAAATAATCTAAAAAAAGTCGTTGAGATCGAGAGAGACGGAGCACGAATGCCGAATGGTAAGTGAAAAAGGTAAGCAATCAATTGGTTTTAATGCCCGACTATGCACGATTGTTTACGTTAATATCGTCATCATCACTTTAGCGGTATTTAGCCAGATATCACAGTATCAGTTCGTCAGCTTTGATGACACCCTCTATGTCACGGACAATCGCCACGTCACCGGCGGGCTTACGGCTGAAAACATCGCCTGGGCGTTCACTCTGTCGGGCA
>CAZVTW010000956.1:0-1920 GCA_964629805.1 uncultured Bacteroidales bacterium | reverse complement strand
GGTCTTTGACCGCTCGAAGGGTTTTTCAACAACCGCTTCGAGGGTCTTTGACCGCTCGAAGGGTTTTCTCAACAACCGCTTCGAGGGTCTTCAACAACCGCTTCGAGGGTTTTGACCGCTCGAAGGGTTTTTCGCCACCAGTTGCCGGCGCTGGAGATATGAGTATTTTTAATCATTTTCAACTTTTAGGTAAAAAACCTCTGTTTTATATTCTTCCGGGAGTTTATTTTTGTAATATCAAATGTTTATCTTTATCAACAAATTTTATAAAACCATAAACATGAAAAAAAGATATTTATCTGTTATCCTGGTTTTACTGCCGGTCTTATGGTCTGGCTGCACCAGTGAAAAAGAACAGGAGAAAAAAACCATGTCAAAAGCTGATACCCTTGTCAGGGAATTATCTGCTCAGCAATATGAACAGGTTATTTACACAGTTGTACCCCCTGGAGACATCATCAAAAATTTTCATAAATACGGAATTCAGTATAAAAGTGACATCATTCATGATGTCAGAAAAGTTGATTCCTACCTCACCTTTAAATCCAGGGCGTTGAATCTCGGAATTTATTCTGTTGATCTTGCTTATACGGCCTATTTCGGTAAAATGCACCATTCGAATAAAATTTTAGATGCTGTTTTACAATTACTTACAGACCTGAATATTCGTGAGGTATTTGATGAATCAATTTTGGAAAAAGCCATGCAGCATTCTCATGAACCGGATTCTGTTAAACAACTGGCAAAAAACACATCAAAACAAATATATTCATACCTTGTTAGTCATAACCGGGACAACATCCTGGCCCTGTTTTCAGTTGGCGCTTTTGTTGAAATACTCTACCAGGGATTTGGAGAAACAGCATATGAAAAGGAAGGACTATTGGTGAAGTTTTTGTCAGATCAGCGGTTTACGGCTGAAATCCTTTATGATTTTGTTGCACAGTACAGAGATGATCCCCAGGTCGCCTTTATTCTGCCGGATATCAAAAAAATAAATAACATTTATAATGAACTATCGAAAAATGAATCACCTCCTGTTATTGCAGATGCATCTAAAAATGTCATATCAATTAAACAAGGTCAAAAAGCATATTTTACAGAAGAGCAGTACAATCGTTTAAAGGAAGTCATTTCTGATTTACGTGAAAAATATGTTTCATTGGATTAAAAAAAATCAATATTATGAAAAATATAGTATCCGGATTAATCATCTTTTTGAGTGTATTTGGTCAAATTTCAGCACAGGAATGCGGACAACAGGATATTCACAACCAATATTGCACCCCACCGGGCGATGCATCATTTAAAGAATATGGTGTTTCGCGTACGATTGCAGTACAGTGTCAGAGCGCCAGGAAAATGGTCATACCCTTTTTTGGAGATAAAAAATACTACATCACTTTTTGCACTGAAGGACTTTCACAAGAAAACATACATTTCAGGGTATTAGCAGATGAGGAACATGTTATTTACGACAATAAAGACGACAGCTTTAGGAATTATTTTGAATTTTTTTCGTATACACCTTGTAAACTGATATTTAAAATTTCCCTGCCTGAATCACAATCAGGTTTTGGTACAGAACCGGTTACATGTGTCGGTGTGATGGTGTATGAGAAGGAGATAGAGTTTTAATATTACCTTTGATCAGATTGTTGCATCATTCTATATTTCAAATTACATACTGAATTAATAAACAGTTTAGTTTGAATTCCGATATTGTTTTTTGTATTACACATATATGTAACTGCAAACCAATACTTGGGATAAACCTTAGGCATTGAGAAAAAAATAAACTGAACATTTATTGATATTCTTTTTCCTTTTGGCTGCGTAGAAAATAGATTACATAGGTTTCACTTAAGGAATCTCAGAGCAAATTGAGTTCTTTCATTTAAACAGGGTATCTTCTTCAAT
>CAZVTW010000955.1:0-1931 GCA_964629805.1 uncultured Bacteroidales bacterium | reverse complement strand
GAAACCTGTGACGGTTAATATTGAAGAATCTCCGGAATTTAGGAGTACATGTGATTATAGAATAAACGAAGATATCAACCTTTCTTTTGGCAGGAATAAAATAACCATCATTGCAGAAAATGGCAAGAATACAGTCAGAAGTGACAGAATTATCCAATATGAAATTTCTGAAAAAAATTACCATGCTCTGCTGATAGCTGTTGAAACATACGATGACCCGGGTATAAACGATTTATCCAATCCCATAAAAGACGCCCGTCATTTATACTCAACACTTACTGATTTATACACGTTCAAAAAAGAAAACATCACCCTGTTAGAGAATCCGGATTATAATGAAATAATCGGAACATTGCACCGTATGCGTTCAAAAGTTGGCCAGGAAGATAACCTGTTGATTTTTTATGCCGGACACGGCTATTGGGACGAAGATATGAAAACCGGTTACTGGCTTCCACGCGATGCAGAACAGGATAATCCTGCGCAATGGCTGGCCAATCCAATCTTATCATCCTACCTGGGCGGCATTAAATCAAAACACACCCTGCTTATCGCAGATGCCTGTTTCAGCGGCGGTATATTTAAAACACGTGATGCTTTTAGCAACAAGGCCGTAGTTGAAAAACTCTATCAACTCACCAGCCGCAAAGCAATGACCAGTGGTACACTTAAACAGGTGCCGGATAAAAGTGTCTTTATCGAATATATGCTCAAACGCCTGAAAGAAAACAAAGATGAGTATCTGACCGCAGAACAGTTATTCTCAGGCCTTCGTACTGCTGTTATTAACAATAGCCCGAACATTCCTCAATACGGAACCATTCAAAATGTTGGAGACGAAGGCGGTGACTTCATTTTTATGAAAAGGAAATAAAAAAGAAAGTCTTATGGAAACGATAATATCAGATGATATAAAACAAGTCATACCATCTTTTTTAAAATATAAAAATTTTTGGTCAAATTATGATGAGGAGACAGATACGCTGTACATGCATTTTAAAAAACCCAATCATGCAGATCAATCGGAAATGACTGAAGACGATATCATTATACGATATGAGAAGAATGACATTATTGGCCTCACAATTTTGAATGCAAGTGAAAGATGAAAAAAAATTATCTACCAGTATTACTGCTTTTGTCAGCCCTGTTCATGACATGTGAATCTATTGAAAAATTCACCATTGTCAGGACCGTAGAGGTGAAAAATATAACAGGCACCTCAGCTGATATCACCGGTATGGTTGTTTTTCTTAGTAATAAACCACATCCTGAATATGGTTTCTGCTATTCAACCACTCAAAATCCGGCTTATGAAGGAGACAAAAAACAACTCTCCGGTGTCAAAAAAGGAGAATTTAATGCAAATCTCTCTGGCCTGAATCCCAATACAACATACCATGTCAGGGCTTACGTTTTGGATGATAATGAACCGGTATACAGCCAGCAGCAAAGTTTCAAAACAACAGAGGCGGTTCTTGAAATATCCGCTGCAAGCAAGGAGATAACCGCTGATTCCGGAACATTCAGCTTTACAATAAACGCCAATATTCCATGGACGATTTCTGAAAATGATGAATGGATAGAAATATCACAATCAAGTGGAAATGACACCACATCCATAACGGTAACCTATGGTGAAAACACAACAAATTCAGAACGGAAATCAGAAATTACCATCTCCGCAACCGGCATAAGCAGCAAAACAATACAAGTTACCCAGCTTGCAAATGAAGTGAAAAAAACACTGGAAATTTCCGCAAACACGCTGAATATAAGTACCAACCAAGGAACAGTGAACTTTACCATCACTTCAAATACGGACTGGACTATTGAAGGAGATGCATTCTGGCTTAATCCGGACAAAACAGCCGGCGCAGGAAATGATACCATCGTACTACATTTTGAAAATAACCCATCTGTTAATAGCA
>CAZVTW010000954.1:0-1933 GCA_964629805.1 uncultured Bacteroidales bacterium | reverse complement strand
TGATGGTTAATAACAGCCTGTATTTCAATTATATTACCGAATTTGGCGGTAATAGTATGAAATATTATATTACACAGCCATTACCGAATTAATGCTCCGTTTTCAAATTTTTCCTCCGGGGATACAAACATCAATCTGCCATCTTCGTTTTCAGCCATCAGAATCATACCTTTGGATTCTATTCCTTTTATCTTTCTTGATGCCAGGTTAACCAGTATGCAGACTTGCTGTCCTTTTATATCATCAGGGATATAATATTCTGCAATTCCGGAGACAACAGTGCGTGTTTCAAAACCCAAATTAATGCTGAGCTTCAATAGTTTTTTGGTTTTAGGAACCTTCTCTGCTGCAACGATTGTCCCGGTTCTGATGTCCATCTTTTGAAAGTCATCAAATTGTATTTCAGGTTTGACCTCCGGTGCATCAGATTTTTCTGACATAGCTTTCTTTTTGGCTTCTAAAAGTTTTTTAACCTGCTCTTCAACCAGTTTATCCTCAATTTTTTCAAAGAGCAGTGAGGGTTTTGATATTTTGTGACCAGGTTCTATAATTGTATCATCACCGATTTTTTCCCAGCCCGTATTTTCAAGATGTAAAGATTCAAATAATTTTTTAGAAGTAAACGGGAGAAAAGGCATTGATGCCACAGCAAGATTAGCAGTGATCCTAAGACAAACATTCAGGATTGTTTTGACCCTTTCAGGCTGTGTTTTAAATAGTGCCCAGGGTTCTGTTTCAGTAAGATATTTATTTCCCAACCTTGCCAGGCTTATCATTTCTTTCAGTGCTTCCCTGAAACGAAATTGTTCGAGACTTTTTTCAATATTTTCTTTGATATTTTGTATTTGAATGAGAATTTCACGGTCTGCATCTGTCAGTTCGGTAACCTCTGGTACAATGCCCTGATAATATTTATTAGTCAGAACAAGTGTCCGGTTGACAAAATTACCATAGATAGCGACAAGTTCATTATTGTTTCGCGCCTGGAAATCTTTCCAGGTGAAATCATTGTCTTTTGTCTCAGGCATATTAGCGGTGAGTACATATCTGAGCACATCTTCTTTCCCAGGCAGTTCTTCCAGGTATTCATGAAGCCAGACAGCCCAATTCCTTGATGTTGAAATTTTATCTCCCTCAAGATTCAGAAATTCATTAGCCGGGACATTGTCAGGAACTACATAACTGCCCTCTGCCATCAGCATGGTTGGGAAAATAATGCAGTGAAAAACAATGTTATCTTTTCCAATGAAATGTATAAGACGGGAATCCTCATCTTTCCAGTATTTTTCCCAGTCATCAGTTAGTTCTTTGGTTGCTGAGATATATCCGATTGGCGCATCAAACCAGACATACAGAACTTTTCCTTCAGCACCTTCAATCGGTACAGGTACACCCCAATTCAAATCACGGCTTACTGCACGTGGTTGAAGACCCTGGTCCAGCCAGGATTTGCACTGTCCGTAGACATTTATTTTCCATTCCTTATGGTCTCCAAGTATCCATTTTTTTAATCTGTCTTCGTGTTTATCTAATGGTAAATACCAGTGTTTGGTTTTCCTTTTCACAGGTTTATTTCCTGAAAGCCTTGATTTGGGGTTGATGAGGTCTGTGGGACTTAATGATGTACCGCATTTTTCACATTGATCACCATAAGCGTCTTCGTGGCCGCAATGAGGACAGGTACCAGTGATATATCTGTCAGCCAGGAATTGTTTTGCTTCTTCATCATAAAATTGCTCTGATGATTTTTCAATAAATTCTCCTTTGTCATAAAGTGTCCGGAAAAATTCAGAGGCTGTATCATAATGGACTTCTGAGGTGGTACGTGAATAAATATCAAATGATATTCCGAGTTTCTCAAATGATTCATTTATTAAATAATGGTACTGATCAACAACTTCTTTGGGTGTAAGTCCTTTATCTTTTGCCTTAA
>CAZVTW010000953.1:0-1935 GCA_964629805.1 uncultured Bacteroidales bacterium | reverse complement strand
CAAAGCCAATTTGATATGCCATATCAGGATGGAGAAGATATTGTTTATACCGGCTATGCAAATGGTGTTTTCGACAAGATATCCGATATACCCAAAGAAAACAAAACCATTCAGTTTTATTTTGTGTCAAGCTGTCCGGTAACCGTAACCGACTATGATGGGAACAGTTATAATGTTGTAAAAATTGGTAACCAATGCTGGATGGGAAAAAGCCTGGAAACAACACATTATGCTGACGGCACAGCTATCCCCCAGGTAACCGGCACTACAGGATGGTCAAACCTGGAGAAAACAGACAAGGCCTGGTGCTATTATGATAATTCGGCTTCCATGGGCGATACGTATGGCGTTTTATATACATGGGCAGCAGCAATAAACGGAACAAACGGGAGTTATAGCATCCCCAGCGGCATACAAGGGGTATGCCCTGATGGTTGGCATTTACCCAGCACGGATGAATGGTTGGAACTTGATGATTTTGTCAGCCTTGACGGCCATGATGGCTTTGAAGCAACTGCTTTGATGGCTACCTCAGGATGGTTTGATGAACCTGGTACTGATAATTATAATTTCTCAGGTTTACCCGGGGGCTATCGTAGTTTTGACGGGACTTTTCATTATGAAGAATTTTATGGTTATTGGTGGAGCGCTTCAGGCAAAGACTGGACCAGCCTTGGAACGAGCTTTGGCCTTCAGTATAACTATACAGATGTTTTTATCAGTAGTGAAGTTAAACAAAAAGGTTTTAGTGTGCGGTGTGTGCAGGATTAGTGTTTTTAGATATTTAACAATAAACTTTGCAAAATAGTTTAATTTTTTTAACTTTGGTTGTTGCAATGCTAACAACAAACAAGATGAGAAAGAATATTTTTATGAGAAAACTACCGGCATTTACCCTTCCAGAAATGCTTGTTGTTTTAGTAATCATCGGTATTTTGGTGCTTTTGGCACTGCCCAAGCTCATGCCCTTAATATCCAAAGCCAGGGGCAAAGAGGCTGAATTACAATTAAATCATGTACGACAATTATCAAAATTTACGATATGTTATACCTCCAGAAGCGTCAAAAATAATAGAAAACAACCAAACAGAAACCCTTACCCCAGCTGATGATATAATACGCAGGTTATGTTATTATTATGAATATGATGATAAAAACAGGATGATCATTAAAAAGTTACCAGGCGCTGATTCTGTCAGGATGGTTTATGATAAATTAGACAGGCTTGTTTTGGTACAGGATGGTAATCTGCGAAAGCAAAATAAATGGCGGTATACTAAATATGATCAATTAAACAGGCCTGTTATTGAAGGTATATATACTGATCATTTAGGTACAAATCCTGAGGATATGCAAAGCAGATTAAATAATTATTATCATCATGTAACAAATAGCAGCTATTATGAAGTATTTGATAAAAATGATATCAATGCATTTGTTTTAAAAACTGGTTATACAGTTGACAGGACGTTTCCACCTATAGATGCAGATTATGTATTGAATAGTCCACATCCCGATGCTATTCAAAATGTTACCTATTATGATCATTATCGTTTTAAAAATATTTTAGATAATCCTTCTCAGTATGATTATTATAATTATTATGGAGTAAGTAAAGGTGATACAAAAGGGTTGGTAACTGGAACAAAAGCAAAAGTATTAGGGACAAGTCTATGGAAAACCACCGTCACATATTATGATAAAAAAGACAGGGTGATACAAACCAGGTCATCAAATGTATTAGATGGTTATGATGTAGTTTGTAATAATTATAATTTTCCCGGAGATATATTAGAGACTGTTAATATACATACAATCCAGAAAACGAATGAAGAGAGAAAAACCAAAGTTGTAACCAGAAAATATAAATATGATCATGTCGGGCGGCTGAAGAATGTACAATTGGCGACAGATTTTGACAACGCAACACCTGAA
>CAZVTW010000952.1:0-1937 GCA_964629805.1 uncultured Bacteroidales bacterium | reverse complement strand
AAATATCAATCATTTGACATTCAGTTATTTAAAGCATCAAACTGTCAAAGTCAAGGGGATTCCAGTGGCGGGGTTTGAAAGCCTTCTTTTAATGCTTTATAGCTTTTGTTTGTTTTATTGTCTTCCTTTTTATTGCAAGAAAAAAGTGTAAGAACAGCAATTGAAATAATAAAAAATGATTTTATGGGTTTCATATTTTTATAGATAATGAATTATTGTTTTTGTTTTGTTTGATATTTTTCCCACGATATTTCCTTTGGGACTTGATTATTTTGCACAGCAACAGCAGCCAATTGTCCGGCTGCTTCGCCCAAAGGCACAGCATTTCCGGTTACCCTGTATGAGGCATGGGCTATAAAATCGCCACTGATACAGCGTCCTGCCATTAAAAGATTATTTATATCTTTTGAAATTAAGGAACGTAAAGGAATATCATAAGGTTTGCTTTTAATGTGTTGAGAATTTGGGGTATCATCGTCTTTTTTCAGGTTATGCACATCAACTCCAAATTTTACATTTACCACAGCATCGTCAAAACGTGCCCCGTTCACAAGGTCTTCTTCGGTTACCGTGTACAAGCCCTTAATGCGGCGACCTTCGCGCACGCCTATGTGCGATGGGGTTGCCACAATCATAATATCTTTCCATATCCCGCCATGTGATTTCAAGGCATTGATAATGCTGTGCAATTCCTGTCTTGCATTTATGGTGGCTTCGGTAAGGTCTTTTGCATTGGTTCCATGAAAACCGTATTCGTGATTTGCCATAATGGAAAAAAGATTTTCGCGAATAGGAAAAATCATGGGGTTCCGGTAGGAAGTTTCAACCCCACCGGCTTTTATCAGTTTTTTTAAACGTTGGTTGTTTTCCCATGAATTTTTCATTTTCCTCACATAATCACCTACTTCACTATGTACAATGCCGCTGATTAAACCAAGAAAACTCATAGGTTGTATTGAATTTTCTTCACCCTTTCCCATATCAAATTCACATCCTGCCAATGCTCCAACATCACCATCGCCTGTGGCATCAACAATAATTTTTGATTCCCAGGCTTCGCGAAAACTTTTTGATTCAGTGAGTACATGACTGATATTTTTATCTTTATCTTTTATCACCTGTACAGCTCTGGTATGTAGTAGAATATCCACACCGACATCCAAACACATCTTTTCCAAAAGCAGTTTCATGCTTTCAATATCAAAGTTGACAGCCCCTGTCGGATGTTTGATATTCCGGGCATTCATGTTTTCAAGTGCTGTAATAATTTCCTGCAAAAGCCCGGTTTTATTTTTATAGTCAAGAATTACTGGCAAAAGTCCGGCTGTCCATGTGCCACCGAGACATCCCCCTGTTTCAACCAGCAATGTTTTTACTCCGGCTCTTCCTGATTTAATGGCTGCCGCAATACCGGCAGGCCCTCCACCACAAACAATCACATCATATTTACCTTTTACCGGAATATTTTTTGCGCTTTCGCTGACATGTCCTTCGGGTGTATCAGTGTCATTGTCTGAATTAACAGGATTGTTGCAGTGGTTAAGCGTAAATCCGGCCGAAGCCAGACTACTGATTGTAATGAAGTCTCTTCTTTTCATTGGTTGTGTTATTTGAGTTTAATTTTTATTTTTTGATGGGAAATTCCTTGCAAGCTCATGCTTAAATACTTTGAATTTTCTATCGTTTCAATTTCAAATTCTTTTTCATGCCCGTTTAATTGCAGGGAGTATATACCGGAATTTTCCGGTAATAAAAGTTTCAAATTACGGGTTTTACTGTTTCCGGCAATATTGAGTATGATTTCTTTTCCGTTTTTATGGTAATCATAGCCAACGTAACCGCCGCCATCTTCGTATTTTATACAGGTTTTCACATGTTTCACTCCGGCAGCTTCCCAACGCGGGCTGATGCTTACATTTTGCATATTTCTGTCGTTA
>CAZVTW010000951.1:0-1938 GCA_964629805.1 uncultured Bacteroidales bacterium | reverse complement strand
GAATGGACAATTGTTGAACCGGCAAAATCATGAAACCCGAGTTTTGATAACCAGCCACCACCCCAGTGCCAGTGTCCTGAAATCGGGTAAATGATGAGTGTCACTACCAAACTGAAGACAAGATAAGCGTTAAATTTTGTACGCTCGGCCATGGCTCCGGAAACAATAGTGGCAGCAGTAGCCGCAAATACAGTCTGGAACATCAGGTCGGTCATATTTGCATAATCGCCTACACCTGTATCACTGAAACCAAACTTTTCCAGCGGATTCCCAATTAGTCCACCTAATAATGAAGAACCATACATTATAGAATATCCTATTAACCAGTATGTAAGCGCTCCGATAGAAAAGTCCATCAGGTTTTTCATAAGAATGTTAGCCGTGTTTTTGGAGCGTGTGAATCCTGCCTCTACCAAGGCAAACCCGGGCTGCATGAACATAACCATAAATGTTGCAAGCAGTAACCATATATTGTTGACTGATATTTCAATTCCTATTTCTCCCATAATACCAAATATTAAAAGTTATACATTTTACTTATTTTTCACCTTCAAGGTAGAGTGACTTATCACCCTGTTCGGCTGTTCTGATACGGAAGGCATCCTGGATATCGGATATAAAAATTTTACCATCACCGATTTCACCGGTTTTTGCTGAATTTAATATCGCCTTTACGGCAGGATCAAGGAATTTGTCACGACAATAAATAGAGATGAGAATCCTTTCTATTGTACTGGTATCGTAAACAACACCTCTGTAAACCCTTCCTTCGCGGGCCTGGCCAACGCCCCTGACCTCCCAGAAAGAGAAAAACTCAATCCCGGCATCGTGAAGGGCTTCTTTGACTTCATCAAATTTTGTTTTTCGTATAATTGCTTCAATTTTTTTCATTTTTCTTTATTTTTACCGATTGACAACTTATTTAAGAGAGAAAGGGGGAATATAAGTGTAATACACTGGCTGGTCATCATGTATTCCTTACCTTCCTCTCATTATCCTTACGTGAAAAATTTCTTCTCATTTTACAAAGATAATCCCACAACAACATAGAATTGTTCTGTCTCGGGATTCAGGACAACAGAACCGGATACAGGTATGGAAAAAGAGTCTGTAACTTTGATTACTTTCTCTGAACCAATTCCCAGATTACAGACAGCAAATTCTCCGTCAGGGGTATGCCATCCGTCGCCTGCACCGGCAAATATGTTAAAATGATCAAATGAATACCCAAGTTCGAAATACATATCTCCTCCGGCAGTGCCTGCTCCACCGGCTTCATTGAGCATATAGTTGGCACCGATTGAAAAACCGCCAACTTCATAACCCAGGTTGAGTTCAAATCCATGACTTCCTGTCGTATCAGAATAGTCAAAATACTCGCTGCCAGGAAAGTAATAGTCTGTCAGCCCAAGGCTCAAACCAAAATCAAATCCGTAGGACAGATATAAATCAGCTTCTGCTGCTTCAGTATCACTGATGCAAAATGATCCCCAGGAACCTAAGGTGAAACCACCTGCAGAGAATTCAATATAGGGCTGGACAGCCGGACCATTTCCAAATTTAGAACCACGCCAGATATAATTACTATAGATATCCGTGCCAACACTAAATGGGGAGCTGCTTTCTTCCTGAGACATACCCTCAGGAATCAATGCTGTTAAAAAACAAACAATTGATAGAATTTGTAAAACACTGCCTTTTCTTTTCATAACATTAACATTTATAATTAAACATACTGAATTTACCATCGAATGACGTAGACATTCTAAAATCAAATTTTTATACCAGCCAGATAAAAATTTTAGCCCGATTATTAAACAATCATTTTCTCTGCAAATATATATTTTATTTTTATATCCCCCAAATATTTTTATGTATTTTTTATAAAAAAAGTATTTTTATATATTATATCCTATATGTTATTTTAATTCATGAGCT
>CAZVTW010000950.1:0-1939 GCA_964629805.1 uncultured Bacteroidales bacterium | reverse complement strand
AATTTATTCGAAGCTTACGGTGTGTGCACTGCACCCGTGCAGGGCACACACATGCCATTTGTAGCAATTTTTTTGCCTGCCGCATGCGCAACACAGGCAAAAAACATGCTCAAATGGCGTTCCGGTTGTGGCCAATGGTAGGAAAAACCTCAGCATTCAATTCGATTATCAAAATATGCAATAATCGCAAGTTCTGATAATTTAATTTGTATTTTTGCTACATGGACAATTATATAAATCGAAAAGAGTATTTAGACAAACTATTGTCGTACAAGGATAAAGACCTGATTAAAGTTGTGAGTGGCTTACGAAGGTCTGGGAAAAGCACCCTACTCGAACTGTATCAAAAACAACTGTTAAATCTGGGGATAGAAAACCTTCAAGTTCAATTTTACAATTATGAGCTGCCAGAGAATTATCTAAACAAAACATGGAGTGATATCTATTTCGAGATAAAGAATCGCATGCACCCTGACAAAACCAATTATATTTTTCTGGATGAAGTTCAAAATATTGATTCCTTTGAGAAATTGGTAGATGGACTATTTGCAACAGAAAATACAGATATCTATATTACCGGGTCGAATGCATTCTTATTGAGTAGTGAATTGGCAACGCTTTTGAGCGGACGTTACATCGAAATATCAATATTGCCTTTTTCATTTAAAGAATATTTAACGGCTCGGAATATTGATACAAGTAACAAATATCTCAATTACGAAGCCTTGTTTTTCGACTATGTAAACGAGACCTCCCTACCTAAAGGAGTTGAATTACGAGAAAGTGGTTTTGACAAAATATTCGAATATCTTGAGGCAATTTACACCACAATCATTGAAAAAGATATTACTCAAAGACACCAGATTAATGATAAACGTGCATTTGCAAATATTGTGAAATTCGTAGCCTCACATATTGGTAGTGCCCTTTCCCCGAGTAATATTTCAACAACACTCAAACAAGACGGACAAAATATACATCATGCTACCGTTGAGAAGTACCTTGAATATTTAGTCACCAGTTTTGTGTTTTACAAAGTAAACCGCTTCGATTTGAAAGGCAGAAAACAACTTGCAACCCAGGAAAAGTACTATTTGGTTGATTTAGGTTTATTGAATATATTAGTTGGTAAAGAACGATTAACAGACAGAGGACACATTCTGGAAAATATTGTTTACCTGGAACTAATTCGTCGTGGGAACAAAGTATGGACAGGTACATCCCGAAATATAGAAGTGGACTTTGTGTGTAAAACCCAAACGGGAGAAATCGAATACTATCAGGTTGTATGGCAAATGACGTATGAAAGTACAGTTGACCGTGAGTTTGGTGCGTTGGAAAAAATAAAGGACAATTATCCAAAATTTTTACTCACGACAGAATCGTTCACACAAGACCGTGCAGGAATAAAGCACCTGAATGTTTTTGATTGGCTGCTTAAAACAAAGAAAGCAAATGAATAACCACAGGCCACAACATTTAGAATATGTTTAACCGGCCATACGAATACGCCGGAAATCAGGCTGTCAGGCCTGAACCGGTTCATGATATTCGTTGTTGAACGGAACCGGGCTGTTTTTGGCGGGACAATGTGGGGCTTGCTTTGCAAGCCTCGACTCAGCCAATAAAGGGGAGTCTGGAAGAGCGGATAAAAAATATTAAAAAATAAACTGAAGAAAACATTAAATGATTCTGATAATCAGTTATACCTATAATCTTCTTAACTTATCTTATTCCTCTTATTTTTCATTCATTTTTATTTTGATTTTGAAGGAAATTCCTATTTTTGCAACTTTTAAAAATTTGGATGCATAAAAAGTTGTATCTGAAAAGAAATACTTATAATTTTGAACAAATGTTTAAAATAATTGAATTAATAAATTAAAAATTTTAAAAATATGGCTTACGTAATAACAGAAGATTGTGTTGCATGTGGGGC
>CAZVTW010000949.1:0-1941 GCA_964629805.1 uncultured Bacteroidales bacterium | reverse complement strand
CAGTTAAGCCGTGGTTTTCAGAACGGAAACCACCTGTGGATATAATAATGATAAAAACAATATGGTGTAAATATGGATGTTGTGCCCCATTGGAAAAAAACGGCCCTGCTAATAATTAAACGATAGAAAAATAAATGATAACCGAATTGAGATTAAACGAAACTATTGAGACATATAATAACGCAGCCGAGCGATATCAAGCTAAATTCATGGAAATGGATTTATATAATGATACATTCGACAAGTTTTGTAGCCTGATTCAAAAAGAAAATGCAGAGATATTTGAGATTGCAACTGGACCTGGAAATATAACGAAATATCTATGTTCAAAACGGACTGATTTTAAAGTCTTTGGAATTGACTTGGCTCCAAACATGATTGAATTGGCCAAAAGAAATAATCCTGAGGCAGATTTCAGAGTAATGGATTGCAAAGATATTAGCACGATTAATAGAAAATTTGATGCAATAATATGCGGATTTTGCATGCCATATTTATCTAAAGAAGAATGTGCCAAACTGATTGCCGATTCATCTGGACTCTTATCTAAAAATGGATTGCTTTATTTTAGCACGATGGAGGACGATTATGATAAGTCAGGATTTGAAACGACGAGTTTTTCTGGACAAGATAGAATTTACATTTATTATCATCAGGCGGATTATCTTACTGATTGTTTAATTCAGAATGGATTTGAGATAATAGATTTGCAAAGAAAGGATTACCCTGAACCTGATGGAACATTTTTAACTGATATGATTTATATAACGAAAAAAAAATAAAACCAACGAGGGCACAACATGCTATAAATCCAATAGCCGCCGTGGCACGGTTGACAGGTATACAGATGAAAGATAATTTTGTACCTTTAATTGGCGATGGTGGAAGCGGCTACTGTATTTATAGCTGAACGTTATTGCACCAATTTTTGGAGAAACATCGGATTAACTGAAAATTTTGTAAATTTGAAATAAAAAATGATAGTAGAAAGACAAAATAATGAGATTTTGGTCAGATTTGGTGCAGGTACAAAAGCATCTACAATTCAGACTGTACTTGATTATCTTAGGTATGAGGAATTGACTTCTAAATCAACTGCGACACAAGATGATGTTGATAATTTAGTTAAAGAAGTCAAAAAAGGTCGGTGGAATAGGATAAAAAAAGAAATTGGCCTAAATGACTAAGATAATTATTGACACCAATATTGCATTTAGTGCCATATTAAATGTAAATAGCCGAATTGGTCAGATAATAATAAACGGATTTAAATATTACGATTTTTATTCACCCGAATATATCAGGACTGAATTGCTTGAAAATCAAGAAAAAATTAAGGAAATTGCTAAACTGACTGAAAATGCTTTTCTTGAGACATACGAATTGATAATAAGGAATGTGACGATTCTTAACCATTCGATTTTACCTTTAAAATTCTATAGACAAGCAACTGAGATATGTGATTCAATTGATATTGACGATACTGTATTTGTTGCATTTACTGAGTATATAAGAGGTAAATTATGGACTGGTGATAAAAAATTGATAAATGGATTGACTGATAAAGGATTCAAACGCTTGATAACTACTGATGATTTATACCAAGATTTTATAAACAAAGATAAACATAAGAAAAAAAATACTGGTGGCAACATTTAGAATATGATTAACCGGTCATACCAATACGCCGGAAATCAGGCTGTCAGGCCTGAACCGGTTAATTATATTCGTTGTTGAACGGAACCGGGCTGGTTTTGGCGGGACAATATGGGGATTGCTTTACTTTTTTCGGGTTGGTTAAAGAATATGTCTGGTTGACTATACCAGGAAAACCGAAAAATTGTTGGTCTGGTCGTTTGGTATGATTCAAATCTAAGCTATCTCACCGATTTTTTGCGAAAATAGTTGTTTTTTCCTGCCGTCAGGACATAAAATGCCCTG
>CAZVTW010000948.1:0-1949 GCA_964629805.1 uncultured Bacteroidales bacterium | reverse complement strand
GAGCAATAGCAAAAACTGTGACAAACGTGGGTTGTGGGCGTTTGGCGCAGTTTTTGGCGCTCCTGGTATGGCGAATACTGCTTTACCGGGATTGTGGGGCAGGTAAGTTTTTCTATTAACTGCTTTCGTTTATGCACGCGTCACAGACGCGCGCTAACAGGTTGCAGACCGTCCATGTCAGTCATGGCGCCCTGATTGTCAATACCTTTACGTGTGAGCAGCTCTATGTTACCATTGAGGTCATATTCATCCACAGTCATTGAGAACAGGCTTGTTTGCTGGTCCAGGTTGTCGCCTTCGGCCATTTAATTTTGGAAGTATGGTGGAACTTGCACGGGGGGCTGAATTGAATTGAATTGAATTGAATTGAAATGTTAAATGGACAAATTCTTACATGTCTGAATAGCTGTTAAGGTAAACAAAGATAAAATGCTTAAATTTTATGGCTAATTTTGCATATTAAAATTTGAATGATGAAAGGATAAATTTTTATTTGTTTCAAATAAAAAAACATAATAATTGGTTTTTTTGTAATAAGTAAGTATTACGATATCATATCTATTTGCTGCTTCATAAATATTTGATTTTTTATAATATTTCTTTTGATGATTTGATATTTTAAACATATTCCAAGAATTTAACATAGCTAAACTATCAACAATTTTAAAAAAGTTCTTTGGATTTTTATATTCGGATTTAAATTGAAATGTATAACTTCCCAAGTCAAGGTTATGTTTTATTTTTTTATATCCATATGACTTCGGAGTAAATATTTCTATCCATGGATATTTATCCTTATCTATATAAGGTGATTCCTTTATATCACATTTAAAATGTATGATCAATAGGAATAGACAAAAATATTTAATTTTCATTTTTTCATTTTGTAATGTTTAATAATCAGGGTCTAATTTTATTGGCCTAAATTTTTCACAAGCTTCACAACCATCTGGGATTGAATCTGCTTGAGAACGTCCATAACTGTTTGCTTCTTGATCTCTATATGAATCTTCTGTTGGATAACCTTTTAAATATTGATCCCAAATTTCTCTAAGATTACTGAAATGTTCGGCAAAAAATTCTCCGCCGATGCCATAAGTTGTTGCCTCAAAATTTGCTTTACAATGAAAATATTTATCAGCACCAATAGTATTAGCTTCCCTCATGTCATTATAATTTTTAACAAACGCACCAAATGCTTTCCAAAATCCAACAATAAAATTAGAATTATTTCTATAAATATAATCTTCAAAAGACATTATATATCCATTGGTGACAACATATGAAGGGTTCCCATTTCGATCAAAATATATTTTTAAGTCGATTTTATCATATACTTTAACACCTCCACTTCCATCCCATTTAGGTTTTCCATCAGGAGGATCATTATCTATACCTATGTTCTTATTAGGACTATCCAATCTATTCGTTTTTCCTTGTGAGTCAATATCCCTGCAATTTGAATCTGTTCCTGGAACATATCCATATGTTTCTTGCCCGACATCGTAACGAGGATTAAAAGTTGATTCTGTTCTTCCAGGGATATATTCCCAGGTTGTTTCTCTGTAATTGACAGATACTATTTCACCATCGACACTACCTACATCATACCAATCAGTTGCAACATACTGGCCTCCTGAAAAATAAGAAGTACTATGACTTACCAAGCCTCCTCTGGTGATCCAATTTTCTTTGGATGTAGCCATTCCACTTCGAATACTTCCAGTATCTTCACCCTCTTCATCTTCGTCTCTTTTGAAGTTTCTATACATCCCGTTCGGATCAAAGAAGTTGACCGGATCGTTGGCCACGTATGCATAAGGTGTTGTATATTCTGTCACCGGGTCAGCGGCCATCCACCTGCCAATCTGTGGGTTATACATTCTTGCTCCAAAATCTTAGCACTATTTCTATGCCTTATCCCTTCTTTTTTAACCGCTTACAACCTA
>CAZVTW010000947.1:0-1954 GCA_964629805.1 uncultured Bacteroidales bacterium | reverse complement strand
ACCACCTGCTGCTATAAGAATTTTTGGTTCGGAAGTGTTATGTGTGCCATCGGTTTTAATTGCTCTTGCATAGATGGTATAGTCAGCGCTTAAGAATGAGGCTGTATGACTGTAAGGTGATGTTGCATCTTCTCCTATTTTTTGAGAATTTGCATAAAACTCAACTTTAGATATTGAAGTTGGCGGATCAACAGTCGCGTCAATAGTAATGTCACCCGGTGTATTGTTATCAGAACTTGTAATGGTAACTGAAGGTTCAGATATCCAAGAAGTGTTTGACATCATGTCAAAACCCAAAGCTGATCCGGCTTTGAATAGAGTTGAAGCGCTGCTAATACTACCGAATACATCAGCATTCGTTGGTGCGCCTTCACCTGTCCAAAAATTAAGTTCTTCTATATACATCCAGGTATATTTATCTGTAGTAAGCAAGCCATAATACACATTGTTTTTTATCCAGTTATTTCTATTTGTTGCATTGCTTGCATTGAGATAATAATCAATGTATGGCGCCATGGCAATTTGCCCTTGCAGATTCCATTTTGAAAGCAGTGCAGGATCGCAAACTGATGGGATACCGGTAAGTCTCAAATAAGGATAACTTTGCTCCCTGCTTACATCATTGTCAAAAGCCGGAGTTGATGAATAATAATATGAAGTTTCATTGCCATCAACAAGCACACTTCCGGGGTTTAATCCTTCAAGCATTCCGTCTGCAAATCCGGATAACAGAGCATAATGCGATCCCGATAGATTATTTATATCTCCATAACAATATTCCCAAATATATTCATATAAAAATGTAGTCATTAAAGTGATATGGGGCATATGAAGCTGCAACGCCTGTATAAACTCCTTCCCCCTTTGTCTGGCTTTTGCGTTTGCCTGCTCAAAAGTATATCCGTTTGCAACATAAGGTGGTTCCCCTACATGTGTGTGGCCGGAAGGAACTGTATACCACCAGGGGCTATAAGTTTCTCCACCTGAATAAAATTCAGGGTCAAACATAATACCTTTGCATCCTGCTATTGCAACTGCTTCGCCCAATAGTTCAGCATTGGCAATGATCTTTGACCATAGTTCATCATTGAAAAAATCCGGGTCAACATTTCTTGAATGCCCCCATATCAAGATGAAATTATCAGTAAAAGTTGTCCATTTTGTTGCAATAGTTTCCAACTCATCAAAGCGCAGGCTTGTTGTTGTCCAAACTTCATCATTAAACATCATTCGCGGTAAATAATCATATGGTCCATTATGGAAACACACACCATCAACGTAAGGGCGATCCGTTTGCATCGTGGTCAGATTTGTCGCTAATTCAGGTGACCAGTCCAAATATTGGTATGCTTGTAAGACTATGAGCTTTTTACCTGTTGGATGATTTGGATATACCGGGTCTTGTGCTGCCAATTGATGACAATAACACAATAAAAACATGCCAGCGGCCAAAATATTAACCGCATAATAAAATAGTGTATGTTTAATAGTTTTCATAATACTCTAATATTTAGTTAAAAAAATAAAAACTGTGCCATATGGCTTTAATTTCTCTTTATTATAAATCAATTAATTATACTCTTTGGGTGAAAGAAAGCTATTAATTACATCATAGGCAAAAAACAACCTTAAGTAATAAAGATGAAACAACTCCACAAAAGCTGAATTGGAATTCTGCTTTATTTCCAGGAAAAGTAAACTTCTTTTATCCGCTACACGAAGTTTTTAAATGTTAATTACAAGCTGAAACCAAGTCACAAATGCAACTTTTTGATTGGATATCCATAGCTATACTTTACTCAAGTACTTGAAATGGAAATCGTGCTAAATATTTAATATATATTTAATATGCAAATTACTTAAACTTCAATAAAAAAAATAATACTATAAATTTTATATTTTGTACTTAAAAACACCAATATCCATTTAAAAAAAGATACAATGCTTTAATGAT
>CAZVTW010000946.1:0-1955 GCA_964629805.1 uncultured Bacteroidales bacterium | reverse complement strand
TGCTGCCTGGCTTCATGTTCGCCCTCCCGCACTCTCGCCGGCAATTCCTGCCAAGGCTTTCCATCCGTCGCTCCCTTGCCTGCTTCGTGCTCCCTGTTGTTTGTACCCGCCGTTGCCCCAGGCCTCCAGGCCTGCTATTTGGGTTTTGTTAACCTTCGTTGACGCTCCGGTTAACGGTTTTCTAAGGTGCAGGTATGCCAGTCTTTCATCTGCCGGATGGCCGATCCACAGCCTGGCAGTGGCCTGTGACGGGCAGCAGCTTCCGGCACCAGCTTAAGTGTTTGTAGGCTTTTGGCGGGAAAGAAAAGCCCAAAAGCCAACAAAACCCTAAGGCCGCTGCCTCCAGCTTTAACCGGCGGGCAGAATGTGGCTTTCCCGCTTTAGATATAGTGCGCGGGGAAAAGAAATTTTAGTTAAAAAAAATGCAGGTTGGTACTATTATTTTGATGGGTTATCGGTTCCGGGAATAGTCCGGATAAAAATTTCAATAAAAAAAAAGTGCAGACAGGTTGCTTCACCGGGAAGGTGTTTGCAATAAAACAGCGGTGTGATGGTTAAAAAATATAGTCCTTTCAGTCTTTTGGAAACGCCTGTTTAATGCAGGGTTGCCCTTTTTTTCATCAAATCCGGTTTCATGTTCAAGTAAATAGTCAAATGTCGAATAAACATCTGCCCAGGCATGATCAAGAATAAGTGTACGGTTGAATACAAAGTGATCAAAATGGGATGTGATAGAAAGCATTCCCAGGAAAACGGACAAAATAATCATGATAAATAAAGAAAACATTAAAGCCCCGCCTTTCAATTTATAAGATAGGAATGAGACCTAAGTTGAGCGGTTTGAACGAAGTGAAAAAGCGCTTTACTTAGGTTTAACCCCGACTTAGAAATTGTTGGTTTTCACCGAATAGGTGAAGGTGAAAACCTTACAATTTGTTTGTCCCCGACACTTCGTGCACGGGGCAGGCAGTGAGCGAAAATCGCTCAATTTGGGTGAGAGAAAATATGTTTTTTTTAATATACTTATCATATGGCGTATTTAGTAGTCTCCCACAAATGAGTCCTCCCTTCTTTTTATACTTTTTATACGGTATGCACCTTTTTTTCGGCTGTTTTTCTTGTAGGTAAAATATTCAACATAAACATCAAACAGGTTGAGTTCATTTGGAATCAGGGGTGGAATTCTGAAATAATCTGCTTCGTTGCTGTAATAAGACCCTGAACCGGCTATTGGTTTGTAAGCGTCAACATAATATTCAATGGGTTGCAGGCCGGTGATGAGTAGTTCGCCGTATTCATCAGTTAGTCCTTCAGCAATGTAATAATAATCCTGGCCTGATAAAAAACGGTCATACTCCTGGAAGGTTTCGAACAATGTTATTTCACAGTCTCTGACCGGGTCCGTGGTGCCATAATAAAATACGGCTATCGACAGTTCGGTAGGTGGTACAATCGTTATCCTTTTTGTAAATTCAGATACATAGTCACCAGAAAAGGCCTTTAAGACAACAAGGTATTCGCCGGGATAGATATATTCATACACCGGCTCTGGTGAATGAGCAACTGATCCGTCGCCAAAATCCCACAGGAAGCTGTCAGCATGCCTGGAGCAATTATAAAATTTAACCGGTTCTCCAACTTCATAAATGACATAGTCTGTTTCAAAACAACTGACAACATCAGGGTGATAAGCATCTTCACCGCACGAAAGGGCAAATATTGCTACCAGGGAAGCTAAAATACAGCGTTTAAATAAATTCATGATCATCGATTTTTGAGCTTTTGCCAAATATAAAGGTTTTAATCCTGATGATCAATTTTTTTTAATTCTTATTTTCAGTTGTTTGATTTAATTAATGGTTTGATGCGAAAAATACCGGAGAGAATTAAAATGTTAAGGTTCTGAACTCAGTAAATTCGAAAGATAAAGGCGCAAGGCATCGTTTAATCCCGGA
>CAZVTW010000945.1:0-1957 GCA_964629805.1 uncultured Bacteroidales bacterium | reverse complement strand
GTGTCCTGGTTCAGCGTGAATTGGACAAAACCGTTTTACGTTTAATTGACTATTTCTGCCTTCGGCAGGTATTGAGGCCGCCTTTGGCGGCGCTTTTTTATCAGGTTTTTTGAGGCATGGCAAAGCTCTGAATTGTCTGTTTTTACGTACTGGTGCGGCGGTTTTGCAATTGTCACTCCGGTTACAATTCGTCGCCTTGAGCCGGTTATTCCTGGCAGGTTGTGCCTCCACAGAGCCTGCTTCCGCTTGGCCGGCCATGCTTATTATTGCAGATTTTCCCTCTTTTGTCAACTTGCTTTTCTCCGGATTCTACGTGCTTCTCTGGCGGCCTCCAGTTTTCTTTCCCGCTGGGCATGTATATGTTCAGCCCGGCCCTGAAGTTTATCCAAAGGCGTTATGTATCCTATCGCGCTGTGCAGTCGCTGATGGTTATAATGGTCAACAAATTCTGTTATAAGTTTTTGGGCCTGCTGCACAGACAGAGGAGTTTTTATTCTGACACATTCACCCTTAAGGGTTTTATGGAAACGCTCCAGTTTGCCGTTGCTCTGCGGATAATATGGCGATGTCTTGACATGGCTCATACCGCTTATTCGGATAAATTCTTTGAAGTCCCGCGAGATAAACTGCGGGCCATTGTCGGAGATTATTCGCGGCTGTGCATCAGGATATTTTTCCCGTGCCCGCTGCAGGATTATTTCCACGTCGGCCTCTTTCATCGATTCGCGTATTTCCCAGTGAACAATATATCTGCTGAAACCGTCAAGTACGCTGCAAAGGTAGTAAAATGTGCCACAGATGTTAATGTACGAAATGTCTATATGCCAGTGTTCGTGCGGTTTTAAGGGCTGATTGAAGCCGGTGCCTTTCTTTGATTCCTTTCGGTTCCACCGGTTAAGCAAATCCGCATCGGAAAGTACTCGATATACGCTGGAAGGACTGACCGCGGTAACATCTTCATCGATCATCATGTAGCACAGGCGGCGATAACCTTCCAGCGGATGCTCAAGATAGTAATCGATGATTGCCTGTTTTTCTTCATCGGTCAGCCAGAAATCGCGAGGTACCAGCGCGTTGTGTTCGTTGACTTTGCCGTAACGGCTCTGCCAATTGTAAAACTTGCTGGATGATATGCCGATTCTTTTGATCATTGTGTTTACCTTTGTCTCCGTTTTCTGCGACCAGTAGCGAACATAATCTACAACCTCATCTCGCAGGTCAGGCTCGGCCCACTGACCATTCAGGCCTGTCCATGCTTTTTTTTTAAGTCGATGTTGTGCTCGACCAGCTCAGCGATTACTTCGTCTTTGTGGCTGATTTTTTCCTGAAGCTTGTCGATTTGCTGCTGAAGTTTTTTCTCGCGGCGATCCTTTGCTTTGCCTGCCGCCTCGAAGGAGGCCGCTCCGTTCTCGAAGAATTGCTTCTGCCACTGATAAAACTGAGTGGGAGCGATGCCGTAACGGTCACAGACCTGCGATAGAGGAAACCTGTCGATGAGGTGTTCTCGGAGAATCTTCACTTTCTGGTTAACATCAAATTTTCTACGTTTCTGACCCATAACAAATCCTTTCAAAAGTTATCTACAATATACTAACAAATTTTAAGGATTTGTCCATTTCCGACTGAGGCATGACAGACTGTGTTGATGGTATTTGCGGGAATATAGTCGACACGATATTAAAAGGCGACACATTCATTGATGTTTCACCAGTATACAGTTTTCAACTTTTTGATAAAAAAGTTGAAGCTAAAGGATTAAAAGTATATAAAGGCTTTCTTGTTACTGCCGGTTCAAAAGCGAGTTTAAATCATAACTGCAAATTGCATGTTAAACATAAAAAATTAAGACAAAAGCTTATTAATGAAGGAATTTTTTTACGGCAAAAAGAGTTTTTTGTTTTTAAATACCCCTATCTTTTTAAAAATGAATATGACGCAACAGGAGTGATTGTCGGCA
>CAZVTW010000944.1:0-1958 GCA_964629805.1 uncultured Bacteroidales bacterium | reverse complement strand
TGGGGGTTAATCACCTGTCAAATTCCTCTCCGACCTGTTCTTCCCAAATCATACCACCCTAAAAAATCACCAATCCCGCCTCCAGCTCAAATCGGCGATAGCCGGTCACCCCCCCTGCCTCGCCAGCTTGTGGGTGAGAGAGGGGGGGCGCGTTGGCCAGTGTGCATGCAGGGGTGTGTCTTTTTACCGTAAAAAAAATTCCAACAACACGTCAAATAACGACGCTATGCACTCACCTTCTATTGTCCCAAGGTCAATGGAAGCGTCATGAAGGAGTGTTATATGTCTATTTTCTTTGTCTTTACAGAGAATTGAAACCAACAAAAAAAGCCGGCAGAATCTAATCCTGACGGCTTTTTTATATTGATAAAAATAATGTTTTTTTCCTGCTGCTTAAAACTTTAGTCCAAATGTCGCAGCAAAATAATTATTATTAAAATCATCAAATTGTTCTATCTGATCTTTTGGTATGTTGCCCATGTCTGAATAACCGAACCTGTAGCGGAATTCTAAGGTATACAACATTGGTTTGGCTGGTCCTCTTTTCTGAATAATTTCAAAGCCCAGACCTCCTATTAAACCAAAATTTTGTGCCTGAAATTTTTCTGTCAGGTTATCTATTCCGTTCTTTTCAGCGCCATCGCTGAATTGCCAGGTTGATTCTCCTTCTGCCATAAGATTCAAACCGAATGAATTTCCCAGAATAAGATAAGGGATAACATCCGGATCTGCCTCAGTGGATAAATCAATGGTGGCTATCACCGGAAGTTCAATTGTATGGAGTGAAACATCAAGATTTGTGTGTTTAAGCTCTCCTTCAGGATAAAACAAACTTGGGTTAACTTCATTAGCGCCCTGAATAGCATATAAACCTTCAATTCCTACGGAAATTAAATTTGATACCGGGTATACAAATGAAACACCTCCAATAAATCCGGCCCTGTATTCGGAGATATCACTGCCGTAATCATAGAAATTACTAAATGTGACTCCGGCTTTTGGACCCCATTCCAGATTCTTCCAGAATGTATTTTCCTTTTTAGGTTTCGATTCAACCTCTTCGGCTGCTGCTTCCTCACTTTCGTCCTCTTCCTGGGCATTGACCGTATATCCCACCGTCAGGAATAATATCAGGAAAGCCGTGAAGCTCAGCTTTTGTAACAGGTTCGTTATGTAACAATTCATTTTCATATTATTTAAAATTTAAAGGTTAAAAATTTTTTCCTAAAGATAAGGATATTTCATACAATAGTCAAAACTTTCATGCCGAAAATTTCAACCTGTAATCGTAATAATTGAATAACTAATGTAAAATATTTGAGAAGAAAATCCAATTTTAGCCCCTTAAATAACTGATTTCCTCTACTAAGCACCAAAAGTATTAATAAAATAAATTCAAAACAAATTTCTTGTCAAGAAAAATTATTTCTTAATGTATTTTTTTTGAAAATTTAACCTCTGTTGGCTCTTTGTATCCTGTAAATAACTTCAAATACATGAATAATGAAATATTTCATTCATATTCTGGCATTTTTCAAAAAGTTGTTAAAGTAGTTAACACTTTTTTCTCTGTATGTTTTTTTTGTGCGAGATTCCTCCCTACGGTCGGAATGACTGAGGCTTTTTGGTTTTGGGATGAAGGATGAGGAAAGCTCCGCTTTCCTCATCCTTCATCCTGTAAATTACCCCGATAGTAAGGTCATTCCGACCGTAGGGAGGAATCTATCTTTCCTACAGGTATCTGCCATGAGGCAAAAAACTGCCTGGATTGCTAAGATTCTGAATTATTATCCGGACTTTACTTAGTTAATAAAATGTTAAGTGATAAATGAAAAATGCCAATATTTTTTAACCTTATTGGGTTTGAGCGCTAAACCTGCCGGCGTGCTTGCACCCGGCAGCGTTGTAAATAATAGTTTCTGCCAAAAAATACAAGAAAATAAGAATTAAGATACTAT
>CAZVTW010000943.1:0-1958 GCA_964629805.1 uncultured Bacteroidales bacterium | reverse complement strand
AAATTATTTGCCGGTTTCGGCCTGCTTTTTTTAGTTGTGATTTTAACCAGTATTTTAAACTACCGGACACTTGACCGCAACCTTGAGCAAAACCTTAATGTCATTACAGAGGTCTACGCCCCTTCTTCTGCACATTTAAATGACTTGTACTGGCTTGTTACTAATACAAAAATCCTCATCAAAAACTGGGTATACATAGACCGTAAAGACGATACACCTGACAAAAACAGACTGCGGGAAATCCATTCCAAAGATATACCCCGAACCGAAAAAGCGCTTGAAGAGCTTGTCGAGGACTGGCCCAATAAAGGGGACCAGGAACTATACTGGCAAGTCACCGAATCTATCGACAGCCTCATTAACATTCACCAGTCTATTATGGCTCAACTCAGTTCTTTCGAAAGCTATGACGACATGATGGTGACTTTCCCGATCTACCTTCAGACTGACCAGGACGGTGAAGTGATGGTTTTAACAAACAGGATACTTGAGCAACTCAACACACTGATTGAGAACCAGGAAAAAGTAACCGAAGCAACAAATGTCAGGATGCGGGAAGACTTTAAATACCTCCAGCGACTGATCTTTATCATGGCAATTATTCTCATCATCTTTGTTATTGCCATTGGTTTAACAATTACCCAGGCGCTGGTTTCCCGTGTAAACTATTTAAAACAGATAATCCTGAACATGGGGAAAGGAATCCTGCCGAAAAACGATATCAGGGTGAGTTCTGATGAGATTGGCGAGATGGCAAATGCCCTGAATGTGCTTGTAAAAGGACTGAAAAAGACCTCTGAATTTTCACTTAAGATAGGGGAAGGAGACTTTGGCAGTAAATTCGAACCATTGAGTGAACAGGATGTATTGGGCAATTCACTAATCCTCATGCGTGAAAACCTCCAGAAAGCGGCACGTGAAGAAGAAAAACGCAAACAGGAAGACCGGCAGAGAAGCTGGGCAGCACAAGGCCTTGCCAAATTTGGAGAAATACTCAGGATGAGTAATGATGATATGGAGGAATTTTCCTTCAGAATCATCAGTAATCTGGTCAAATATCTTGATGCTAACAGCGGCGGTTTTTATATCATCAATGATTATAACAAAGAGGATGTTTATATCGAAATGGTTTCTTGTTATGCCTATGGACGCAAAAAATACATGCAGAAACGGATTGAAATCGGTGTAAATATTGTCGGACAATGTGTTCAGGAAAAAGAATCGATTTATATGACTGACATACCGCAGGATTACATTAAAATTTCATCCGGATTGGGTAAAGAGAGTCCAAGAAGCCTGCTTGTTGTGCCACTAAAAATTAACGAAGAGGTATTTGGTGTTGTTGAGATTGCCTCATTCAATGAATTTCAGCCATACCAGATAGAATTTGTCGAAAAATTGGGTGAAAGTATTGCCTCAACCATTTCCAGTGTCAAAATTAATATCCAGACATCTAAGCTCCTTGCCGAATCGCAGGAAAAATCAGAACGGCTGGCTCAGCAGGAGGAGGTTGTCAGGCAGAGGATTGAAAAAATGAAAGCCACACAGAACGAGCTTGAGCATCAGATAGAAGAAGAAAAGAAAAAGAACCTGAAGCAGCAGGAAGATTATGAAGATAAAATCCAGCGGGTTGAATTTAACCTCAAAAAACATGAAGACAAGATTCAAAAACATGAACGGGAGTTAAAAGGTTACCTGGAGGCCATAAATAACACCGTTGCCGCTGTTGAGTATAATGTTCATGGCGAATTTGTCTATGCAAATAAAAAATTCCTTGAAATGACCGGAATGGACCTCGAAAACCTTAACGGCAAGCATCAGGGACAATTCATGCTGAAAGAAAAAGTTAAAAACATTGCATATCAGTCCTTCTGGGCAGACCTGAACAAAGGAATCAGCCGGGAAGATACCTTCCAGTATTTTTTCAACGAAAAAGAATTCTGGCTCAAAGAAACCTT
>CAZVTW010000942.1:0-1959 GCA_964629805.1 uncultured Bacteroidales bacterium | reverse complement strand
GGGAAATCACCACTAATGGATTCTTTTGGTTTAAAGAAAATGAAAGAATTTGGTAAATACTCCCTGATATATTTATTATCTGGCAATAAGGCAGATTGAATCCTGGTGGCGTAGTTGATCGAATCATTAATATTTTTGTTCTTTTCCCTGATTTCTTCTTCAATCTTTTTGTTTTCAGTAATATCATGAGCGACCAGCAGAACCGATTCAAGTTCGTTTTCTTCATTGAATTCCGGAATAGCATTCACCTGCATTACCCTTTTGCCGGTTAATGAAGGAAATACAGTCTCAGTATTCAGCTTTTCTTTTGTTATACTAACTTTCTCTAATGTTTCAGTAAAAAAATCTATAATCTTCGGATCAATACTGACTTCAAGAAGAGTTTTGTTTATAATGTCGTTGGTAATAACACCTGTAAACTGTTCAACAACGGGATTAACATAGAAAAATTCTCCTTCTACCCCCAGACGGACAATCATATCAGGAGAGTTTTCAGACAGAGCCTGCATTTGACCAGACATTCTCTGGGCTTTTTCTGCAATCTTTCTTACTGTAATATCCCGTGTATTAAAGATGACACCGTTTATAGCAGGGTCAGATAATAAATTTCGTCCGGTGGTTTCCAGCCAGAGCACCTCATTTTCATCTTTTTTATACTGATATTGAACAGTCTGTGGGGTGTCAGGATGTAATAATAATTGTGTAAATATTTTTCTTAACTTGCTTCCTGCTTCCTTATAAACCTCATCAAATGTATTCTTTCCAATGACATCTTCAGGTTGATAACCCAAAATCCTTTTAACAGACGGACTCTCGTATTTTAATAATTCATCTTCTCCGATAATAGAAATAATCTCCGAAGCATTTTCCAGTAAAGAATGGAGTCGTTTCTGAGCATTTTCGGCCTCAACAATTTTTGCCTCAAGGTTTTTATTTGATTCCTCAAGTTCTTTCTGTGTTTTGGCCATTTCTTCGGCATTCCTTTTCAGGGTCTCTTCATTTGCTTTAAGCTCCCTGGTCATTATCTGTGCATCTTTCAATAATTTTTCAGTTCTTATATTTGCTTTGAGGTTAAAAATAGTTTGACCTATTATATTACCGAGTTCTTTGACAAATTTGAGGGTGAGATCAGGAATATCCGATTCTAATGATGCCAATTCAATAACACCCTGGAGTTTTTCATCACCAATAAGCGGGACGATTAATATGGTTTGGGGTTTTGCATCGCCAATAATTCCTGATGAAATGGTGACATAATCAGCAGGAATTTCTTTTCTGTATATAATATCCATCTCATATGCAGCCTGCCCAATAAGTCCCTGTCCAATTTCATATACCTGGTTTAAATATTTCCGCCTGTTATATGCGTATGAAGCAACATTGGTGAGTTTCTTTTTTTCATCATCAAAAATGTAAAAAGCCCCCTGGATTGCGTTAATATATTTTATGATATTGACCAGTGTTTCATATGCCAGGACATCAATCACATTATGTTGCCTCAAAATATTAGAAATTAAATCTTTACCCCGTGCTATCCAGTTAAGTTCCTCCTCTTTTTTGCTTGACTCAATAAGGTTTTGATGCAATAAAATGAGAGATTTGCTTAATTCATCCGTACGTTTATATTTTTTTATTCGCTCATTAAATTCATCTTTTCCAATCATTTTTGCCAGATTGGCGTTACTTTTAATCAGCTTATTGCGGGATTCGATTCCATCTGCATATATATCACGAACATTGTTTATTTGCTCTGAGAAGTAGTATCCTGCAAAACCCAGAAAAAACGGTAATAAATCAATTAAAAATATTAAAGGTGTTTCTGTATGGATATATAAAATTCCTGTAGAAAATGATTTATATCCTCCATATATGAAACTGAATGTCCAGGAAATAATTACAAAAATTAAACCTGACACAATCCCCCACATGGTATAATTCAGATAGGTTTCAGATTTTTTT